>JAHZMC010000061.1 GCA_022599515.1 Betaproteobacteria bacterium
ATCGGACCCGCGACCTCTCCCTTACCAAGGGAGTGCTCTACCACTGAGCCACATGGGCTAATTACACTTTCCAAAACGAATGCCATGTTTGGAGCGGGAGACGAGGCTCGAACTCGCGACATTCAGTTTGGAAAACTGAAGCTCTACCAACTGAGCTACTCCCGCACTGCGGCTTGCCTACAACACTTCTTATTTCTTTTTCAAACGCCCATCTAAATTTAATGGTGGAGGGGGAAGGATTCGAACCTTCGTACTCAGAGAGAACGGATTTACAGTCCGTCGCCTTTAACCACTCGGCCACCCCTCCTAACCGAACCCGCGATTATGCTTAACTTTTAAGCTACTGTCAAACAAAATCACACATAAAAAAGCCACTACAAGTGGCAAATTTTACATTTTAACTACAATGATTCTTAAAGATATTTGGTGCCGGATATCGGAATCGAACTGATGACCTTCGCATTACAAGTGCGCTGCTCTACCATCTGAGCTAATCCGGCGCTTTATTTGAGGCGTGACTATAGCATTATTTTTATTTTGAACGCTAGTGTTTTTTCAAAAAAATCTTATTATTTTACAAATTTTATTTAACGATAGTTAAGCTTGGGCGTTTTTTGCTCGCATCTTGCTTAGATTGTTTTTTTACGTCAGCCTCTTCCGCTTCACCTTCATCAGAAACGGTCTGCGCTGGCGAGCCCAGCTCAAAAAACATACCTTGCCCATTTTCTCTGGCGAAAATGCCACGCACCGCATCCATTGGAACA
Organism: Betaproteobacteria bacterium; assembly: GCA_022599515.1. GTDB lineage: Bacteria > Pseudomonadota > Gammaproteobacteria > Burkholderiales > Methylophilaceae. The sequence continues at coordinate 765 of JAHZMC010000061.1, forward strand.
TATAAATTCTGTGCTACACCACCAAATCGTGCAGAAAAGACAACCGCATCATTATCGATATGCAAGTCTTTGGTTGCTGAGTAATTGAGATTAAGGACAATTTCACCATTCTTGACAAATGCTTTTGGCACTTTTGTCTGCGCATTGACCACGACTAATAAATGTGGCGTTAGCGCATTATCGACGCACCATTCATGAATGGCGCGCACCATATATGGTTTAGTTGACCCTAACGTATTAGCCATGGTTATCGACGCATTACTTTTTCTGAAGGCGTCATTGCATCTGCATATAACGGACGTGAGAATAAGCGCTCTGCATACTTCAACAATGGCAAAGCTTGACTCGGCATCTCAATACCATAATGCTCCAAGCGCCATAATAAAGGCGTCACTGCAACATCTAACATGGAGTATTCATCTCCAAGCAAGTAATCTCGTTTGCTAAAAATAGGCACTAATTGCGTCAGGTTATCACGTACAATCTTGCGTGCTTTAGCAACGCGCCCTTCATCTTCCGACTCCAAATCTTCAATGTGACTAAATAAGTCTTTCTCAAAGTTATGAAGGAAAAGCCTTGCACGTGCGCGCATGACAGGATCGGCTGGCATTAACTGTGGATGCGGGAAGCGCTCATCAATATACTCATTGATAATATTGGCTTCCGACAACACCAAATCACGCTCCACCAACACAGGTACATTTCCATAAGGATTCAACACAGCAAGATCTTCTGTCTTGTTAGCTAAATCGACATCAATTACTTCAAAATCCATGCCTTTTTCAAACAACACAATACGACAACGGTGACTAAAAGGGTCGACCGAGCCTGAATATAATTTCATCATAATTACTTCACCCTCTAATGCGCTTATCTATTTATAAATCGTAAGCGTTCGTTATAAATTTTATTTAATATCTTTCCAGTAAGCTGCTTTGACTTTCTTCGTTAATACCAGCAACACACCCAAAAATAACAATACCCAAATACCTAAACTCTTTCTTTGCGCTTTAGCAGGCTCTGCCATAAACGCCATATAGTTGGTTAAATCTGCAACAAAAGCATCGTACTCTGCTGGATTTAAACGACCTGGCTTAACCAACTCCAACTCATGCGTCTCGTGATTCAAGATTTGCTCGCCCTGCTGTTGATAAAAAACATGCGGCATGGCGACTTTATCAAACACAATATTATTCCAGCCACTTGGCGTCGTTTCGTCCTTATAAAAACCACGCATATAGGCATATAACCAATCAACCCCGCGCGCTCTCACTTCAACGGACAAATCAGGCGGGGTAACACCGAACCATTTTTTTGCATCCTGTGGGTCCATTGCAATTCGCATTGGATCACCCACTTTATCGCCTGCAAAGAGTAGATTTTCTTTAATCTCTTTTTCAGTTAACCCAATATCAACTAAACGGTTATACCGCATATAGTTGGCACTATGGCAGTTTAAACAGCTGTTAATAAAGGTGCGCGCACCACGTTGCAATGAAGCCTGATTAGACGGGTCTATCGGCGCTGACTCTGTAACTGCTGCCGTGTTTGCAAACGCAATTATCGGCAAAAGCGCAATAATGACTAATAGCTTTTTCATGTTAATACGTCACCCTTTCTGGCACAGGTTTAGTTTTGTCTCGTGCGGTATACCACGGCATCAACAAAAAGAATAAAAAGTAAATTGCGGTAAAAATACGAGCAACAACCGTTGCACGATCAGCGCCTCCTGCCCATGCGCCAAATTGACCCCATACATTTGAAGGCTCCGTACCTAGATAACCCAATACAAAGAAGCTCACCACAAATGCCACTAACCAACGCTTATATAAGCTTCCGCGATAACGTATCGACTTGACTGGACTCTTGTCTAACCATGGCAGGAATGCAAACACCACAACCGACAATCCCATTGCAGCAACGCCAGGAAACTGAGAGTTCAACACTGGTGGCACTGCGCGCAGAATAGAATAGTAGGGCGTAAAATACCAAACTGGTGCAATATGCTCTGGCGTTTTCAGCGGGTCAGCTGGAATGAAGTTGTTATGCTCCAAGAAATAGCCACCCATTTCTGGCGCAAAGAATACAATCGCGGCAAACACCATCAAAAACACCACAACACCGACAATATCTTTCACCGTGTAATAAGGATGGAAAGGAATACCATCTAATGGGATGCCCGTTTTCTTATCTTTACTCGCTTTAATTTCGACACCATCTGGGTTATTAGAGCCAACCTCATGCAAAGCAACCAAATGCACCATAACCAAGCCCAGTAAGACTAAAGGCAATGCAATCACATGGAATGCAAAGAAGCGGTTTAATGTCGCATCTGCAGTCAAGAAATCACCGCGCAACCACTCCATTAAATCCGGTCCAATAAATGGAACCGTACCAAATAAGCTAGTAATGACCTGCGCACCCCAATAGGACATTTGCCCCCAAGGCAATAAGTAGCCAAAGAAAGCCTCACCCATTAGCGCTAAAAATATACCCACGCCAAACAACCAAATTAATTCACGTGGTGTTCTGTAAGAACCATAAATAATGCCGCGGAACATATGCAAATAGACCACCACAAAAAACATAGAGGCGCCTGTTGAGTGCATATAGCGAATAATATTCCCGCCAAATACGTCGCGCATAATATATTCCACGGATGCAAATGCTTCAGCCGCTGAAGGTTTATAGTGCATGGTTAAGAAGATGCCCGTTAAAATCTGCATCACTAAAACCAACATTGCTAATGAACCAAAGAAATACCAAAAGTTAAAATTCTTAGGTGCGTAATACTCTGTCAAATGCGCTTTCATTGTACTGGTTAATGGGAAACGACGATCTACCCATCCAACAACATTAGCGATAACTTCACTTGGTTTTTGTTTATTATCAGCCATCTTTTACGCCTCCATCTCAGCTTCAACACCGATAATCAACGTGTTCTCATCAATATAGGAATGAGGAGGCACTACCAAATTGGTCGGCGCTGGAGAGCCTTTGAACACACGGCCAGCTAAATCGAATTTTGAGCCATGACATGGGCAATAAAAGCCACCCGTCCAACCAGCACCCATATCACCACCTTGCTCTAGCTTTGCAGTTGGCGAACAACCTAAGTGGGTGCAAATACCAACCACAACACCGATATTCGGCTTGATAGAACGGTCTGCATTTTGACAATAGGCAGGTTGTTGAGAAGTCACCTCACACATTGGATCTGACAATTGATCATTATGCTTTGGCAATTCCGCAGTCATTTCATCAGTTCGCTTAATAATCCAAACGGGCTGACCACGCCATTCTGCTGTTTTAATTTGTCCAGGTGCAATGTCACTAACATCCACCTCTACAGGAGCGCCAGCTGCTTTGGCACGCTCGCTAGGCAACATACTGCCTACAAATGGAATTGCTGCAGTTGCTGCGCCAGCAGCGCCGACGGCAGCAGTTGCTACGACTAAAAACTGTCTTTTTTCTTTATCAACCTGAGACGGCTCTTGAAACGACAGCGCGCTACTTTTTACTGACTTCTCTTTTTCTGAATCTGAAACTGACATCGACTTCCTTTGCTCGCTCTTTTGAAGTGTGATTAAATACAATAAGAATAAGCGCGATTATACATTTTAAAAACTATTAATCCAAATAATATTATTTAAATCATTGATTAATATCGATTAAACTGGATTATCTATATCGATAAATTCGTGTCGTATAGACAGTTTTTCTGCCAAATGCGCGCCTAAAGCCTGAATACCGTAGCGCTCCGTTGCGTGATGCCCCGCAGCAATATAAGCCGTATTAGATTCTCGCACTAAATGAACCGTTTGCTCAGATATTTCTCCGCTGATAAAAACATCTATGTCAGCGTTAATCGCTTGCTCAATATAACCTTGCGCTGCACCTGTACACCAAGCGACAGTTTGCACTGATTTGTTTGGGTCACCAACTAATTGCACTTGTCTATTTAACTTAGCACTAATCGCATCAGCAATCTTTTGCAAGGATTGAGCTTGCCCTAATGTAGACCAAGCAATCATATTTTTATCATCTAACCATCCTGCTATTTTCAAACCCAGGACCTCGCCAAGCATGACATTATTACCTACTTCTGGATGTGCATCTAATGGCAGATGGTAGGCAAAAAGATTCAACTCATTAGCTAATAAAAATTTTAACCGTCGCATTTTAATACCTGTAATGGGTTGAGATTCACCACGCCAAAAATAACCATGATGCACTAAGATTGCATCAGCGTTAGCTGCGTGCGCACGCTCTAATAACGCTAAACTAGCCGTCACACCAGTGACAATCTTATTGACTTCACGCCTACCTTCTACTTGCAATCCATTTGGACAATAATCACTAAATTTTTCTGACTGTAAAAATTGGATTAAATATTGATTGAGTTCACTTAACTGCATCAGACTTATCCTTAATTGTTAATAATTCATTCGTTTTCACCTATACTAAACAATTCTTATACTAAACTCTAAAGATATGCGAAAAACATGGCTCATTTTTGCTCAAACAGTCACGATCTGTTTGGGCATATTATTTATGCTGCAGACATTTAAGCTGGATTTACTGAAGTTTAATCAAAAGCCAATTGTTATTCAGCAAGCAACATCCGAGGAATCTGCCAAGCCTGCTAGCACCTATAGTGGTGCTGCAAAAAAAGCGATGCCAGCTGTTGTCAATATTTTTACTTTTAGCAAAAGCATCAACCCTCATCAACAGTTTATGGACGACCCCTTATTCAGACACTTTTTTGGCGATCAAGAAGAGGATGAGCAAGAGGCCCCTTCTGATAACAGCCTTGGAAGCGGCGTTATCGTTAGCCAAGATGGATTAATCCTGACGAATAATCATGTCATCGCGTCAGCAGATGCCATTGAAGTTGCGCTTGCTGATGGTCGAAAACTATCAGCGACGCTTGTAGGCGCAGACCCAGAATCGGATTTAGCATTATTACACGTTGATGCGAAAAACTTGCCTTCTATTACTTTCGCAAGTTCGGATAAATTAGAGGTCGGCGATGTTGTACTTGCTATCGGCAACCCTTTTGGTGTTGGCCAAACCGTTACACAAGGTATTGTTAGCGCACTTGGCCGCAATCATTTAGGCATTAACACTTACGAAAATTTCATCCAAACCGATGCATCCATTAATCCAGGAAACTCTGGTGGTGCGCTGATTGACGCCGCAGGTAATCTTGTCGGCATTAATAGTGCTATCTACTCTCGCAACGGCGGGAGCATGGGAATCGGCTTCGCCATCCCAATCAGCATTGCTAAACAAGTGATCGAACAAATTACAAAAGAAGGTGCCGTTACAAGAGGCTGGGTGGGTGTGGAAGCGCAGAACTTAACGCCAGAGTTAGCTGAATCTTTTGGCTTATCCTCTGCATCAGGCGCATTAGTCGCAGGTGTATTAACAAACAGCCCCGCAGACCGTGCTGGATTAAAAGCTGGCGATATATTAGTTGCCATCAATGACAAGCCCGTTCTCAATAGCGCAACCATGTTAAATTTAATTGCTGTACTTGAGCCCAATAAAAATGCAATGCTAAAAATCGTGCGCGCTCAGAAAAAAATGGACATTAAAATATTGATTGGCAAACGACCAGCGCCGCCTTCAGAGTAATCATTTAAGGCTAGCGTGGATACTGTTATTTTTGGGCTGCGTCAGTCTTACAAATAAGATGCCAGCTTCATATAATAGCCAAAGCGGGATAGCTAGCATAAACTGAGAAATAATATCTGGCGGTGTAAAAATTGCCGCCAGTACAAAAGCGCCCACAATGACATAACCACGCATCTCTCTCAATTGTGCCACATTGACCCAGCCAAAATGCGCCATTAATACCACCGCAACTGGCACCTCAAATGCAAAGCCAAACGCTAGAAACAGCGTCATCACAAAGTCTAAATATTCAGCAATGTCAGTCATCACGGCCACGCCGACCGGCGCGCTACTGACGATAAAAGAAAAGACAACGGGGAACACCAAAAAGTACGCAAAAGCCATTCCGCATAAAAAGAGCAAGCTACTGATTACAATGGCTGGTAGCATCAATTTTTTCTCATGGGCATATAAGCCAGGCGCTACAAACATCCAAAGTTGATACAAGGTATGTGGTAATGAGATTAAAAAGGCCGCCATCATCGCCACTTTCATTGGTACAAAAAAAGGCGTTACAACGGCAGTTGCGATCATTTGCGTGCCTTCTGGCAACTTATCCAGCATTGGCGCTGCAAGTAGAGCGTAGACTTTATTAGCAAATGGAAATAGGCCTACAAATACCAATAGCATTCCCACAACGACTTTTAGCAATCGATTACGTAATTCAATCAAATGTGAAATAAGGGATTCGGTAGGCGTCAACGCTTAAGCCTCTTCGATTTTTATTTTGGTTTTCGGTACAGGGCGTTTAATGGTTTTTTTTGCTGCTTGAGTAGGTGACTTTTTAATAGGTGGCTTTTTTGCCACAGTTCTTTTTACAGGCGTTTTCTTAACTGGTGAGGCAGTTAGTGTAGACGGACGCTTCGGCTTCACACTCTCTTCAACAGCATTCATGGCAGTGCGTACTTCATTTGCGCCATCCATGATACTTGCCTTTACATGGTTAGCACCTTGTTGAATCTCTCGCTGTAGATTCTGCAAATCTTCAAATCGAGCTTCACGATTTACTTCCTCTTTCACTTGTGAAACATAGCGTTGCAAACGCCCCATAAAAGCACCTGCTGTCCGCGCTACTTGCGGTAGCTTATCAGGGCCGATAACCAGCAATCCAACGACTGCAATGATCATCAATTCTGCAAAAGAAATATCAAACATAGTGACTGTCGTCTAACATGTTACTGCTTGTTTTTTTCTGTCACTTCACCTTCTATAGTTGTGCCAGTTTTATCAGAGCTATCTTCAGCGCCATTATCTTTCATGGCCTTTTTAAACTCTTTCACCGCACCACCAACATCACTACCGATATTGCGTAATTTTTTAGTACCGAAAATTAACACAACAATTAACAATACCACCAACCAATGCCAAGGACTTGAGAACCCCATTACAATCTCCTTATATTTAAGTATTTGGCAAGCCGCCACCAAAAACATGTACGTGTATATGAAATACCTCTTGACCGCCTTCGCGTCCAGTATTAATTAAGGTTTTAAAACCTTGTAAACCTTGCTCTGCTGCTAACTTAGGTGCCAACAATAACATCTTACCTAACAACTGTTGATGCGAAACATCGCAGCTTTTTAAGCTGTCTAAATGTAGCTTAGGCACAATTAAAAAGTGAACCTTTGCCATCGGCTTAATATCATTAAATACAATGACATCATCATCTTCATAGATAGTGGTAGCTGGGATATTGCCTGCTACAATCTTACAAAAAAGACAATCTGCCGTCATGCTATTCACCTTGTGTTTTAAAAGTGCTTATCTCAATATTAATCTTGTTGCCGTGCATTTTTTTCATCTATGCCAGACAAGCCTTCTCGTCTAGCAAGCTCATCAAGAATATCTTGCGGTTTTAAATCCGCCTTCGCCAGCATCACTAGCGTATGAAACCATAAGTCTGCTGTTTCATAAATAATCTCTTCTTTATTACCCCCTTTAGCAGCAATCACCGTTTCAGTGGCTTCTTCACCCACTTTTTTAAGGATACTATCCATGCCTTTTGCATACAACTTGGCAACGTAGGATGAGCTAGGGTCAGCCGCTTTACGCTGTTCTAACAACTCCGCTAATCGATTTAATATATCACTCATGCAGTTGGCTTATAAATATCTTCAGGGTTTTTAATGACGGGCTGGTCTATTTGCCACTGCCCGTTTTCTAACTTTTTAAAAAAGCAATTATGTCTTCCTGTATGGCAGGCGATACCACCAATTTGTTCCACGACAATCAACACAACGTCTTCATCGCAGTCTAGACGAACTTCATGCACCAATTGCGCATGACCCGACTCTTCACCTTTACGCCACAACTTTTGGCGAGACCGTGACCAATAAACAGCGCGTTTGGTTTCATTGGTCAGCATTAATGCCTCACGGTTCATCCATGCGAACATCAATACTTTCCCGCTGTTATACTCTTGTGCAATAACGGGCACAAGTCCATCATCATCCCAGTGTATTTTATCTAGCCAATTCATGTTTGGATTTTACAACCTTACTTCAATATTGTGTGCTTGCATATAGGCTTTTGCTTCATTCACCGTGTACTCTCCATAATGAAAAATACTAGCTGCCAATACAGCATCGGCACCACCAATTTTGATACCATCGACTAAATGCTGTAAATTACCAACGCCGCCAGAAGCAATCAATGGCACTTCAACCGCATCCGAGATTGCGCGATTAAGCTCATTATTAAAACCAATTTTGGTGCCGTCTCTATCCATGCTGGTCACTAACAATTCGCCAGCGCCTAATCCAACCATTTTTTTAGCCCAGGCAACGGCATCGAGACCCGTTGGTTTGCGCCCACCGTGGGTAAATACTTCCCACTCAAACGGCTGGTTGTCCACTTTTTTTGCATCAATCGCGACCACAATACATTGCGAACCAAATCGCGCAGTTGCATCGGCAACCATTTGTGGATTAAAAACAGCTGTCGTATTAATGCTGACTTTATCAGCACCCGCGTTCAGCAACCTACGCACGTCATCAACTGCACGCACGCCACCGCCCACTGTTAAAGGAATAAAAACCTGACTAGCGACATCCTCAATAATATGTAAGATTAAGTCACGGTCATCTGAAGTTGCTGTAATGTCAAGGAAAGTCAGCTCATCAGCGCCTTGATCATCATAGCGTTTGGCAATCTCGACGGGGTCACCTGCATCGCGCAACTCTAAAAAATTAACCCCTTTTACAACACGGCCAGCCGTGACATCCATACAAGGAATGATGCGTTTAGCTAGCATTTAGGGACAACTCATTCGCTAACGCTTGTGCAGCGGCAAAATCTAATGAACCTTCATAAATAGCGCGACCAGTAATCGTACCAATAATGCCTTCACTTTCAACGTCACAAAGCTTACGCACATCATCTAAATTGGTTACACCACCAGAAGCAATCACAGGAATCATCAAGGCTTGCGCCAATGCGACCGTTGCCTCAATGTTAACGCCCGTCATCATGCCATCACGACCAATATCAGTGTACACAATCGAACTGACGCCATAATCTTCATACTTTTTAGCCAAATCAATCACATCATGACCGGTTAATTTTGACCAGCCATCAATAGCAACCTTACCGTCTTTAGCATCTAAACCAACAATCACTTGGCCAGGAAAGGCATAACATGCTTCGTGCAAGAAGCCTGGGTTTTTTACAGCAGCTGTGCCTAAAATTACATAATCAATACCATCATCTAAGTAACGCTCAATCGTATCCAAATCACGAATGCCACCACCAAGTTGAATCGGTATCTGGCCACCGATTGCGCTAACAATCGATTTAATTGCTGCTTCATTCACAGGTTTACCTGCAAATGCGCCATTTAAATCGACCAAATGCAGTCGCTCACAACCTTGGTCTAACCAATGTTTGGCCATCGCGCCAGGGTCTTCTGAAAAAACGGTAGACGCTTCCATATCGCCTTGTTTGAGACGGACACAATGCCCATCTTTAAGATCAATTGCTGGGATAATTAACATAGTATTATTAGTAACTTACTCAAAAAATGATTATTAAGGTTTCCAGTTTACAAAATTGCTAAGCAATTGCAATCCTGCGTGTGCACTTTTTTCTGGGTGAAACTGAACGGCAAAAATATTCTCTTTTGCCACTGCGCATACAAACCGCTCAGGGTATTCGCCAAACCCAACGGCACAGTCTTTATCTTCTGGACTGACATAGTAGCTATGTACAAAATAAAAACGTTCCTCATTGGCAATGTTGTTCCACATCTCATGTGGCTTGTCATTTTGATAAACTTGATTCCATCCCATATGCGGTACTTTCAGCTTTGCACCCGCATCATCAACTTTATTTTCCAATGAAAATTTCTTAACATTGCCTTGAAACAAGCCCAGACCTTTAATGTCGCCCTCCTCAGAGTGATCAAACAACATTTGTAAGCCGATACAAATACCCAAAAAAGGCTTCGTTTTAGCTGCATTGATAACGGCTTCATGTAAGCCACGCGCATCTAACTCTTGCATACACTCTGGCATTGCACCTTGGCCTGGAAAGACAACGTGGTCTGCGCCATCAATTTCGTCTGGGTTACTAGTGACTAATACCGTCTTATTAGATGCTACATGCTCGATAGCTTTTGAGACGGATTTTAAGTTTCCCATGCCATAATCAACCACGGCGATATCTATTTTTTTCATTTAATTCACAACAAAGAAATTGAGTTTATAGCACGCCTTTTGTGGAAGGCATAACGCCAGCCATGCGTTCATCCGCGGTCACCGCCATGCGTAATGCACGACCAAATGCCTTAAAGATGGTTTCAGCTTGGTGATGCGAGTTATGGCCTTTTAGATTATCCACATGCAATGTCACTAACGCATGATTGGTGAATCCTTGGAAAAACTCATGAAACAAATCCACATCAAACTCGCCAATTGCAGCGCGGGTAAATTCGCAATTAAACGCTAAGCCTGGACGGCCAGACAAATCCAGCACAACGCGAGATAGCGCTTCATCAAGCGGCACATAAGCATGCCCGTATCGATTAATGCCTTTCTTATCACCTAGCGCTTTTAGAAAAGCTTGACCTAAAGTGATGCCAATATCTTCAACCGTGTGGTGCGCATCAATATGCAAATCACCTTTGGCTTTTACACTAATGTCCATCATGCCATGACGTGCGACTTGATCTAACATATGATCTAAAAAACCGATGCCAGTTTCAAATTGTGATTTTCCAGTACCATCTATATTGATAGAGACTGTAATTTGTGTTTCAAGAGTATCGCGAGTAACTTCGGCTTGACGCATAGGATTAATGTAAAACTGTAATTAATTTCAAAGATTTAAGTGCATTTTAACCCAATCTCGCGACCTTGCGCAAAATTGCAATAAAAAAAGCCGACCACAGGTCGGCTTTTTTTATTACTTCAACCAATTATTCAGCGTTAACTTATTCTTGTGCTGCATCAACTGCTTCAGTTACTGCAGCACCTGCTTCGTCCATTGTCTCACCAACTTGCTCCATTGCTGGATCAGTTGCTTCAACCGCTTGATCAGCTGAACCACCGTTTAATAGGTATAAACCTAACAATACTGCACCAGCAATAATGACCCATGGCAACCATTTCATACCGCCTGCACTTGTGTTGCCAGCGTGTACAATGCCTGTGATTTCAGCTGCAGATGCAGCAGGGTCAGCAGCGCCGTAAATAGCAGCACCAGCAACAACAATATCAGCACCAGCTTCAACAACTTGAGCAGCTGTAGCGGCTTTAACACCACCAGCAACAGATACTTTAGCACCTGTTTTTAAACCAGTAACCATTGCCAAATCGCCAAATGGTGTTTGACCAGCAGCTTGTTGATCTAAACCAGTATGAACACCAATAATATGCGCACCTAATTTAGCCACTTCTAATGTGCGTGCCTTTTTGTCTTTAACGTTGATTAAATCAACTTGTGCCATTTTGCCGTATTTGTTAGCAACATCAATTACACCTTTGATTGTACCAATATCTGCAGTACCTAATACTGTACAGATGTCTGCACCAGCTTTGTAAAATGGCTCAGCTTCGTAGAAACCAGCATCCATTGTTTTCAAATCAACTAAGATTTTGTTGTTTGGGAATTTTGCACGTAATGTTTTTAGCAACTCAATACCGTTATGCTTAATGCATGGTGTACCAATTTCTAAAATATCAACGTGTGGTGCAACTTTAGCAGCTAGTGCTACTGTTGCGTCAAAGTCTAGTGAATCTAATGCCATCTGGGTTTGTGCCATGATAAGTCTTCCTCCGAGTTTGCTCGATTAAAACAATTAAAATTTAATTTTGTATCCACTTAGCAACACCACATTAAATGGACTTAAGTGTATATTCCGACATCATAACCGCAATTTGTAGATAATTTCAACAATTTAGTCGCATTTAAATACAAATCCTAAGTATATATTAGGTAAAAATTGACTTATGTCGACACGATGAATGTGAATGCCTTCAATAACTGCGCCATTTCTAGCTCGGTTCCAATCGTGATTCTTACAAATGGTGCAATACGCTTAGGTTTTTTAAAATGTCTAACGATGATGCGTTGCTCACGTAGCTTTTGTGCAAGCGTTTCACCATCAATGCTGGGATGTTTAGCAAGAATAAAGTTGGCCCCAGAAGGCAATATAACAAAGCCAATCGCTTCCATTTTTTTTACCAATGAATCGCGTGCAGCAATGACTTTTTCACGCATTGCTTCAAAATAATCAACATCTTGCATTGCTGCAATAGCTCCTGCTTCCGCTAGTCTATCAACTGGATAAGAGTTAAAACTATCTTTTACGCGAGTAAGTGCTTCTATTAAATCTGGATGACCGAGGGCAAAACCAAGTCGCAGTCCAGCTAGCGAGCGTGCTTTAGACAGTGTTTGCGTCACTAATAAATTCGGATAAGTGTTAATTAACCTAACCGCAGATTCCGTACCAAAATCGACATAAGCCTCATCAACAACGACGACAGAATATCGATTTTTTTGTAATAAGGCTTCAATCTTATCCAACTCAAGTGGAATACCCGTTGGCGCATTGGGATTAGGAAAAATAATCCCTCCATTTGGTCGATCGTAATTATGAATATTAATTTCAAAATGGCGATCAAGTGGAATAGCTTCATATTCGATGCCATATAAACCACAATAAACGGGATAAAAACTGTAAGTAATATCGGGGAAAAGTAGCGGTCGTGAATGCTTTAATAGCGCTTGAAACACATGTGCTAATACTTCATCGGAACCATTTCCAACAAACACTTGCGCTGCTGATAAACCATGATAATCCGCAATCACTGTTTTTAATCGTTCAGAATTTGGATCTGGATATAACCTTAAAGCATCAGTCGCCTCTGCTGTAATTGCAGCGATGACTTTTGGACTGGGGCCATAAGGATTTTCGTTGGTATTTAGCTTAATTAAATCTTGCACTTTAGGCTGCTCGCCTGGTACATAAGGCGTCAACTCATGAACAATACCACTCCAAAACTGACTCATGCTTTTACTTTCATACCTTAACTTTAATCTGTCTATTTCAGTCTATATTCAGCGGATCTTGCATGCGCTTGTAAGCTTTCACCATAAGCCAATGTCGATGCAATCTTGCCTAATTTTTGTGCGCCATCGCTGGAAACCATAATCAAACTTGAACGCTTTTGGAAATCATAAACGCCTAATGGTGAGCTAAAACGGGCGGTTCGTGAAGTTGG
>JAHZMC010000062.1 GCA_022599515.1 Betaproteobacteria bacterium
GACCCGCTGCATATACATTCGGAATATCTATATAGTCTTTTAATGTTTGGTGCTTTTCGTGTGCACTGAATTGACAGACCACATTAAAAGGCTTGTTGAACAAAATTATCATTTTTTAGGAAACGTGTAATGGCATCAAAAATAAAGGTTCCAAGTACTGGTGAAAAAATCACCATCGGTGAAGGCAATAAACTGATTGTCCCCAACAATCCTATTATCGCATTTATTGAAGGCGATGGCATTGGCGTAGATATTACTCCGCCAATGATGAAAGTCGTCGACACTGCTGTAGAAAAAGCTTACGGCAAAAAGCGTAAAATTTCTTGGATGGAAGTTTATGCTGGTGAGAAATCGACTAAGATTTATGATGAAGATACATGGCTCTCTGCTGAAACAAAGGCTGCGCTTAAAGATTATGTTATTTCAATTAAAGGTCCACTCACAACACCTGTTGGCGGTGGCATTCGCTCATTAAACGTAGCTTTACGTCAAGAGCTAGATTTATTTGTTTGCTTACGTCCAATCCAATATTTCACAGGCGTACCCAGCCCAGTCAAATACCCTGAAAAAACAGATATGGTGATTTTCCGTGAAAATACCGAAGACATTTATGCTGGGATTGAGTGGGCAGCTGGCACTGATGAAGTGAAGAAAGTGATTCAATTCTTAAGCGACATGGGTATGCGTAAGAAAATTCGCTTCCCTGAATCATCTGCTATTGGCATTAAACCTGTTTCGATTGACGGCAGCAAACGGTTAATTCGTAAAGCAATTCAGTATGCCATCGACAACAACCGCAAATCAGTGACGATTACCCATAAAGGTAATATCATGAAGTTTACTGAAGGTGGTTTCAGAGATTGGGGTTATGAACTAGCAAAAGAAGAGTTTGGTGCTGTAGAAATAAAAGGCGGCCCATGGTGTGAATTGCCAAATGGCATTGTCATTAAAGACTGCATTGCTGATGCATTCTTGCAAGAAATTCTGTTGCATCCCAGTGATTACGACGTGGTCGCAGCATTAAACTTGAATGGCGACTATATGAGCGATGCACTGGCTGCACAAGTTGGCGGTATCGGTATTGCTCCAGGTGCAAATTTAAGTGATAGCACCGCCATGTTTGAAGCAACGCATGGCACTGCACCTAATATTGCTGGCAAAAACATTGCTAATCCAAGCTCATTGATTCTTTCTGCAGAAATGATGTTGCGTCACATGGGTTGGACAGAAGCTGCTGATTTAATCATGTCTGGAGTCGCCAAGGCGATTCAGTCTAAACGCGTGACGGGTGACTTTTCTTCCCAAATGGAAGGTGCTACAAAAATAGGTACGGCTGAATTTGGTGATGAGATTATCAATCAGATGTAATAACAGTCGCTAGCACATAAAAAAGCCCTTGATTCTCATGGGCTTTTTTATTTTAAGTAATTAACAACAATGTGCTTTTATCTGCAACATCCAATTTAAAAGTTGTTGTACTTACACCACCAATAATCAAACGAACAATATCAAGCGCCTTTATCGCTCGCTTTGCTTAAGCCTTACAAATAAGGGCTTAGCATGCATTGCGTGCTAATTGGTGGCTTAGTTATTGCTATGTAACTACCAATATTCAAACTTGGATCCGTAGTATAAGTTTTAAAAAAAGAAGTGGACTTCTAAGCGCCACTTCTGATTTCAACACTACTGACTAGCTGCTCTCATCGCCGCCTCAATTGCTTGATGTGGTTGCGCGCCCATCATGCGTTTACCATCTGAAAATATCAATGTAGGTGTACTAGAAACGCCTACTTTTCTAGCTAATTCACCAATCTCTTCTAAAGGCACTTTACAATTACCTGATGTCTTAGGTAGTTGATTATTAAATATCCAGTTGCTCCACGCTTTCACTCTATCCTCAGCACACCAAATTAATTTTGATTTTGCAGCGGCATTTGGGTGCAACTGTGCTAATGGATATAAAAAGGTATAAATCGTCACATTAGTCATCTGACTTAATTCATCTTGTTCTAATTTTTTGCAAAATGGACAATCAACATCGGAGAATACCGCCACTTTTCGACTGCCATTGCCTTTAACAACCTTAATCGCCTTATTTAATGGCAGACTATTGAAGTCAACTTTAGTCAACTCTTCTAATCGTTCACCTGTAATATCTTTCTTCGTTTTAGGATCAACCAAATGTCCTTCAGCAATTAAAAAGGTTAAATTTTCATCGGTATAAATAACCTGCCCACCCATAAAAACTTCGTACAAACCCGCATAAGGTGTTTTCACGACGCTTTCCACCTCAAACTTAGGATAGGCCGCTTCAATCTTTTTCTTCAGGCTAGTTTCGTCAGCGCAAGCTATCTGACTAATCGTAATAAGTGCAGCTAATAATACATGTTTAAGTTTCATTTTTTCTTTCTGATGGATTGCTTTACGCAATCGCTTGTTGAATTAAAATATTCTTTATACTAGCGTGTTTATCTAACTGCTGCATGCCGAAATTAGTTATTTTTTTAATGGCTGGTAACTCAAGAGCAAACAAAGTGTCTAGCCCAGAAGTGAGTGTGTTCATACTTAACACATCTGCTTTTCTCGCGCGTTCATAAGGCCTTAAAAAAGAAAACTCGCCAATATCTTGCATCACATGAGCATTCGCTATTAGACTTTCTAAGCCTATCACATCTCTAAATCCTAAATTAGCGCCTTGCCCAGCCATCGGATGGACTTGATGCGCAGCATCGCCAATTAATACTACTCGATCAGCAATTAACTGATTGGCTGTCATTTGTTTCAGTGCAAAAGAAAACGCTTGGCTCGTAGGTTTTAATTCACCTAACACATCATTTGACCGTTTTTGCACGTGCTCAGCCAATCCTTCATCTGTCAGACTTAATAAGGCCTGCGCAAGTTCCGTCTCCAATGCCCACACGATAGAGACTTGCTGTTGTGGCAATGGCAGAAAAGCCAGCGTTTCATGCGCTCCGAACCATTGCCTTGCTATATTGCCATGGGCTTTTTCTATTCGATAATTCGCAACTAATGCTGTTTGATTAAACGCTTTCGTTTTAGTCGCAATCGCAAGTTGCTGCCTTACAAAAGAATGTGCGCCATCGGCCGCAACCAGCAAACTCGCGCAGATTTGACTACCATTTTCTAAATCCAATACAACAACATCATGATCATAATGAATGGTTCGGCAAGGCGCTCCCATCAACACAGAGACATCTAGCGCTTCTACTTTTTGCCATAACGCCTGCATTAAGTTATCGTTTTCTGCGATGCAAGCCATCTTAGATAGATTTGCATCCTCAGCTAATAAACGCAGTGACTGTTCCTCATCCGCGCTCCATAACGCCATCGCCTCAACATCATTCACCCGCGACAAATCAACAAACGCCCATACGCCTAGCCTTTTCAAAAAGGCTTCAGTAGATGGTGTTATTGCATAAATGCGCGCATCAAATTCTTGCGTTTTCTGAACCTTTTGTTTCACTGCTTTTTGTTGTGCATCAATTAATGCAACCCGCTTACCTTGTTCAGCCAAGGCAATCACAGCAGCTAATCCAACTAAACCAGCGCCTACGACAGCTACATCACAAGTCAGGATTTTTTTATTATTTGCCATAACTCATCTTACTCACTAAAGCGTCTTTAACTGGCTTGAGCACATCAAACAAACCCAAGCCAACACTACGCATTCCAGAGATGCCAATGACATCATTGGTAAACAAGCTGACTAAAAAGTCAGTGAACAACAAGCCACCTTTGGTATCTCGCACTCTGGTTTTACCATAGGCTTCTAACATCGATTGACTTCCCCAATCAGCTGTTGGCGTTGCTAATAATTGCTTCATTAAGGCTGTGGCATCGCGCAAACCCACATTAAACCCCTGCCCTGCAACTGGGTGCATGGTTTGCGCGGAATTGCCAATGACGACCATATGCGGGGTAGTATTATTTTCTAATTGTGATTTAACCAAAGGAAAGCTCATGCGCTTTTGCACGGTTAAAAATCGTCCAACTCGATCGCCAAAAGCGTCATGCAACTCTGCTAAAAATGTTGCATCGTCTATGTTAATCAAACGATCAATGCTGGCTTTTTCACCTGTCCAAACTAAGGAAAAGTCACGCCCTCCATTGGGCAATAAAGCCATTGGCCCTGTTGGCGTAAACCGTTCATAAGCGATATTGTTGTGTGGCAATTCACAACTCACTTTACTGACTAAGGCATCATGTCCGTATGCTTTGGTATCACGCTGTAAATTAGGCATATTTTCTAGCCCACGACCACCTTCTGCAATCACCAGCAAAGCACATGAAAAAGAGGTGGCGGCTCCTGCCAAAGTAAAATCAACTTCCGCTATTTCATTATTTTGTCTAATGGCAGTCGCCGAAGCTTCATACAATACATCTTCTGCATTCACTGCGCCGTCTAGCGCTTGCATCAATGCGCCATAAGAAACCACATAACCTAACGCTGGCAAATCATGTTCCTCAGCACGCAATTTGGCACGCCCCAAACTGCCCCGCTGCGAAACATGAATGGTGTTAATGTCCGTCGCATGCGCTTTAACCGCTGTCCATACACCCAGTTTCTCTAAAATCAATTTTGAGCCGTACGAAAGTGCTAAAGCACGCTTATCTTGGTAAGCCGCGCCTCGTTGACGTGCTTCTAATACTTTAAAGGGCAAGCCTTGCTGCTGCATTGAAAGCGCCAGCACCAAACCTACAGGGCCGCCACCAACAATCACTACGGAATGATGTTGTTGTGTTGCCACTTACTGCCCATCCGCCATCTGCGCTTCAATATCAGCTACTGACTTAATCGCGTCTTTGCTCAACACTTCATTCCCTTGCGCAGTAATCAATACATCATCTTCAATGCGAATGCCAATATTCCAAAAATGTTCAGGTACATTTTCGGCTGGGCGCACATAGCAACCAGGCTCTACCGTTAACACATGGCCTGCAGCTAATGTTGTCCAATTACCTTGTTTGTCTTTATAGTCGCCAACATCATGCACATCCAAACCTAACCAATGCCCTGTGCGGTGCATATAAAATTGACGGTAGCTGCCATTTTCTAACACTTCATCTTTGCTACCTTGGCATAAACCAACATCAATAAAACCCTGCACCAGCACATCCAACGCCACTTCATGCGGCATATTCCAATGGTTACCTGGCTTTGCTACATCAATCGCAGCCAGTTGTGCGGCAAGCACCATCTCGTATAAATCTTTTTGTGGCGCACTAAATTTGCCATTGACTGGAAAGGTGCGCGTAATATCACTGGCGTAACCATCCAACTCACAACCTGCATCAATCAACAATAAATCACCATCATTCAATTGACAATTATTCGCGTTGTAATGCAGGGTACAGGCATTGGCACCACCCGCAACAATGCTCGTATAGGCAGGCGCTTGCGCACCTTTACGATAAAACTCATGCAAAAATTCCGCCTCAATTTCATACTCCATTTTGCCAGCTTTGGTTTTTTGCATCGCGCGATTATGTGCAACAGCGGCAATCTTAGCTGAGCGGCGCATCATCTCCATTTCATACGGTGTTTTGATTAGTCGTTGGCAATCAACCAACTGCCTGACATCCAAAATCGCTTCTGGTGCAGAAACGCCAGTGCGCGCCAAATCCTTAACTTGGTTTAACCACTGCGTTACTTTCATATCCCAGCCAGCTTCTGCCCCTAAACTGTAAAACAGCTTGGCTTGATTAGACAGCAACGTAGGCATCATTTCATCAAGTTGGTTAATGGTATAAGCTTCATCAACGCCAAAGCTATCTTGGGCGGCTTTTGGTCCATAGCGAAAACCATCCCAAATCTCGCGCTCCATGTCTTTTTCACGGCAGAATAAAATACTTTTTGGCTTATCGCCAGCAATTAAAATCAATACGGATTCAGGCTCTTTAAAACCGGTTAAATGATAAAAATAACTATCAAAACGATACGGATAATGACTATCACGATTGCGCACCACTTCAGCCGCAGTCGGCACAATAGCAACGCCTTCACCCATACTGGCTAATAATTGATCGCGTCTTGCCTTAAATTCTTGCATTGAAAAACTCAAATAACATCCTTAACTTTTGCGCTTAATTTCTAATTGCATTTTAGCTTATTTGGTCACCGATTGCGCATTCGGTTCCAATAGATTGAAGGTTGAATGTTGTTTTAATAACCAATGATTAAACACATTTGCTTAAAGTATCGTTGTTATTGGGGTTAGGGTTTAATAAAAAATGACTTTCGCGGCTATTCGGTTTAATCTTCAATAAGTGTTCATAACTGGAATAAACACATGGCAAAACATACTAAGATTTTACTGATTGTTGCACTACTAGCGCTTGGATTAGCTGGCTTATTCGCGTTAAAGCAAAATTCGGCAAAAGAGAGCTTGCCAGTATTTAGTTGTAACTTAGGTGAAAAAAAGCTAGTGGTTACGGCTGAAGGTAGTCAACTCAGTTTTAATTATGGCGACATCCTGATCAGAGGTAATGTTGATAGTGGCAACGTTGCCTATCATCACCAAATGTGGGTACATGCAGAAGATAAACAACTGCGCTTCCGCCAAGGAGATAATAGTTATGTGATTTTCAACCGCTGGGCCTATCCTAATAACGAGGGCAAAGGTGCTGTTGATTATTCTGGACTGCTTATTTTTAAAGGTTATGACAAAATTGACCTAAAATTCTGTAACGATAGTGGGGAGTTTTTATCTAATTTTGATTTATCAATGTTACCTGACGATGCAGAACATGTGATTCCAGAGCAAGAAATTGCGGTCTCCGTTGAAGATGTGCTCGACAATCTGGATAGCGACGAAATGATGCCAGGCGCCTATCGCGACGAACACAATTGCATTCCCTCCGCTGGCTACGAATGGTCAGAAAAAAAACAAGAATGTGTGCGTCCATGGCTGGAAGAGGACAATACGAGTCAGACAGATGATGAGCAGATAACTGAGACTGGCTTAATCACTGCGGTAGAGGATGGCGCATATCCGATGTACTCGATCACGATGGCGTTCCCCAAAGCACATTTAACACAAACATTTTCACTTAACGTAGAAAGCCCCTCCGTTGATACGTCTGCCTTAGAGAAAGCGGTAGGACAATACGTCACCTTCAATTACACCAGCGCATTAGAGAATGATTTACTGGAAATGGAGCTTAATGGCAAGCCAATATTAGATGGATGGAAAGATGCTTCACTCAAAAAAGTCACTGGCATTTTATCTGGTGCTGACAAAGTAACAGAAAGTGATTTACCAGGCTTGGTTACCGTGACTGATCAAGCAGGCACGCAATTCCATTTTGATTATTATGTACCCCCAGAAATGCTAGCGGCTAATGGTAAAGAAGTGACCGCCTATTACGCAATCAATCCTAAAAACAGGATTGTTAGCATTACGTTACCATAGCGGCTTTCTCAGAGGTGCAGACTGTGCTTAGATTGCTTTTTTCTTTTGGCGATACCGATAGCAGAGCAAAATAACAATTCCTGCGACATTCGGCCACCAAATATACCAATGCGACCAAGCAATGCCATCAACGCGAAAGTCTGAAAGCGGCCAAAAAATTGGCGTCGCAAAGTACGCTTTAGTATGAAATGGAAAATCCAACACAATATGAAAAGGCCAAGCTAGCATGGCAAAAGCAATGCCTTTTCTCCATAGCGCCACCAAACCAATAATAGGTAGACTAATCAAAAAGCTATGGCCAATAGCATAATTGCTATATAGCCATGGCGGCAAACTTTCTAGCGCTGGCTTGCCAAATTGCATAGTGCCATCAATCACATTCATCGCCATCAAAGCACCAAATGAGATTAAATCTGGCATCGCGCCAAAAAATATAGCCAACAATGCGTAACGCTTATAACCAAATAATCCATAACCCCACAGGGCGTGACTAAAGGTATCCATTTATGTTTCACTTTCTTGCATTTGATTCGAATAAGTTTGACTGACTAAATTCACAAACTGACTTAATTCAGATACAGGCAACGCATTGATGCCCGCAGCACCTTCACGCCCACCACCTGTCGCAAATTGACTGCAAATATCGGCTGCCCCATACGGATTATTTTTAGACGCTCGCAAGCTAATGGTTAAGCTATCGTGTAAATTATTGCTCGCAATCACAATCGCGCTATCGCGATTTTGTGCCGCTAAAATATTGCCATAAGTGCCGCTAATACGGTTCGCCCAAGGCGCATTTGGCAGCTCAACAACTAATACCGCTTTTACTTCAGATTGAACAGGTATTGCTTGTGCATTTGCCAAATCAACCTCATAACCAGCCTTTAGTCGAGCATAAGGCGATGCAGTATCAGCGATAACCGCGAACGGATCATCATAAGTCATTAAACTGTTATACAACTCGGCTGGCGGATAATGCAAATCTGCTTCTGTATTGCCGTAACCATTATAGTTAACTAGCACGCCCAATTCTTTTAACGATGATTTTTGCGCCATCGTTAACTGTAGCTCATCTGCCAACTGCTCAGCAGAGTCATCCAAACCATCGCCATACGCTGCCGTAACCGCCCATAAAGGTTGCGCATTTTGTAAATAATCATTGATAAGCAAGGCCGTACAAACAGCTGGATCTGTATTAATGAACGTTGTTAATCGCTTATCTTCAAACAGCTTTTTTGCTTGGTGATGATCGCAATAAAAAACAGACTCGGATTGCGTTAACACCCTAGCTACTTCACGTTCATTTTTATCAAATGAGATATCTAGCACCGTAATCTTGGCTTGACTCGCCTCGGTATCGCTAATCTTGCTAACCAAGCTAATGTCACGCTTGACTCCAGTCACTAAACGTTGTTTCTCAGCAGCAATTGGATTTACTTTACGTAATTGAATCAGCGAAAAGATGCCATCAGCATCCCCATTAAAAACATCAATATGCATGTTAACTACGTCCAAGTTGTACGGCCTGCGTTAACGCGTTATCAATTGCCTGTAAGCGCTCTGGCGTGCCAATATCATGCCAAACGCCTTGAAAATGCTCACCCGATACCAAGCCATTTAGCATCGCTTGTTTTAGCAAAGGCGCTAACTTCGCCGCCTCTCCTCGCACAATCTGTTTAAACAGCATAGGCGAATAAACGCCAATACCAGAAAATGTCAGCTTATCTTCACTATTAGCTTTAAGGCCATCGGCTTTGAGCTTATCGTCTTGCAATAAAAAGTCACCTTTTGGATGTTGTTCTGGGTTATTGACCATCACTAAATGCGCTAAGTTCGGTTGCTTTAACACTTGCTCCAAGTGTGAAAAATCTATCTCACAAAACACATCGCCATTCACCACTAAAAATGGTGCATTACCCAACAGTGGTAAAGCATTGGCAATACCACCTGCAGTTTCTAGCGCAACGCCTTCTGCACTGTAAACAATATCAGCGCCCCATTGACTACCATCACCAAGTGCCGCTTCAATTTGCTGACCGAGATAAGCATGATTAATCACTAGCTCCTTAAAGCCTGCTGCAACCAGCCGCTCGATATGCCATACAATCAACGGCTTGCCGCCCACTTTCAATAACGGTTTCGGCATACTATCCGTTAATGGACGCATGCGCTCTCCACGTCCAGCCGCTAGAATCATGGCTTTCATTAGAAAGTATATCCTGCCTTTTCTTGATAACCTTCAAGCGTGTTAAGTAACTTCAACATTGGTCTCAGCTCTAAATAACGGCCGCAGACACGGCGCAGATAATCCATGACTAATGGCATATCTTTCAAGTAGCCATCTTTACCATCCCGATGTGATAGTCGCGCAAAAATGCCTAGCACTTTAATATGTCGCTGAGCGCCCATCCATTCAAAATCGCGATAAAATTCACTAAAATCGGTTGGTACTGATAATCCCGCTTTTCTAGCCGCATCCCAATAACGCACTACCCAATCCATCATCTGCGCTTCTTCCCAGCCAATATAAGCATCTTTTAATAACGACACTAAATCATAGGTAATCGCGCCATAAACGGCATCTTGAAAATCCAAAATACCAGGATTATTGTCACAAACCATTAAGTTGCGAGAGTGGTAATCTCGATGGACAAATACTTGCGTCTGACGCAAAATATTCTCCGTCAAAACAGCAAATGTTTTGTCCAAGACCGCTTGTTGCGCGTCATCCAATTGCACACCCAAATGTTTGGCAATATACCAAT
Organism: Betaproteobacteria bacterium; assembly: GCA_022599515.1. GTDB lineage: Bacteria > Pseudomonadota > Gammaproteobacteria > Burkholderiales > Methylophilaceae. The sequence goes on from JAHZMC010000062.1 coordinate 10,199, forward strand.
CCGGGAACAATTGCATCTCGCGTGTTAATAACGCAGCGTCATAATTTGGCAGCACGTTAGGCTTGCTGGCCAGCTGTAGTTTGATTAAGGCATTGCTCGCGTCGCTATACAAAGCTTGTGCACTATCACTCGTCAGTTTCGATAGATAAGTTTCATCACCTAAATCACTCAGGAGCAAAAAACCTTGTTCTAGATTTTGAGCAATAATTTCAGGCACATGCAAACCACAGCCTAAAAACAATTTAGCCACATCAACAAATGTCTGGCAGTTCTCATGCTGAGGAGGCGCATCCATTGCGATTAAATTTCTATCGGCTAGATGTACGCGAAAATAACGTCGGAAACTAGCATCTGCCGATGCAACACTCAATGTAAATGTCTCTTCAGCGAGCACGCTAGCTAGCCATTGTTCTAATTCTTTTTTTATAACAAAAAAAACCTTCTTTAATGTAAAATTAGCTTTTATAATGTAGCTAACGTCTTGTAAAAAAGCTACATTTTTTATTGATTAAGCATCAGTTTTATGAGACTTTATCATGCGCGGAGATAATACTGCATTCAACTCTTATTTCATAAAAATTATCATTTAAATTTCATTGACTATTCACCGTACACATATAAATCGCTCTAAGCAACTGATTGCTAACGCAGTCGTTATCTATCTGCTGAGCTATAGCGCATCGCCTGTAGCAGAGACCCTGACTCGCGAGTTATTCAAAATACCAGAAACAGTTAAACCTGCTGTACTACCTGGCGCTGTTGAAATTGAAGGTAATACACTTGATTTATATTTAGATAGAAAAATGCATGCGATTGGTAATGCCGTTATCTCGCGTGGTGATCAAAAAATATACGGTGACACCATTGAATATAATATTACTAACGATGAGTTGCGGGCAAAAGGGAATGTACGTGTTGATTTAGGTGACAGCCTTATTACTGGTCCCGCATTAAAAATGCGACTAGGCGAATCAATAGGGGAAATGAAAGAGGCGAGCATTACCTTAAAAAAACAACTGACACCTAATGAAAATAAGGTCAAAACGTATAATGATCCGAATGTTTATGCGCAATCCAAACTGCTTAACACACAAACAACATTAACTGACAATCCAAGGTTTTATCAAGACAGCAATTTTAGACAAGAAGCACAAAATCAGCAGTCAATTGACCCCAGATTCAACTCTTCTAGGGGCGATGCACAAGCAGTTCTGTTTGAGGGCCGGTCCAAAAAGCGCTTAAAAAATGCACGTTATACCACTTGCGAAGTGGGCGTAGATGATTGGTATATTAAAGCCAATGAAATTGAGTTGGACCAATTTACTCAGTCAGGCTCAGCCAAGCACGCTTATGTCGAATTTAAAGGTGTCCCTCTGCTTTATTCACCCTACATGAGCTTTTCATTTAATAATGAACGAAAATCTGGCTTTTTAGCGCCAACGGTTGGC
>JAHZMC010000063.1 GCA_022599515.1 Betaproteobacteria bacterium
GGAATCAAATCCATTGGACCTGGACGATACAAAGCAACCAAGGCAATAATATCTTCAAAACAATCAGGTTTTGCTTGTTTAAGCATATCCTTCATGCCGCTAGACTCTAACTGGAAAACCGCTGTGGTATTTGCGCGTTTTAATAAGTTAAATGTCGCTTTTTCGTCTAACGGTAGTTTTTCTAATATGAGCGGCGCTTCACCCGTGATTGCACGCTGCGCATTCGCATTCTCAACCGCCATTTCTAGGATAGTTAAGGTACGTAAGCCCAAAAAGTCAAACTTGACCAAACCAACGGCTTCCACATCATCTTTATCATACTGGCTAACTAAACTGTCGCCATTAGCTTGACAGTAAATCGGCGAGTAATCAGAGATTTTACCGGGTGCAATTAATACACCACCCGCATGCATACCAACATTACGAACTAGGCCTTCCAAGCGTAGCGCTAACTCTAATAGTTGCGCGACTTCTTCTTCCTTTTCACGTCGCTCTTGTAGTTGCGGCTCTTTTTCCAAAGCGCTTTGTAAAGTAATGCCCAATTCAAGCGGAATAAGTTTTGCAACGCTATCCACAAAATTGAACGGCAAATCAAGCACTCGCCCAACATCGCGAATAACCGCTTTTGCCGCCATGGTACCGAAGGTGGCAATTTGTGAAACAGAATCTAAGCCATATTTTTGCTTTACATAATCAATGACACGATCACGGCCTTCTTGGCAAAAATCAATATCAAAGTCAGGCATGGAGACCCGCTCTGGATTTAAAAAACGCTCGAACAACAAGTTGTATTCAAGTGGGTCTAAATCAGTAATACCTAAACTATAAGCGACTAGTGAACCTGCGCCAGAACCACGACCTGGGCCCACTGGCACACCATTATTTTTTGCCCAGTTAATAAAATCAGCAACGATTAAAAAGTAACCTGGGAATCCCATTTGGTTAATGATATTACACTCAAAATCTAGGCGTTTTTTATAAACGTCAAACTGCTCAGTTCTGACTACTTTGTCTGGATACAATTGCGCTAATCGAAGATGCAAACCTTTTAATGACTCTTCAGCTAAATAGCTCGGCAAATCTTGCTGGTTTGGCGTTGGGAAGTCAGGTAAGTAATTTTCTCCTAAAGTTAAGATTAAATTACAACGCTTTGCAATTTCAATAGTGTTTGCTAACGCCTCTGGTAAGTCAGCAAACAAGCTCTTCATTTGCGCTTGTGTTTTAAAGTATTGTTCGTCAGTAAACTTCTTAGGCCGACGATTATCTGCCAACATATAGCCTTCAGCGATACAAGTCCGCGCTTCGTGCGCGGTGAAATCATCTTGTTCAATAAACTGAATGGGCTGGGTAGCAACAACAGGTAATGACAGCGTGGTTGCAATCGATAATACTTGTTGTATGGTGGCTTCTTGCCGCGACTTCTGTGCAGCATCAGCGACGCGCTGCACTTCCAAATAAAAGCGGTTAGGAAATAGCTCAGACCAACGATTTGCCAGCTTAGTGGCGAACACAGTATTATTTTGCGCTAAAGCCTGTCCAATATCACTCTCGTTATTACCTGATAATAAAATCAGTCCCTCACTTTTTGCTTGAAACCACTCTAGTTTTAGCTCAGGACGCCCTCTTGTTTGATTCTCTAAATAAGCTTTACTTAATAACTCACAAAGCAGCGTATAACCTGCCAGGTTCTGCACTAATAGTAGCGCTCTAGTTGGCTGCTGCGGACTTTTACTGTTTTCTAACCAAACATCCGCACCAATAATGGCTTTAATGCCTTGTTTTCTAGCTGCTTTATAAAATTTAATCGCGCCGAACAGATTACTCAAATCTGTTAGCGCCAGCGCAGGAATACCATCTTTTTTGGCGGCATTCACATAGTCGCTAATTCTAACAATGCCATCAACAATGGAGTATTCGCTGTGGCAGCGCAGGTGAACAAATGAGGTTGACTGACTTAAATCTTGCATAGCAACATTTTACCCTTGCTGACAACAAAATGATGCCAAAAAATAAAAAAGCCGCCAAAAAATTAGCGGATTTTTTGCTATTCGGTTGATGCTATTCCTTATTTCGAAGCGAGAAATATTTTCATTTCAGCAATCAACTCTTCATCTTGCGCTGGCTTACCAAAGAATGCGTCCACACCAATTTCTTTGGGTAGGTTTTTATGTTTATCCGCAGTCCGCGAACTAATCATTATCAGTGGCGTGCTAGCCGTACGCGCATCATCACGAATATTACGTGCCAAACCAATCACGACAAATTATTAGAAGGTGCTGGCGCAGCCGCCAATCTTGTTCTTGATGTATTAGACAGGCAACAAACTAATCAACCTGGCTTGGCGCTTTGTGTCAGCTGCGTCGGTCGGAAAGGCGTGATGGCAGAACAAGTGGTTGATGAAGTAAAGTTGGTGCAACAAATATTAGGTAGCCAAACCTATATTGCAGGCTTTTATTCCCATGGCAAAATCGCAACTCGCCCTCATACCAGCGATAGTGTGCTGCACAACCAAACCATGACGATTGGTTACCTAAGCGAAACCGTTTAATCGCACCAATAATTTAATTATTTTTGAAAAACACCTACACCGCTAGCGTGTTTTTTGTTTTATGATGACACACATCAATTAAACAAAAATTCAATCTAATAGGAGATGATTATGTCTAGCTCAGTAATGTTAAAAGGAAATCCTGTCGATGTTGCAGGCAACCTACCACAAATTGGCAGCACAGCACCCAACTTCAGCTTGGTCGATGAAGCATTGCAAGACGTTACTTTAGATTCGTATGCAGGCAAAAGAAAAGTGCTTAATTTATTTCCAAGTGTAGATACGCCAACGTGCGCAAGTTCAGTTCGTGAATTCAACAAACGTGCAAGCAGCATGGATAACACTGTAGTGATTAACATTTCTGCTGATTTACCATTTGCACAAAAACGTTTTTGCGCGGCTGAAGGTATCGAAAATGTTGTTAACTTATCAACCATGCGCGGACGTGATTTCTTAATGAACTACGGCGTCTTGTTATTTAGTAGCAAATTGGCTGGCTTGGCTGCACGCGCAGTGATTATCTTAGATGAAAACGATATTGTTAAATATATCGAGTTAGTGCCAGAAATTACGCAAGAACCTAACTACGAAGCTGCTGTTGCTGCTTTATAAGCACTTGGCTATTAAGCCTTAAAAACCAATAAGCCCAGCAATTCTGGGCTTATTTTTTATCTAAAATATACCATCTTAGCGCTATGCTTTTACAAATTCGCCCTGTTCAGCACCAGCGAGTAACGCCAACAAGTCAGCGCCTTTTAACAACAACGCGTAACCCAATACACCGCTACCAATAACCACTGTTTCATAATGATGAAGACTACTGTCCACCATGACCCTTAAGGTTACTGGCAACGCAATCGGCGGCACAGCGCCAACAACATAACCAGTAACTTCTGGCACTTCGTCAAATTCAGCCATGCGTAATTGTCGTTCATCCAACTGTTTACGCAAAAAACCCCAATCTGCACGTCCAGCACCAGCAACCGCTAATAGATAAAACCGTTCTGAACCGCCCCGAAATAACACACTACGTACCACAGACGTGGGATCTAGGCCTTTTGCACTAAACAATTCTTCTAAATTGCGTATCGGTTTTTTATCGTCGCTCAATGGAATTTCGATCACTTCAAAAGCGATATTTTGCTTTTGTAGTAAATCGGTTACTGCTGAATTGATTATAGGCTCCATAGGTTATTCCGACGCATTATCTAATTGATATTCAGTATATTTTGCATTGCTACCTTTGGCTTTTTCAATGGGATATTTCTTTGCATTAAGATCAATCTTCTTATTCGCCGAGTCAATCAAATCAATCCCACACACTTCTGCAATGCGAAGCAAATAGACAAAGGTATCAGACAACTCTTGCCCAACTTGTGCTTTCTTTTCAGCATCCAGATTGCGGCTTTCTGCTTCAGTCATCCATTGAAAATGCTCAACTATTTCTCCCGCCTCCACAATCATCGCCATCGAGAGGTTTTTTGGCGAGTGAAATTGCGCCCAATCGCGCTCGTGCACAAACTGATTAATCCGCGCTCGCAAGTTATCTAAAGAGTCTGTCACTATTAACTTCCTATCATTTACTGTTATGTCCTTACGTAACTATACTTCGTATTTTTTATTTGCTTCCAAAAGGTTGGTGAAATCTTCAGCAGTAAGTGGACGACTAATAAAATAGCCTTGTATTTCATCACATTCTGTTTCTTTTAAAAACTGTAACTGCGCTGAGGTTTCAACCCCTTCTGCAATCACACTAAAACCTAAACTGTGCGACATTTTAATAATCGCCGTGACAATTTTAGCATCATTGGCATCTGATTGAATGTCACGTACAAAGCTTGTATCAATCTTAACGCTATCAAATGGCAACCGTTTTAAATAAGACAAACTAGAATAACCAGTACCAAAATCATCAATTGATAGCCTAACACCCATTTCTTTTAGCGCAAGCAAATCTCTAATACCCTCATCATTACCATCAATCGCGATCCTTTCCGTCACTTCCAACTCTAAATGCTGCACTTCTAACCCCGACTGCATTAGTATTTTTGATACTTGCTGTAAATAATCAGCCTGCTTCAACTCCACTGCAGACACATTAATATCAACAGGAACAACTGGAAGCCCAGCTTGTTGCCAGCGCTTATTTTTGCTCGCAAGCTTCACTTAATACCCATTTACAAATCAACTTAATTAACCCAGTATCTTCAGCAATAGGAATAAAGACATCAGGGGAAACCAAGCCTTTTTCTGGATGGCGCCAAAAAACTCAAAACAGCATCCACATCACTCTCCTTTAGAGATTAATTCATTTTTTAATCATTTTCCTTTTATTTTCTAAGTAAACCACACTGCACTTGCTCTCATTACCTTATTAAACAGTGTTTGATCGTTTATATTGAAGCACACCAGCAAATTACAATTCTTTTTGCGGTTTTCGGTTAGAACCAGCAACCATTTTAATCTCAAATAAACGACACTCTAATGGCCCATTAAATAATGGCGTTTTTTTACTGGTCGACAATCGCATAAGTTTTGGCATACGCAAATCATTGGTTAAAAAATAGGTATTCCAACCAGCAAACTTGCGTTTTAACGCTTCACCTAATTTAGGATAAAGCGCGGTTAAGTCTTCATCCTCACCAATACGCACGCCGTATGGTGGATTGGCGACCAACACACCATGATCAGCAGCTGGCGGCACTTCTGTGACATCGAATTGAGACAACTGCACGGCCTCTAAAAAGCCGGCTTCTTCTAAATTGCGCTTCGCAATTCGCACGGCGCGTAAGTCAATATCACTGCCGTAAATTTTCTGAAAAGTCATTGGTTTCACATTTTTTAATGCTGCGTTTTTTACTTTTTTCCAAGTATCTGACTCAAAGTTTTTTAAACGCTCAAAACCAAATCCACGGTTTAATCCTGGCGCAATATTCAGTGCCATCATCACTGCCTCTAATAAAAATGTACCGCTTCCGCACATTGGATCTAACAACGGCTCGCCCACTTGCCAACCTGTAAGTTGTATCACGCCAGCAGCCAAATTTTCGCGTAACGGTGCTTCGATGCTAGCTTTGCGATTACCACGCTGATACAGCGCATCACCTGAAGTATCAATATACAAAATATAATCTTGCTCCGTTAAATAAGCATGAATACGCACCGCTGGTTTTTTGGTGTCAATATACGGCCTGCTACCAACCGCCAATCTAAACTTATCGCAAATCGCATCTTTAATTTTAAGTGTGGCAAACTCTAAGCTTTTTAACGGACATTTAACGCCAGTCACCTTCACCATAAAGTCATGCTTCACATCAAACCAATTCGGCCAATTGACTTTATAGGCCGCTTGAAACAAGTCCTCCTCATTGGCATATTGACCTCTAGTTACTTGCCACAACACGCGGGTTGCAATACGTGAGTGCAAGTTAACGTGATAACACACTGCCACATCACCTAAAAAAGATACACCGCCATCCGTTTGTTTGATGTTTTTTGCACCACTGCTTTGTATCTCTTTAACGAGTAATGCCTCTAAGCCGCGTGGACAAGTTGCGAAAAATGTTTGGTTCATGCTGATTCCAATAGTGAATACAGTTTTTGGTAACCATTTTGCTCATGCAATTTGTCCAAAAACTCGGTAAAGTCGATGATGTGATCTTGTTTTAATTTCAATGCACGTTCTCTTACCTTTTTCTCAGTGAGCTTTAACGGGTCTTTAAAGCCAAAGACAATAATATTGCCCGGCTTACCCGTAGGCAAAACTAGCACTCTGTTTGAGAAGGTTTGCTCAATGCGCTGTAAATAAATATCAAAGTTCTTATCCGAACCCCACAAATTAATCAAAAATAAACCATTGTCTTGCAACACATTAAAGCACTTATCAAAGAAATCTGGCGTACAAAATCCTTCAGGAATGCCATCTGCATCAAAACCATCAATAATCAAACAATCATGACTAAGCGGATGTTCTTCCATATAGACAATTCCATCTGCTTTAATCACTTCTATGCGCGCATCATTCTCTGGCAAAAAGAAATGACTACGCGCAACTTCAATCACTTGCGGATTAATCTCGACTACTTTTTGCTTAATCTCAGGGCAATAAGCGTGGATATACTTAGTGACCGATGCGCCACCCAAACCAATCGTCAGCACATTTTTTGTCTGTTCTGAGAACAGTAAAAAATACATAATGGCGCGAGAATAATTAAACACGAGTACCAATGGCGATTTCACCAGCATACCGCTTTGCACGGTTTTTGAGCCTAAATGCATTTGGCGCACACCGTCTACTTCGGTTACTTCAACCACATTATCTTCTGCCACACTTTTATGAATTTTACGATTAAATAGCCGCACTATTCGCTCTCCACTTCGTTTATTAAATCCTCATTTACTAGCACTTCTCTTTCCGCTTCGGCAATGATTTGTTTAAATTTACAATTCAACTCCATCAATAGCGTGTCAATATGCTTAATTTCCAAGCTAACTTTAGTTCCTACTTTCAACTCAGGCAAACTAGGCACTTTGGTAATGAAAAACATACCGTCAATACGCACTAAATTCTCGCGCCACACGGTTGCAGTCAGCTCGGTTAACTGTTCTTGAATCAAATATTGCAAACACCAAAAGCGCTCCATGCGCGTTTGAAAATCACTATACGATTGATACGTCTGATCAAAATCGCGGATGATGATTTTTAATGCATCACCGTCCTTAGAATAAGGCGCTTCCTGCTGATTCAGCAACGCTATTAATTGACGCTGATTAACCAAATCGACCGCTCGGCGCAAGGGCGAAGTACACCATGCATATTGCGCCAAACCCATGCCTTGATGCGGCGTGGCTTCCGTTGTCATAAACACTTTACCGCCCGTTTGCGCTCGATAAATACCTGTACGCTCACCCTCTTTTAACAAACCGCCCCAAGTGCTATTGGCATAAATCATTAATTCTGCCACCAGCTTATCCATCGGTGATCCGCGCTCGCGTGCCACGATGCTAACAATGCCATCAACCACATAAAAATTATAGTCAATTTGTGGTGCGCGGTTTGGGTCATCTTTACCACGTGCTTTTTCTAATGATTCCGCAAATTCATGTAAAAACTTTAAGTCTGCCCATAATGGATGACCGCTATCTGTTGCTAAGGTCTCCACATTAAAAAATGGCTCTAAGCTATCGTGACGCAAATTCTGCTTAACCTTAATCCGTTCAATTTTGGTTTCATTAGCCACAATTGAAAAATCAGGTGCCACTTCGCAATATAAGCTCAATGCAGGCTTAATTTCACCTTCATCCAAGCTAAATGGTCGCACCACAGATTCAGGCAGCATGGTGATTTTATTGCCTGGCATATACACGGTAGACAGTCTATACAATACAATCGCATCTAAATCACTGCCTTGCGTGATGGCTAACGCAGGCGCGGCAATGTGTATTCCCACGCGCTTATTCCCATTCGGCAAATCAACCAAACTAAACGCATCGTCAATTTCATTAGTGGTCGCATCATCAATACTAAATGCTTCTGCATCGCTGATTGGCAAATGGTCAATTACGTTCTCTAACTGACCAACCAAATCTGCGTACTCAGGAAAGTTCGTACCCTCCGCAAACATCTCACGTAAAAACGCCCCCAAGTGATAATCGTGCGCACTGCTAATTAAGCCAGCATCGGCCATTACCGTTAGTGCCAAACGACCAGAACTTGCCGCCGCTTCCTCTATCGCCTTCCATTCCAAGCTATTTTTATCTGGCTGATAAATCAAATGGTCGGCTTTATCCGCAAAACCATCGGGCAATTGTTTGTTATTAAGCTGCTCAACCCACTCTGCCATTTGCACGGCTTGCAGACGCTTTTTCTCTACGGCTGCTAACGCCAGCTTTAAGGTTTCTTCTGGTGCGGCTTTATATCGCCCTTTGCCCTTACGATAAAAGTACACAGGTGCCGCATGGACTTTAATGGCGGTTGCGGCTAACTGTATATTGCTAGGTTTATCGCCATAATAGGCTTTGGCTAAGTCTTCAAAACCAAACTCATTTTCCTCACTACACTCCCATAAAAAGTCAGTATCTAGCGCATCTGCTTCAGCTTGCGCCAACCCCATAAAATCGTCAATAGCATCATCAAAATTGAGTAATACATTTGACGTTTTAATTTTAGTACGCTTCCCTGATGCTGTTTCCACTTGCAAGCTGCCAGGGTTTTCTGCCTTAATCGTAGCGACCTTAAAACTGCCGCTTTCTTCGTAAAATACGTTCATACTTCTTATTCATTCTTGTTCAGAGTGGGATAGTCGCAATGATACATGAGTGGCACCCTAAATACCTTACACAAGCGCACATTCCATATAGAAATTGCAACTTATCTCACATAATCCGTCTAAAATATCATGATGCGAATATTAACCTTTGACAACCGCTTTACTAGCGAACTACCACAAGATCCAATTTGCGAAACCTATCAACGGCAAGTCAGTAATGCTTTATGGTCGACCGCGCAACCCACACCTGTTAAAAACCCACAAATACTCGCCTATAGCCCAGAAGTAGCTTCTATGCTAGGTTTCACAGCAGCTGACATGCAAGATCCAGCGCTAATTCAAACCTTAGGCGGCAATGGCGTACTGACTGGCATGGTGACCTATGCAACACGTTACGGCGGTCATCAATTTGGACATTGGGCAGGTCAGCTTGGTGATGGACGCGCCATTTTATTAGGTGAGTTAATGCATGAAGGCAAACGCTTTGAATTGCAACTCAAAGGCGCTGGCGAAACACCATACTCACGCAGCGCCGATGGCCGCGCCGTGTTACGCTCTAGCTTACGTGAGTTTTTATGTTCTGAAGCCATGCATTATTTAGGCGTGCCAACTACACGTGCGCTAAGTTTAGTTAGCACTGGCGATTTAGTCAGACGCGATATGTTTTATGATGGCAACCCACAAATGGAACCTGGCGCGATTGTTTGTCGCGTTGCGCCTAGTTTTACCCGTCCTGGTCACTTTGAACTGATGGCAAGCAATGGTGAGCTAGACTTACTTAAACGCTTTATTGGCTTTACCATTGATAGAGACTTTTCTGATTGGCTACCGACAACAGGCTTAACGTTAGATAAAGAAAATCCTTCGCCAGAATTAATTGAAGCATGGTTTGAAGAAATTTGCGAACGCACAGCGATTTTAATGGCACATTGGATGCGCGTCGGCTTTGTACATGGCGTGATGAATACGGACAATCTTTCCATTATCGGCCTCACCATTGATTACGGTCCTTATGGCTGGATAGACAACTTCGACCCTGGTTGGACACCAAACACAACCGATGCGCAAGGCAGACGCTATTGTTACGGTCGCCAGCCTGATATTTCACGCTGGAATATGGAGCGTCTAGCCGATGCGCTAAGTACCATCCTACCTAATACCGAAGGGTTAGCAGATGCGATTACGCATTATGATAATACTTATTTGAAAGCATTAACGTCATCCCTCGCAGGTAAATTTGGCTTGGATGACTGGCAAGATAGTGATGGTGAGTTGGTTAATCGCGTTTTTGAACTCATGACCCGCGCGGAAGTGGATATGACGCTATTCTTCACCAAACTAGCCGAGATTAATATCACAACGCCAACCATTGATACCATTAAAGATGCGTTTTATACCGAACAAGGTTTTAAACAATTTGGTGATGATATGCAGCAATGGCTCAACACTTATGCAAAACGCTTGCAGCAAAGCAAACTGTCATTAGAGCAACGCATGACAAAAATGCAATCGCATAACCCCCGTTATGTATTACGTAACTATATGGCGCAAGAAGCCATCGATTTATTAACTGAAAGCGGCGACAACAAACGCTTATTAACGCTGCTAGAACTGCTTAAAAATCCCTATACGCAACAAGCAAGCATGGAGCAGTTTGAACAGAAACGACCTGATTGGGCACGGCAAAAAGCTGGTTGTTCTATGCTTTCTTGTAGTTCATAAAGTCATCTTCGGTAAAATTACATTACGTAAAATCATTAGGTATGATTACGTGACTCGCTGAGGCCTTGAATGAAACATGTCTGTATTATGGTTGTCATACAATCACATCAGCAATTTTTGAGTTAAAACTAAAAGGAGAAATATTATGTGGACAACACCAGCAGCTACAGAAATGCGTTTTGGCTTTGAAGTAACAATGTACGTAATGAACAAATAAGCTTAACGCTTAAAACAAAACCCAGCTTAATGCTGGGTTTTTTATTGTCCAAAATCAATCTAGTTAATACTTACTCGTACCAAGCGTCTACTAACTGACCGACTTCAACATCTTTCAATGCTTTATTCGATTTTAACCAATCTTCAACCGCTTTTTTGTCATCCTCGGTGGTAGAACCATTTTTCCACTTCGTCACAAAACCACCATCAATCCAACCACCTAAAGCCAATTTGCGCGGCTGAATCACATCATCTAGCAAGCTAATAACCAATTGCTCTTGCGCTTCCATATCAATGTCTTTTGTAAAATCAGCCGAGAATGCAAATCCATACTCTTTAAATTCACCTAATTTAAGTTTTTTTAATAATCGTGGTGAGCGTCTTTTGCTCATAATAAATGCTCCTATGTGGGTTTGGGCAGCATTATATACGCAGTCTAGCGTTTTATTGGATATTACTCGCGCAAATTACAGTGAGTTGAATGTGTGTTTGCGATTGTCAAAGAAAACATACGGCGGGTTACAACCCGCCCTACGCGAGCTTCAACCGGTTTCCTGCCCCTTTAGCCACGCCGAGCAACGGAAGTAAGCAAGGGGATTTCGTCGAGGACTGTTTGAGCGTAGCGAGTTCCGCAGACGCCTTGTTTGCTAAGTAGCGCAGGGAAGCCGAAGGGCGTCTCAACCGACTTGGCGCTTTAGCGTCTAGCGAGGTTGGGGACGACCCTTGCGGTCGAGGCGACGGGGTGTCCTTTTCTTTCCCCTATTTCTTTTGGACAAGCAAAAGAAATAGGGTCGCTGTCGCGCGAAAAGCGACTTGGTAGTTTCATAGGGCGGATAACGCTACACTCATCCGCCCTACGCGGGCTACACGGTTTACAACAAGTTTATCATCTCCTCTATTGACTGCCTCAACTCATCAATAGAGTAATTAACTGATTGCATGGTGGTGTTCTCAGGGTGATGTATCTTATTTCTAATAAAAGTTTGCAATGAGACTGTCAGTGGACTTTTAGGTACCTCAGCCATTTCTGGCGTCCATGTCTTTGTAAGCGCAATTCCATTTCTTTGAATCCAAACATCAAAGTCTTTTAGACTTGGTAAGGTTTCTTTTTCTTGTATCCAACCATAAAGCTCATTATGAAAGTCGACTGTCGGCAACTTATAAGCTTTAAAGTTAATTTCACCCCAAGTAGGGCTCCATGGCAACAAAGGATTTAAAGTGGCAGGTTCAATTAAAGAAGTATTGCCATTTTTGGCAAAAATATGCAACCCAATATTTTTAAGGTGTGGCGATGCTAAAAAGTAAGGTGAATGCGTTGTAAGAAAAACTTGTTTAGTTTTTGATATTTCCAACAAAGCATTAAATAGCCTCTCTTGCCCTTTAGGGTGCAAACAAATCTCAGGTTCATCAATAAATAAGTAGAAAGGCTTTTTTAAGTTTACATCTTCTGGGTGCTTGGTTAGTTCCTCTGCCTAGACTTGCAACAAGGCCAGAGCAGGAGCCCTTTGCATACCATTACCCTTTTCGGTCATTGGCGTTTCAATACCATCATCAATATTAATAGTAGTATTCTTAAAAAATGAATCTATTTTCAACTCATCAAAATGGAAACTAATTGTGGCAGCACCAAACTGCTCAGTAAAAACTTGTTGAACTTTCTGTTCTATTAATAGCAGGTCTCTTCTTAACCCTGATGCTGGGTCATTAAAAACTTGATTAAATTTGGTTTTATAATCCTCATAATCTACTGTTTCAGTAAAACCGCTTGCAATTTCCTTTAACAGATTTCCACATATCGTTGTTGCTCCAAAAGCAGCCTCATCATTTGGATTAGTATCAGCCCAAATAAAGTTTGTTTCAAAAAGCTTCTTTACAGGTGCATCAATACCAGATTCATTAACAAAACTGCTATCAGCTTCATTCCATAGTTTTACTTGCTTGCTATCTTCAGTATCTCTACTAATTGTGAATGCTGGCACGCCATCAGTATTCACATAAATATACCTTTTAAAAACACCAACTTTATTTGGTTGTGAGAACCCATCTATTATCTGCTCAATATTGCCAACAAAAGTGAGCTCAACACTAACGTGTGCTGGGTTGTCTTTATTTTTAATGGCATTTTCATCTTTTTTTGTGCGGTTTCTAACAAAATCAATTGCTTCAAACGCAGTAGATTTACCTGTGTTGTTTTCACCTACAAATATATTCAACCCGCTACCAACACCTCCATCAGGTACATTAAATACAATTGGAGCGATTGCACCACTAAAACTCTTAAAGTTTGTTATTTTTAATTCTTTAATGAACATCATTTATCCTTAAATTAAAATATAAAAGGTTTTTGTTTTTAGAAACAATATAAAAACTGTTTATTATTGTCTGCTTAACTTTGATTTCTCACAAGCAACAACTACCTTAGTTTAAAATACCCTCATGGATCACCGCATACCCGTTACTCTACTCACTGGCTTTTTAGGCTCAGGCAAAACCACCTTACTCAACAAGTTGTTATCGCACGCTAATATGAAAAATACGGCGGTGATTATTAATGAATTGGGCGAGGAAGGTTTAGATCATATTCTGGCGCAGAATGTGGATAGTAGTTATGTGGCGGATAATGCGGTGTTGTTGCAGAACGGTTGTTTGTGTTGCACCTTGAGTAATGAGTTGGCGGACACGATGCGCGATTTGTATTTTAAGCGTTCGATGGAGGCGATTCCGCAGTTTAGCCGTTTGGTGATTGAAACGACTGGTATGGCAGACCCTGGGCCGATTATGGCGAACTTGATGAATGAGCCGGTGATTGAGTCGGTTTATCGCTTAGACGCCGTTATTGTGACCATCGATGCGATGTATGGCGTGCAACAATTGGCTGAGCATGATGAAGCGCGTAAACAGGCGGCGGTGGCAGATGTGTTGCTCATCACCAAAACCGATATTGCGACTGCGGAACAAGCCAGTGAATTAAAAGAAAAGTTAATTAGCTTAAATGCTGGCGCAACGCAGCATAAGGTGTTGAATGGCGAAATTAAGCCTGATTTTATTATTGATGTGGGATTATTTGACCCGACTGGCAAACGCGCAGAACCTGAGCGTTGGTTACGCGCGCCACTGAAAATCAGCAGTAACTTAGGTGGTAAATTACCAGTGCCGCATCAAGATGAAATTAGTAGCTTCACCGTGACTTTACCCACTGGCATTAGCTGGAAGACTTTTAAACCTGTGTTGCTTAAACTGTGCCAAACGCACGGTGAGCAATTGTTGCGCTTAAAAGGCATCTTACATGCAGATGACCAACCGCACCCGTTAGCGATTCACGCCGTGCACTTTACGCCTTACCCTGCAACCTTGCTGATAGACTGGAAAGAAGAAACGCCAACTAGTCGCGTTGTGTGTATTGGTAAGGGGTTGGATGAAGATGCGATTCGAAAAATGCTGACACAAATATAGAACAATCTGCATTATTGATGGTCTGTTGATTATGAAGCATCAATTAATCAATCGACTATTAATCACGCTTTTAAGTGTGAGTGCTTTGGCACTGACTGCTTGCTCGGCGATTAAATCCACCCAATCTAGTAATGCCCAAGCTGATGATATTGAAGTTGTTTATCAATGCGAACGCGGTTCTGTTCTAAATGTAACCTTTTCCGAAAGAGGCTACACCACTATTCATGGCGGCAAACATTAGAAAAGGCGATATCATGAAAAACTATCTGTCGCCATCGTTCATTTTGGTGATAATCAAACGGTGACCTTAACGCAGGAAGTCTCTGGCTCTGGCTTTCAATATAGTAACGGGCGTTATTCGCTCCGTGGTAAAGGTAACGAAGCCATTTGGACGGTTGGTAAAATGGCGGATGAACATTGTGTGGCAGATTAAATGATTGATGTATACGTTAATCTGAACAACTAAACTAAATCACTCCAAATTTTATCCAGCCGCTTAACCGATATTGGGAACGGCGTTTTAAGCTCCTGCGCAAATAAAGACACGCGTAACTCTTCTATCAACCAACGAAAATCGGCTAGCTCGGGCGATATATCACCCAACTTGCTTTGCTTTTCAACCTCAGCTTTCCATTTTTCCCAAAAAATACCAACACTCGCCGCGTGTTTACCATCTCTATCTGGGTTGCTCGGTTGCTTATCGATACGCAATCTTAGCGCTTTTATATAACGTGGCAGTTGTTGCAATTGATCCCAAGGTGTTTGGCTAAAGCAGCCTTTATACAGCAAGTGTTGCACTTGGCTTTCGACATCTTTGGTGAGTCTATTGGCTTTATTGGGCATCTTGGCTTGCTTATCGGCGAGTGCAAAATACTCAGTACCGATAATACCAACTGTACGGAATAGCGCATCCTTTACCGCTGGCAAGCGCGTTCTTGCACGTTGTTTCAACGCCATAAATGCCTCATTTGTGCGCGGCAAATCATCCTCACCAACGAACGATCGATCGGCTAGCGTAGTGATTAAATCTTCTTTTAAATGATCTGGCGTAATCACATTGCGTAATTGCAGCGCGTATTGATTAAAATTAGGCAATGCCTTTTCCAATTGCTTCATTTGCTCTTTGAGCTCAAAGCGCATTAAGCGGCACACCCCTGCACGGTGCGAGAGATAGGCGGCTTGCTCGGTATCGAATAGTTTAATCGCTACACTGTCAATTTCATCCACCAGTGCAGGATAGCCCGTTAGCTGATGGCCTTCTTTGGTAAAAGTCAGCGTTGCGGGTAAGTCGCCAAAATCCCATTGTTTAATGCCTGTTTTTTCGACATTATTACTCGTGCCTTTTCTAAACGTCAGTTGCGCGGCATTACCTAATTGTTTTTTTAAGGCATGCCAATCACGGCCCATGCCTAATTCGCGCTGTTTTTCATCAGTTACACTAAAGTTCATGAAAAAATGCTCAGGCAATTTATCAATCATAAAATCATCAATACCAAGCTTAAGGCTAGTTTGCTGCTGAATATACTCAACTAAGGCAACCAAAATAGGTTGAGTGCCAACCTTTGCTTGCTCTAAAAAGCTCGTCACAAACTCTGGCACAGGCACACAAACGCGGCGATAGGTTTTTGGCAAAATCTTAACCAGCGCCGTGACCTTCTCGCGTAACATGCCAGGCACTAACCATTCAGCACGGGTAGCGTCTAGTGGGTTAAGCAGTGCTAATGGAATGGTTGCGGTAACACCATCTAGCACATGACCGGGTTCAAAACGATATTTTAAATTGATGGTTGCGCCATCCATTTCCATGGTTTCTGGAAACTGGCTTTCAGTCACGCTTTCTGCTTCGTGACGCATCAAATCATCTCTGGTTAAAAAAAGCAGTTTAGGATTATGCTTTTCTGCTTCTTTACGCCACGCCTCAAAGCCAATGCCATTCACGATATCTTTCGGCACTATCTTGTCGTAAAAAGCAAATAAAGCATGCTCATCAACCAACACATCTTGGCGTCTTGCCTTATGCTCCAACTCTTCAATTTCGGCGATAATGCGCTTATTTTCGGTTAAAAATGGCGCTTTTATCTCCAACTCCATATTGGCTAATGCTTCACGAATAAAAATCTCGTGCGACACTTCAACATTAATTGGCCCATAATGCACACGGCGTTTTGGCACAACGGTTAAGCCATATAAACTCACGCGCTCCCAAGCGGTGACTTGCGCTAACTTTTTATCCCAACGCGGATCGCTATATTGGCTATTGGTTAAATGTCGCGCTAACGGTTCTATCCAATCTGGTTCTATCTTCGCTACGCAACGCGCATACAGTTTAGAGGTATCCACCAGCTCAGCAGCCATCACCCATTTTGGTCGTGATTTCTTTAAACAGGAACCTGGCGCAACATAAAAACGAATGCTACGCGCCCCTGAATAAGCATCGTTATCACCATCTTTAAAACCGATATTACCCAGTAAACCAGCTAACAATGCCTTATGAATTTGCTCATAATTCGCTGCTTTTGTATTCAGCTTAAACTCCATTTCTTCAGCAATTTCTCTGATCTGAAGATACAGCTCACGCCATTCTTTTAACCTTAAAAATGACAGGAAGTTAGCATGACATTGATTGAGTAAATCTTTATTCGATTGTTTGTTTTTAAACGCGTGTTCATACCAATCCCAAATTTTAAGAAAGCTCATAAAATCTGAACCTTCACCATCAAATTTAGCATGGGCATTGGCCGCCGCGTCACGTTTATCCATCGGCCGTTCGCGCGGATCTTGCATACTCAATACGCTAGCAATAATCAGCACTTCTTGTAAGCAGCCTTCTTTTTTCGCCGCTAAAATCATACGGCCAACGCGCGGATCTAATGGCAACCTAGCCAACTGCAAGCCAATGTCGGCTATCTGTCGATTAGCATCCACCGCGCCTAGCTCTTGCAACTGCAAATAACCATCTGAGATTAAGCGCGAACTTGGCGCTTCTAGAAAAGGAAACTGCTCAACATCACCTAAGCGTAGCGCCCCCATGCGTAAAATCACGCTAGCGAGTGAACTGCGAATAATTTCGGGGTCGGTAAACTCAGGGCGATGATTAAAATCTTCTTCTGAATAGAGTCGCACACAAATACCATTCGACACACGGCCACAACGCCCTGCCCTTTGCTTAGCAGCGGCTTGTGAGATTTTCTCAATTTGCAATTGCTCTACTTTAGCGCGTGAACTGTAACGATTAATCCGCGCTAATCCTGCATCAATGACGTATTTAATCCCCGGAACAGTCAGTGAGGTTTCGGCAACATTGGTTGCTAATACGATGCGGCGCTGGCCATGTGGTTTAAAGATTTTTTGTTGGTCGGCAATGCTTAATCTGGCAAATAATGGCAACACTTCGATGTGTTTTAACTTAGGCGAACGACCTTGGTATTTGCGTAAATGGTCGGCAGTATCACGTATCTCACGCTCACCTGGCAAAAATACCAATATATCGCCATCGCCTTGACGCAATAAATCATCTGCCGCATCTAAAATAGCCTCTTCTATCGCCTCTTCTTCATCATCTTCTGCTAACCAGCGCGCCTCTGTTTTGCCTTTGCGCTGGATACCATGCACTGTTGTGCTTGGTGCATCGTCATCATCAAAATCGTCATTATCTGTGCTTATGTCATGCGAAATAAAACCTGCTTTACCCAATGGACGATAGCGTATTTCAACAGGATAGGTTCTGCCGCTGACTTCAATAATCGGCGCATTCACCAGCTCACCTTTCGCATTTTTAGTGCTGAAATGCTTGCCAAAGCGGTCGGCATCAATCGTCGCAGAAGTCACAATCACTTTTAAATCGGGACGTTTTGGCAATAGCTGCTTAAGGTAACCCAGCAAGAAATCAATGTTCAAACTGCGCTCATGCGCCTCATCAATAATGATGGTGTCATACGCATTTAAGAACCGATCGCCTTGCGTTTCTGCCAGCAAAATACCATCAGTCATTAGCTTGATATAGCTAGCCTCTGATGATTTTTCGTTAAAGCGCACTTTATAGCCGACAATTTCACCCAATGATGAATCTAACTCTTGCGCGATACGTGTTGCGACTGAACGCGCCGCAATACGGCGTGGCTGGGTATGACCGATTAAACCTGACACGCCGCGACCGAGTTCTAAACAAATTTTCGGTAGCTGCGTGGTTTTACCAGAGCCAGTTTCACCACACACAATCACCACTTGGTTTTCGGTAATCGCCTTGGCAATTTCATCGCGTCTGGATGAAACAGGTAGCTCTAAAGGATATTCTGGTTTGGGTAATTTTTCTAAACGTTGCGCTAGTCGTTGAGATGAACTTTGCACTTTTCGTGCAATGTCCGTTAGCGATTTCTCGACAGGCTTATTTTGCTTGAGTAGGTCTTTCGCTTGCTGCAGTCGTCGACGCAATGGAAAGCGATCTGCCAACATACAGCTTGGCAGCTCTTTTTCTAAATGGGAGATTAGTTGTTGCGGTGTGCTCATAAGGGCGTGATTTTAGCACGCCAGCACTTATCGCATCAGCCTCTAATCAGATGGTTGTCTAATCCGCAAAAAACGTGCGAACCTAGGCTTGCCTGTTTTGGTGTTATGCTGATAGATAAATCTGACCGTACTCCCTATTGCTGGCGGATGCGCGCGTTCAGCATCGCTAAAGCCTGTTCCTAGCTTAAACTGCACGCCATCAGGCAGCTCAACCAATAAAGAGCCCATTTTTCCTGCGTACTTACCTTTACCTGGCAAGTGTGCAATGACTTTTGCTTCTGCATCCAGATAAGGCTTGAGTTTCAGCAGCACATCACTACGCCCTGTTTCATATAAGGCATTGGCTCGATGCAACATTAAGCCCTCTCCTTTTAAGGCGATAACTGCTACCATTTTCTGTTTCAGCGCGGCTTTATTGTTAACCTTGAATTGCTTGACCAGTTTGAGGTGCTTTACATTTGCCGTGGCGATGATGTGCTTAAGTGTTTGATAGCGAGTAGAAAAATCACCCTTTCCATTCGGCAACTCAAATATCAAATAGGAAACTTGCCGCCAATCAGCATCAACTGGCGACTGACTTCTGACAACACCGGAAACTTGATCGAATGCACCACGGGCTATCCATAACTCACCATCTAAAGGCGATTTCGGAAAGTTCGCGATAAACCAAGCAGGCGCGGCAATTGGATTGCCTTGTCGCGTCGTCAGCGTCTTGCCATCCCAAACTGCGCGAACACCATCGAACTTTTCACTGACTAAATATTGGGTGACATCAATATCATCGTTATAAATCTTAGCCAACAACAGCTCGGGCGCATCAGCGAAAACAATCTGCGGCATAATGAAAAGCAGTGGAAATAGAAAAGTAAGCGCCATTTTTTTGACGCACTCATGCACAGCGATATTGTTCATTGTTATTCTTATTGGTTGTTTTTATTACTGCTTATCTTACGCCTTTTAGGCGCTTTTAAAATAGACTACTGATTAAAACCGAATGCATCTTCCATCACATAATAAATGTAGCTTTGCTCTTGTACACCGTGGAATAAATGCGCTTTTGGCCCACCAGCAAAGATGGCGACATCCTCAGCCGCATGCGTTTCATGTTCCAGCGGCACCAGCGCTTCTTGATGAAAATCTGGGTCTGTGGTGTCAACATCGCTCATGTCTTTAATTCGTCCCGTTCTAATATCTTTCGCCTCTTCAACATGCTCATGGTAACCAAGTCCATTAGCAAAATTAACTGTGGTGTAAGGCTTACCATCTTTGGCTAATGTTGGCTCTGTTTCATCTGGCGCGATGACTTTGCCTAGAATAGGATTACCACGTTTTGGGTAGCCAGTAATGGTTAATGAATGGCTATGATCCGCTGTCACGATAATGAGCGTGTCACTTAAATCCACTTTATCCAACGTGGCCTTGACGGCATCAGATAAGGCGACGGTTTCTGAAAAAGAACGGTAGGCATTCCCTGCATGCGAGGCATGATCGACGCGCGCGGCTTCTACCATTAAAAAATATCCTTTTTCTCGTTGGCTTAAGATATCAATCGCTTTTGTCGTCATCTCAGCCAAAGATGGCTCACCTGCTTTGTCTTTTGCTCTATCGTGCTCATAATGCATATGTGAGGGCTGAAACAAACCTAACAATCGTTTTGTTTTTTTAGGGTTAATCGCATCAAATTGTGCTTTATTCCAAACATATGCAACACCGTCTTGCTGCATATACTCTGCAATCAAGTTGCGCCCATCGTGACGATTGCCCCGCTTTTTTGGATTTTCAGGATCTTGTACATCCATTGGTAAAAAGTTTTTACGACCGCCGCCTAGCATCACGTCTATGCCATCGCCAGCGGATTGTTTGCCTTGCTCCACTAACTGCACTGCAATATCTTTCACCCCTGTTTTCTCAGCCGACGCTGGTAGCATTTCATCATTTTCCCAATCACGGTCAGGAATATGCGCATAAGTTGCTGCTGGGGTCGCATGCGTAATACGCGCTGTTGAAATAATGCCAGTCGCCAAACCATTTGCTTCAGCTTTTTCTAAAATAGTTTGCACTTGATTCGCTTGAATGACCGCAAGGTTAGTTTCACCACGCTTAACGTTCTGATTCAGTGCAAGCACGCCATCATTGGTTTTAACGCCGGCCACAATAGCCGTCATGGTTGGTGCAGAATCTGGGTTTTGCTGGTTAGCAGAGTAGGTTTTGGATAAAGCTAAATATGGCAATTTTTCGAATGATAGTTGATTACGCTCACCATCCACACCACGCTGTTGCCCTTCAAAAATACGACTGCCAGTAACGGTAGAAATACCCATACCATCACCAATAAATAGAATGACGTTTTTAGCTTTTCGATTATTCGGCTGCAATTGCTTAGCCGCATTTAATGCCGCTTTACCATCGTTAATCCAAGTGTTTTGATCTTCTGCGATTGCGCTCACCGCAGAAATAGTAAACACAATAAAAATAAATAATCTAATTATATTAGTCAAAGAAAAATCCTATCCGAAACACATTTGATCATGCAGATATTACGTAAAACTGATGACAAAAGAATGTCAAAACCATTAAGACTGAAAACGTTGCTGCATTTCGTTTAAATTGAGCTCTTCTAAAACTGCATCTAGGCGTTCACGTGCATTTTTGCGCTTTTGCCCAGTGTATTTCGCAATAATCAGCTCATTTTTCATGGAGTGCTCCCAACCGACCAGTTCGGTTACTGTTACGTTATAACCTGCCGATTCCAACTGTAAACAGCGCAATACATTGGTAATTTGGCTACCAAACTCGCGGGTATGAATCGGGTGACGCCATATCTCAGACAATGGCGTTTGACTAAGGCTTTGCGCTTTATTTTTACGCATGACTTCTGCCACTTCTGCCTGACAACAAGGCACTAACACCATATATTTTGCTTGTTTTTTTAAGCCAAATTGAATCGCGTCATCGGTCGCAGTATTACAGGCATGTAATGCTGTAACAATATCAACCTTATCTGGAATATTAGCGGAAACCATCGACTCAGCGACACTTAAATGTTCAAATCGCATACGGTTAAAACCGCACTCTTCCGCCAACGCTTTGGACTTTTCAACCAAATCTTCACGCGTCTCTATGCCAATCACTTGACCTTGTGGCAACTGCTTGAGCAGTAAATCATACAAAATAAAACCTAAGTACGATTTTCCTGCGCCATGATCAACTAAAGTTGGATTCTCTTGCTTGGTCAGCACATCTTGCAGCAGAGGCTCAATAAAATAAACCAAGTGATAGACTTGCTTAAGCTTGCGGCGGCTATCTTGATTCAACTTGCCATCGCGGGTGAGGATATGGAGCGCCTTGAGTAAAGGCACCGATTGATTGGGTTTGATTTCTGGAGGTAAAGGCATAAACGCTATTTTATATGGCTACGCGCAAATACAAAGGGTTGTGATGAAGTTTTTTGTCGCTAGTTAGGGAATAATCGCATGCTCCTGATGCGCTAATGTTAAAATACGCGCTAACCCAATATCAAAAAAACAAAGTACGCATTGGTACTTTAAGCGAATTTAAGGCAAAACATGGCAATTCAGTGGTACCCAGGTCACATGACCTCTGCGCGGAAAAAAGCAGAAGAAACCATGGAGTTTATCGATGTGGTGATTGAAGTGCTGGATGCGCGTTTACCAGCGGCTAGTCACAATCCGATGATTGATGAAATGCGTTTGTTCCGTCAACGTCCTAATTTAAAAATTCTCAATAAAGCCGATTTAGCTGATCCGCAAGCGACGCAAGCTTGGCTTAATTATTTTAATGCGCAGCCTAATACCAAGGCCGTTGCGCTTTCTTGCAAAAAGCCAGGCGATGCAAAAAAAATCCCAGGCCTTTGCAAACAGTTAGCACCGCATCGCGGCACCCATATTAAGCCATTACGCATGATGATTATGGGCATTCCAAACGTCGGTAAATCAACTTTGATGAACGCCCTATTGAATCGTCGAGTGGCTAAAGTGGGTGATGAGCCTGCTGTAACCAAAAGCCAACAACGATTTGAGTTAGACCCGACCATGAATATTACCGATACACCTGGCATGATGTGGCCAAAAATCGCACATGAAAGCGATGGCTTTATGCTCGCGGCGAGTCATGCGATTGGGCGTAATGCGGTGATTGATGAAGATATTGCAGTATTTTTAGGCGACAATTTACTGGACAGCTATCCGGATTTACTCAATGCACGCTACAAGTTAGATGCGATGAAGCTTCATGTGCAAGAACTGGATGGCGTAGATTTACTAGAAGCGATTGCCAAGCGCCGTGCCTATAAACGCCGTGATGGGGTATGGGATTTAGAACGCACAGCGATGGTTTTCTTAACGGACTACCGTCATGGTTCGATTGGTCGCATCAGTTTAGAAACGCCCGATAGCAGACAAGCCATGTTGGAACAAGAGCAACCAAATAAAGCAAGCTCATCAGAATCACTGCCTGAAGAAGAACGCGCAGAAGAGTCTTTACCAGAATCAAGTCCTGATACTGAAGTTTAACCATGTTGAATACAATGAACGCGCCGCAGCGTGAAGCGGTGAACTATGTCGATGGGCCTTTGCTAGTATTAGCGGGTGCTGGCAGCGGCAAAACGCGCGTCATTACGCAAAAAATTGCGCATCTGATTGAGCATGTTGGTTATGCGCCAAAAGAGATTGCCGCGATTACTTTTACCAATAAAGCGGCATTAGAGATGCAAGAGCGAGTAGCTAAGCTCATGGAAGGTAAAAAAACCAAAGGCTTAACCATTGCAACGTTCCACTCTTTGGGCTTACAAATCTTGCGTAAAGAAGCCGCTCTTCTAGGTTATAAGCCGCAATTTTCAATTTTAGATTCCTCTGACAGCTTTAAAATTCTGTCTGACATACTCGCTACAACCGATAAAAAGCTGCTCAAACAAACGCAATGGCAAATATCGGGCTGGAAAAATGCATTTATAAATCCAGATCAAGCCAAAGCAACTGCAGAAGAAGAATTAACCGTTGTTGCTGCCAAGGTTTACCAATTGTATCAACAGTCATTAAAAGCCTATCAAGCAGTTGATTTTGATGACTTAATTAAGCTGCCCGTTGAGCTGTTTGAAAAAAATCCTGACACGTTGCAACAATGGCAAATGAAATTGAAATATTTGCTCATCGACGAATATCAAGATACCAATGCTTGCCAATATAAACTGGTTAAATTGCTGACCAACTTCTCCAAACAATTCACTGCCGTGGGCGATGACGACCAAGCGATTTATGGTTGGCGTGGCGCTGATGTTGAAAACCTCAATCAATTAACCAAAGATTTCAGCAATCTAAAAGTCATTAAACTGGAGCAAAATTATCGCTCCACTGTACGTATTTTACGGGCTGCTAATAAGGTTATTTCTAATAATCCTAAACTGTTTGAGAAAAAGCTATGGAGTGATTTAGGCACTGGCGAACTGTTGCAAGTGAGTGCTGCGCGTGATGAGAATCATGAGGCTGAGAACGTAGTCACCAAGCTCATGGCACATAAGTTCGAGAATAGAACACACTACAAAGACTATGCCATTTTGTATCGCGGCAATCATCAGTCACGCATTTTGGAACAACAATTACGTAACAATAAGATTCCTTACACCATTTCTGGCGGCCAATCATTTTTTGATAAAGCCGAGATTAAAGATATTGTTAGTTATTTACGACTCATTGCTAATGAAGATGATGATCCTGCGTTTATCCGCGCAGCGACCACACCGAAAAAAGGCATAGGCAATACCACTTTAGAACGGCTAGGCGAATACGCTAGCGAACACCATTTATCTTTATTTGCTGCTGCCTTTGAAGGCGGATTTCAAAGTACCGTTGGGCAAAAGCAATTAGATGACTTACTCACCTTTACCCAATATATTAATAAGTTACAAGCACGCGCTTTAAAAGATCCTGCAGAAGAAATTTTAAATGATTTACTGAAAGCCATTCAATACGAAGCTTATTTATATGATCACGAAGAACAGCGCGCGGCTGAAACGCGCTGGAATAACGTGTTGGAATTTATTGCATGGCTGACCAATAAAAGCAAAGGCAGCACAGAATTTGGCAATAAAACCAATGACAAAACCTTATTAGAATTAACACAAATGGTCGCGCTGATTAGCATTTTAGAAGGACGTGAAGAAGGCGAGCCAGATGCGGTGAAACTCAGCACCTTACATGCAGCAAAAGGGTTGGAGTTCGGTCATGTGTTTCTAATTGGCGTGGAAGAAGGTATTATGCCGCACCGCGAATCGATTGATAATGATAAGATAGAAGAAGAACGGCGACTCATGTATGTGGGCATTACCCGTGCGCAAAAATCATTGAATATTTCATGGTGCAAAAAACGTAAACGCGCTGGCGAAATGGAAATGTGCGAACCTAGTCGCTTTATTGCAGAACTGCCAAAAGATGATGTACGTCACTTTGGCAACCCATTTAACGACCCCGAAATTAGCAAAGACTTTGGCAAAGAAAAGATGGCGAATATTCGCGCCATGCTAGCCCAAAATAAATCAACTTAAAGACAAATGAACGTATGCCTTATATCACCCTAGAAAATGCTTCTCTCGCTTTTGGTCATCACGCCCTGTTAGATAAAGCGGCGTTTCAGCTAGATGCTGGCGAACGTGTTGGTTTAATTGGCCGCAACGGTGCTGGCAAATCCAGCATGCTAAAAGCGCTAGCAGGCGAGATTAAATTGGATGATGGTAAAGTGTGGACAGCGCAATCTGCACGCACTGTTTATGTGCCGCAAGAGCCTGAATTGAATGCTAAGCACACGATTTACGAAGCCGTTGCTGAAGGCTTAGGCGACGTACAAAAAACCCTGGTGGCTTATCATGATGTGACCCACAAAATGGGTGAGCCAGACGCGGATTTTGATGCGCTGATGAAAGAAATGGAAATCTTGCAACATGAGCTAGATACGCAAAATGCTTGGGAGATGCAATCTAAAATTGAAACGGTTTTAACGCGCTTAAGTTTAGATGCTGATGTGTTGGTTTCGACGCTCTCAGGTGGCTGGCGTAAACGCGTGGCCTTAGGTCGCGCATTGGTTGCCGAACCTGAAGTGTTGTTATTAGACGAGCCAACCAACCATTTGGATTTGGAAGCGATTTTATGGCTAGAAGAGTTGCTATTAAGCTTTAAAGGCGCGGTTTTATTTATTACCCATGATCGACGTTTTTTAAATCGTCTTGCTACCCGCATTACCGAACTTGACCGTGGCAAACTGACTGACTTTATTGGCACCTATCAAAGCTACTTAGTCAAAAAAGAGGAGTTAATCGCGATTGAAGCAACGCATGCTGCCAAGTTTGATAAAGTATTAGCGCAAGAAGAAGCATGGATACGCCAAGGCATCAAAGCGCGACGTACCCGTAACGAAGGCCGTGTCAGACAATTAGAAAGATTGCGTTTAGAGCGCGCTGCGCGTCGTGACCGTCAAGGTAATGTCAAACTCAATATTGATGCAGGCGAACGCTCTGGCAAGCTAGTTGCCGAGTTAGAAAACGTCAATAAATCGTATGGCGGCAGAACGCTGATTAATGCCTTTAGCACCCGTATTTTACGTGGCGACCGCATTGGTTTATTAGGGCCAAACGGGATTGGTAAAAGCACATTACTCAAACTCATTTTAGGCGAAATTGAGCCTGACAGCGGCAGCATAGAGCGCGGTACGAATTTGAATATTGCCTATTTCGACCAAATGCGCGAACAATTAGATGAAGAAGCGACGCTTGCTGACACCATCAGTCCTGGCTCAGATTTTGTTGAAATTGGCACCGAGCGTAAGCATGTCATTAGTTATCTTGAAGACTTTTTGTTCCCGCCACAACGTTCACGTTCCCCGGTTAAATCACTGTCTGGTGGCGAGCGTAATCGCTTATTATTAGCGCGTTTATTTGCGCGCCCAACCAATGCTTTAGTGCTTGATGAACCAACCAATGACTTGGATATTGATACGCTAGAACTGCTAGAAAGCTTGTTGCAAGAGTATAAAGGCACACTATTTTTAGTTAGCCATGATCGTGAGTTTTTAGAAAATACCGTTACGCAAGTGATTGCGTTTGAAGGCAATGGTGTGCTGGATGAATTTGGTGGTGGCTATGATGATTGGCTACGTTTTAGCCAGCAACGCACTGCTGAAAAAGCAAGCAACAAGCCTGCTCCTTCAAAAGCTGAACCTAAGAAGTCTGAACCAAAGAAATTAGAACACACAAAGCCAACAGCTCAAAAACTAAGCTTTAATGAGAAGAAAGAGCTGGATAATTTACCACAGGAAATTGAAGCGCTAGAAACTGAGCAAGCAGAAATCACTGCTCAATTCTCCAATCCCGATATTTATCGTGATCAACCCGAGCTTGTCGATAAGCTACAAGCAAGGTTAGCGGCTATTAGTGCTGATATAGAAAAAAAGATGGAACGTTGGGAAAAACTAGATCAATTAAATTATTAACCCTAAGCAATACAACCTAACGAATTAATCCTAAAAAATATAATCATGGTTGGCATGCATTTAGCTTATATTCAAATTAGCTTTATAAATTTGAATAGAAAACTAAACTGCCAACCCTATGATTAACTCTCTCGCCTTCGCCCGCCATGGCGATAAAGAAAATTCCGCTTTCTTTGAAGAATACTTACAACGCATCTTAGAAGAGCGCGACCGCTTAGGTCTCACCGAAATGGTGCATGAAATTGATGCACTGATGATTACGGTCGATCCTGATCATTCTATGCGTATTGCCATTAGATTCCTTTTGACTTATTTGCTTAAATTGAAAACTGTACAGTCAGTCGATACAGTTAAAGTATAAACAATGCACAATTTATGCCATCGTTTCTACTATAGCGCGCTTCTGGTTAGCTGGTAATTTTTTAATTTTACATTCTGCTTTAGATGCTTCAGAACGATTCGCAAACTCAAATACTTTGAGCAATCGTTTAGGTGGATGTGAACGCATATATTTAGCGCCCTTGCCCGCCTTATGTGCGGCGTAACGCTTATCAACGTCTACTGTGATGCCAGTATAAATACTGCCATCCTGACATTCAATTAAATATAAAAACCATGGCTTGGTGATATCTAAGCGATTCATTCTATTGATTAAATTAACCTCACCTTCATTAGTTAACACCAATAGACCAGGTTTCTTATTACCAAGTGCCTTATTAGAAGATGGATATTAACAGTCTATATTTAGTTGGTTTATAGGGAAGCTATCTTTTTTCTCTACTTTATTTGAGATTGGTATCCCCGACAGGAGTCGAACCTGTATTTTACGCTTAGGAGGCATATGTTCTATCCATTGAACTACGAGGACACAACTAGACTGCATTTTACACTAATTGAAATCATTGACTTTTGTTTTTAGTTTGATTTAAGCCACTTTAGGCTGTTCATCGAATCGATAGATGATTGCAGGCAAGACAACAAGGCTGACAATAGCAGATAACAGTAAGCCACAAACCACAACTACAGCTAACGGATGCTCGATTTCATAACCAGAAATTGGGCCTTTAAACACAATCGGCATTAACGCCATACTGGTGGCTAACGTAGTCATCATAATGGGCCTTAGTCGATCGCTCACCGCCGTATAAACAGCATCGTAGTGTGAGGTAGATTGTTTCCCCTTCAATTGCGTATAGCGACTAATCAGCAAAATGCCGTTACGTGAAGCTATACCGAGCACGGCAATAAGCCCAACTAAAGATCCTAGCGAAATTACGCCACCTGACAATACAATTCCAAAAATACCACCAGCTAATGCAATTGGTAAAATAGCAAATAGCATGAAGGTTAATTTAAGAGATTGCAAACTCATGAAAATTAACGAAAAAACCAGCACTAATGCTAATAAAGTATAGCTTAACAAGGTGCGGGTTGCTGACTTTTTCTCTGTATACTCACCCATAAACTGCACATAATAACCTTCTGGCAATTGCAGTTGACCAACCAACTGTTCAACCTCTTTTGCTACCGTGCCTAAATCTCGTCCCGAGGCATTCGCTGTTACATCAATTTTGCGTGAGCCTGCTTCACGCTTCACTTCATTTTGGACGGGCTGCACATAAATCTGTGCGACCTCGGCTAACGGCACTAAAGCGCCAGAAGCACTTTGAATCTGCATTTGGCGCAAAGCTTGAATGCTCCCTTGCACTTTATCTTCACCAATCAACTGCACGTTAAAACGCTCTTGTCCAATATAAATTTCACCGACTTTCTCACCTAATGTCATCAGCGTCAGCATCCTTTTTACATCACTTTCCGTGATGCCATATTGGTCGGCAACATTGGTTTGTAATTTGACATGAATTTGTGGAATCAGCGCCTGCGTTTCCACTTTTAAATCTGTTAAGCCATTGACATTTTGAATCGTCTGACGAATACGTTCAGCTTGCGAGCGTAAAACATCAACATCGCTACCAAATAAACGAATCACAATACTGGCACTGGTGCCCGACATCACTTCTTTTGTTCGTTCTTTTAAATAGGTTTGTACATCCGTAAAAATACCTGCAAAGCCTGCAATACTCTGTTGAATCTGCTGAATGGTTTTTTGGTAGTCCGCTTCAGGATCAATGCTTACCCATAACTCGCCAAAGTTCGGGCCAACCACTTCATCAGCCAATTCAGCACGACCAATATGAGCGCCTAAATTAAGCACGCCATCCACTTGCATTAATTGTTCACTAGCCAGTAAATTGGTCTTTTTCATCTGCTCTATCGAGGTGCCCGGACGTTCAATAAAATGCATCAAAAAATCCGTTTCTTTGAATGCAGGTAAAAACTCAGAACCAAGCCAAGGGAGGATACATAAAGAGACGACCATTAAACTAATAGCTACTGCAATCGTCGTGCGCGACCGAGAAATAGCGCGTTTAATAAAAGATAAAATGCTAGCTTGCAAACGATTCGCAACTATAGATTCTTCTTTCTCATGTTTTAGAAATACAAAGGCAAGTGTTGGCGTCACAATTAAAGCGACTAATAA
>JAHZMC010000064.1 GCA_022599515.1 Betaproteobacteria bacterium
ATCGTCCAGGTCCAATGGATTTGATTCCAGATTTCTGTCGACGTAAACATGGGCTACAACGGGTTGAGTATCCCCATCCTTCCACCGAGTCGATTTTAAAAGAAACCTATGGGATTGCTGTTTATCAAGATCAGGTGATGCAAATCGCGCAAGTGGTTGAAGGTTATAGCCACGGCGCCGCTGACTTATTGCGCCGAGCACTGGGTAAGAAAAAACCTGAAGAAATGGTGAAGCAGCGTGAAATTTTTAATGAAGGCGCGCAAAAAAATGGATTAAGCTTACAGCAGTCAAATGATCTGTTTGACTTGCTGGAAAAGTTTGCAGGTTATGGTTTTAATAAATCGCATGCGGCAGCTTACGCCTTAGTTTCTTATCAAACGGCTTATTTAAAAGCCCATTACCCAGCCGCTTTTGCCGCGGCTACGATGTCGGCAGATATGAATAATACCGATAACGTACGTATTTTATTTGACGATTGCGCGCCGAATGAAATCGAGGTGTTACCACCCGATGTTAATCAAAGTCAGTATCGCTTCCAATCGTTGAACAATAAGCAAGTGTTATATGGTTTGGGTGCAATTAAAGGCACAGGCGCAGCAGCGATTGAGTTGATTGTAGCGGCTCGAGAAGCTGACGGTCCATTTACTGATTTGTTTGATTTTTGCAGTCGATTAGACCTTCGAAAGGTCAATCGGCGAGTCATTGAGTCGCTGATTAGGGCAGGTGCATTTGATCAATTAAATGCTAATCGCGCAGCTTTATTAGCAGGGGTTAGTATGGCAATCGGCGCGGCTGAGCATGCTAATAACCACGCGGGGCAAGATAATTTATTTGGTGAAGAAACAGGTGTGCAACATCAGCTCCCAGAGATTGAGGCATGGCGTCCACAGCAGCAGTTGCAAGAAGAAAAAGCAGCATTAGGGTTTTATTTAAGTGGTCATCCTTACTCAGAAAGCAAAGCAGAAATTGCGCAATTTGTGCAAGGCACCTTAGCCGATATTGCGCCGCAAAAAAAACCAAAATTAATTGCTGGCGTGGTTATGGGGGTGCGTGTACGAATGACGCAACGCGGCAAAATGGCAATTGTGACCCTAGATGATGCAGTGGCACGGGTTGATGTGGTGGTTGGCGGTGATTTATTAGTAGAGGCCGCACATCTGATTAAAGAGGATCAGGTCTTAGTCATTGAAGGCCGCATCAGTCATGATGATTTTTCAGGGGGTAATCGCGTCAATGCGAATAAGGTTTTTGATTTACCCACAGCCAGAAGTGCGTATGCTAGCATGCTTAAAATAGCGTGTAATGGACAATCAGATGCGGCTAAGTTATCGGCTATCTTACGGCCTTATTGCAAAAGTGAAGCGGGTGATAAAAAGCTCTGTCCAATTAAAATTGAATATCACAATGCCACTAGCCAAGTAGGATTGATGCTAGGTAATGATTGGAGAGTTGAATTGCAAGACGATTTGCTTCATCGATTAGAAGCTTGGTTGTCAAAAGAAAATGTAAAAATCCTTTATAATTAGCAACGTTAACAAAATGAAAATTGATTGAGTTATTGAGATGAGTGAAAAAAAAGCGACAGACATGAAATTAACTTATTTAGAGTTTGAGCAGCCAATTGCTGAATTAGAAAAGCGAATTGAATCATTGCAAGCGGCGCATGATGAGCATGACGACTTGGATGTGGCCAAAGAGGTTGCGCAGTTAGAAAAAAAGAATGCGCAGTTGTTGGCTGAAACTTATAAAAATTTAGATGCATGGCAAGTTTCGCAAGTTGCACGTCATCCACAACGCCCTTATACCTTGGACTATATTCGAAATATATTCAATGATTTTGAAGAGTTGCATGGTGACCGTGCTTTTGCTGATGACCCTGCGATTGTTGGTGGTTTAGCGCGTTTAGATGATGTGCCTGTGATGGTGATTGGTCAGCAAAAAGGCCGTGATGTGAAGGCGCGTCAATATCGTAACTTCGGCATGCCTAGGCCAGAGGGTTATCGTAAAGCTTTACGTTTATTTAGATTGGCAGAAAAATTTAAACTACCAATCGTGACGCTCATTGATACGCCAGGCGCTTATCCAGGGATTGGCGCGGAAGAGCGCGGTCAGTCAGAGGCGATTGCAAAGAATTTATATGTGATGGCAGAACTAAAAACCCCAATTATTGGCGTAGTGATTGGTGAAGGCGGGTCAGGTGGTGCGCTAGCGTTAGGTGTTGTTGATCAGCTATTAATGCTGCAACATTCAACCTATTCTGTTATTTCGCCAGAAGGTTGTGCTTCTATTTTATGGAAAAGTGCAAGCAAAGCGCCAGAGGCGGCTGAAACTTTAGGTATCACCGCTGATAGATTAAAAGTATTAGGGTTGGTTGATCAAATTGTTGCAGAGCCAATTGGCGGCGCACATCGCGACCCTGATGCAATGATGGTGACGCTGAAAAAAGCCATTAAAACTAACTTAGCTAATTTGCAGAAAAAAACCACAGAAACATTATTGGAAACTAGGTATGCGCGTTTGATGAGTTATGGCAAGTTCAAAGAAACTGCCAGCAAGTAACTTGGTTAGAAAAGAAGCTGATTCACTGTTAAGTCATCTTGAGCTTTTCTTAATCAGTTTTTTAAAGCAACATCAATTAGCCCGCCCAACCTTATTAATTGCTTATAGCGGCGGGCTAGATTCAACCGTATTGCTTCATGCAATGCATCAATTGCAAAGCGAGATTCCTTTTCATTTATCAGCCATGCACGTGCATCATGGTTTAAGCCTGCACGCGGATAAATGGGCTGATTTTTGTGAAAAAACCTGCGCTAATTTAGGTGTTCCATTTAAGAAAACACATGTCAATGTTGAGCAAAATGCTGGCTTAGGGATTGAGGCGTCTGCAAGAGCTGCGCGATACCAAGCACTTCAAGCAGCAACGGCAGATTTTATTTGTTTGGCGCATCATCAAGACGATCAAGCAGAAACGCTGTTATTGCAATTAGCTAGAGGCGCTGGTGTTAAAGGGCTTGCAGGCATGGCAAAAATAGATAAAAAGCGTCGATTATTACGCCCCTTGCTGTCTATTCCACATGCTGATTTAGTCGCTTATGCAGGGCAATATAAGCTGCAGTGGGTTGATGATGAAAGTAATGCAGATACTACTTTTGACCGCAATTTTATACGGCATGTGTTGATGCCAACCTTTAGTGAGCGCTATGCCAGTATTACTAAAACATTAGCGCGTTCAGCTAACCACATTGCAGAAGCCAATGCGTTGTTGGATGAGTTGGCGGCGCTTGATGCGTCGAATGTACTTGATGCATCGTATAAGACGGTTAATGTCACTCAACTTAAATTACTCAGTCAGGCTAGGCAAAGCAATTTAATTCGTTTTTGGCTTACCAATAATCAAATTGTGGTGCCAAGCACGGTATTGCTATCACAAATCTTACAACAGCTATCGTCAGAAAAAGCCGATGCTGCAATTAAAGTAAAAGTAGCAGAAAGCGTGCATGTGATGCGTTATCAAGGCTTCGCTTATTTGGTTGCGGAGCCTGTAAGTTTGGCGCCAATCAATTTACTTTGGCAAGGCGAGGAGGTTGTTATTTTACCTAACCTATCCAGACTATTTTTTACTAAAGAAATGGGTAAAGGCTTTGCCTATCAACGTGGCGGCAGTGATATTAAGCTGCGTATTAAAAACAGAGAAGGTGGCGAATATTTCAAACCTGCCTTAGGTCGCCCTAAACGACACCTTAAAGCTATTATGCAATCAAGCCAAATCCCGCCATGGCAACGCGTGCAATTGCCGCTTATTTTTATGGATGAAACCTTGGTTATTATTCCTAATATCGGTAGCGATGCTGAAATGGAAGCACAAAGCCATGAGCTAGGTTTATCTGTTCGATGGGAGCCAGCGACTAGCTAATTACTTCCACTCGTATAAATTGGCTGTTATCAGCCATTAATGGTGGTTGTATACAACCAATTTTAAGCTTAAAATAACCAATTAAATTCTAGCTTAGACTCTTTCTCCTTGATTAATAATGACTTTTTATCTGGTATTCATGTTGGAATGTATCTTGCTAATAGTTATGGATAACAACTATAACTAGATTAAACTTTTAAGGGAAGTTACATGCGAACACAATTTAAACCAAACCTCATAGCGATAGCTGTTTTATCGATTTATGCTACACCGTCTATAGTAATTGCTGAAGAAGCTACGCTTAAAACCAAAGAAATTGAGGTGATTAGTAATACACCACTTC
>JAHZMC010000065.1 GCA_022599515.1 Betaproteobacteria bacterium
GCGAACGCATTAGTGCTTCCGCATTAGCTGCTGGAACACCGCGATGGCAAGGCTCGCAGCATAATGAATAAGGCTTACCGCTCTCGCAAGGGCAAGGATTTTTTAGCACTTAGGCAATTTCGCGCGTTTCGGCGAAGGTAATCTCTGGATAGCGCTCTTGCGCCATCTGTAAGTTCACACGATTAGGCGCAAGATACACATAATCATCTGTGCCATCTAAACCCACATTAAAACCGTACTTATCAGCAATTGCTTTTAAATCAGCATCTGAACCATGTAGCCAGCGCACGGTATAGCAGTCAAATGGTTCGAAAATCATATCCACACCATATTCATGCTCCAATCGGTGCGCCACCACATCAAATTGCAACATGCCAACTGCGCCTAATACCAAATCATTGGTGAGTAATGGGCGGAAAAGTTGCGCCGCGCCTTCTTCTGCCAATTGCTTTAAGCCAATTTGCAATTGCTTCATTTTCATTGGGTTTTGAATGCGCGCACGACGGAAAAATTCAGGTGCGAATGATGGAATACCAATGAATTTTAAGCTTTCACTCGCTGTAAACGTGTCACCTAATTTAATTGTCCCGTGATTTGGAATACCAATAATGTCGCCAGAATACGCTTCATCCATAATGTTACGATCTTGTGCCATAAAGGTAATCGCATTATTTACATTAATCGTTTTACCTGTGGCTACTTGTTTGACTTTCATGCCACGTTCAAATTTGCCTGAACATAGACGTAAGAAAGCAATTCTATCGCGGTGCTTAGGGTCCATGTTGGCTTGAATTTTGAACACAAAACCAGAGAATTTATCTTCACCTGCAGCCACTTCGCGCGTCGCTGTCATCCGTGATTGTGGGGCAGGGGATAAGTCGACTACTGCATCTAATAATGACTGTACGCCAAAGTTATTCACTGCAGAACCAAAGTAAACTGGCGTTTGCTTACCAGCTAAGTAAAGAGTTTTATTAAAAGAATGTGAAGCGCCGCGTACCAATTCAATATCAATGCGCAAGGCTTGAGCTTGACTACCAATCAGTACATCCAAACGTGGGTTGTCTAAACCCTGAATAATTTCTGACGTGCCTTTTTCAGCGCGAGGGTCAAAAAAGAAAATGGTATCGTTAACCAAACTATAAACACCGCGGAAGGTTTTACCCATGCCAATAGGCCATGTCATCGGCGCGCATTCCATGCCTAATGTGGTTTCAATTTCGTCTAACAATTCAATTGGCTCGCGGCTTTCGCGGTCTAATTTGTTAATGAATGTGACAATTGGTGTGTCACGCATACGGCAAACATTGAGCAGTTTGATGGTTTGTGCTTCAACGCCATTGACCGAATCAATGACCATGACAGCAGAGTCAACCGCGGTTAAGGTACGATACGTATCCTCAGAGAAGTCATCATGGCCTGGCGTATCCAGCAAGTTAATCATGTGTTCGCGATAAGGAAACTGCATGACCGAAGACGTAACCGAAATGCCGCGTTGCTTTTCTAGTTCCATCCAGTCCGATGTAGCGTGACGTGCCGCCTTACGACCGCGCACTTCACCTGCAACTTGAATCGCGCCACCAAACCACAATAGTTTTTCAGTTAACGTGGTTTTACCTGCATCGGGATGAGAAATGATGGCAAAGGTGCGGCGACGGTTGATTTCTTGTTTAAGACTACTCATATTTGATTCTAACGCTATATTTTCGAAGGCGTTATTGTAACCGATTAGTAGATTAAAAATATTGGAAGTACTATATCTATCATTATGCGAATATTAATTATTGAAGACGACCATGATGTTTCGACTTTTATTGCGAAAGTGCTAATAGAGGCTCGCCATCTTGCAGAGATTTCTTCTGATGGAAACGAAGGCTTACTACAAGCGACAACAGCGCAGTGCTGAGTTCAATGAACTGTTTGGCAAGTTGTGTATGACGCTCTGTTACCGTCATGCAGCGTCTAAGAGTCCTGAATATCTCTAAGTGAAGTATTAATAGCTTCAAAAACCTCTACGGTACCTTCATATGATGTCCTTGCGCGAGGTCTATTAATGAACTCCTTTGTGCCGCCGCTTGAGATCTCAATCCAAACAGGATTCAAAAGCTAACATAAAAGCACCAAAATACCTATAACTAAGGTTAGCGGCTCTAAAAAAGCATTTTTCTACGTCTAGTGCAGTGTGTTTTAGTTTGACAACTGGCCTTGGATTAAATCTAGTGACAGCCGTTTTTGATTTGCATAACGGTCAGCTTACATTATAAAATACTTCGAAAGGTTTACGGTTTATTACAAAATTGTAATGCTCGTTCCATGCCTTGCTAACTAAGATATAGGCATAGTAAAGTTATGAAAATTGCGGTCATTGGCACTGGTGTCTCGGGCTTAGGTGCAGCTTATTTGCTGAACGAAAAGCATGACATCGTTGTTTTCGAAAAAAACGCCTATGTGGGCGGCCATAGCCGCACTATCGATATTCCTGTTGAAAACGGTACGCTACCAGTTGATACTGGTTTTATTGTGTTCAATGATTGGAATTATCCGAATTTACTGGGATTATTTAATCAAATCAACGTGCCTTACCAAAACAGCGATATGTCTTTTGGTGTTAGCATCAATAATGGCTGGCTGGAGTACGGTTCAGGCGGTTTATTTGCGCAACGTAAAAATATATTTAGGCCTCAATATTGGCGCATGTTATTAGACGTCTTTAAGTTTAATAAACAAGCGCTTGCCTATATTGATCAAGATCCGTCGATTAGCCTTGGTGATTGCCTAGACAAACTCAAAATGGGCACGTGGTTTAAGCAATATTATATATTAGCAATGGGCGCGGCAATTTGGAGTTGCCCAGTGGAAACGATTATGAAGTTTCCAGCGCAAACTTTTCTACGATTCTTCAAAAATCATGGCTTACTCAGCATTAATGATAGGCCGCAGTGGTATACCGTCACTGGTGGTAGCCGCGAATATAAAAAACGATTAATTGCACCATTTGAAGAACATATTTTATTGAACAATGGCGCAACAAAAGTGGTGCAAAAAAGCAAGCAAATTGAAGTTACGGATTCGCAGGGTGCAAAACGATTGTTTGATCATATTATTTTTGCTTGCCATGCGGATGAAGCATTGCAAATGATTGAAGCGCCGACAGCAGATGAAGCAAGTATTCTCTCCAATTTTCAATATCAACATAATCAAATTATTGTGCATACCGACACCAGTTTTATGCCGCAACATCAGCAATGTTGGTCTAGCTGGGTTTATTTATCAGAGCAGAAGCAAGATAAAAGTAATGGTGTTTCATTGAGTTATTGGATGAATAATCTACAAAGTTTAGACACCAAAGTGCCGGTCATTATCACGCTCAACCCTGCTAGACGACCAAAAGAAAATTTAATTATGGATGAGCATTCTTTTTCTCATCCGATTTTCGATTACAACGCCATTGTGTCGCAAGACAAGTTAGACCGTATTCAAGGCAAACGCAATTATTGGTTCTGTGGTGCGTATCAACGTTATGGCTTTCATGAAGATGGTTTATTAAGCGCCGTCAATGTCGTCAAATTACTAGGGGGAACGATTCCATGGGAATAATGGATGCGCAACTATTGACTGGAAAAGTCATGCATAAACGCTTATTTCCTAAACAAAATGCTTTTCAATATGGTATTTATTACCTTGCTTTACCACTTTCGCAATTAGCAAAAATGCCTCTGGCTTACAATCGATTCGCAAGCTTAAGTTTTTTTGATAAAGACCACGGCCCATGTGATGGCAGCTCGCTAGATATTTGGGCGAGAGCAATATTGCGAGAACACAATATTCAAGCCGATGGCGAAATCACACTGGTTTGCATGCCACGCGTATTTGGTTATGCCTTTAATCCTGTTAGCTTTTGGTTATGTCAAGACAAAGCGGGGCAGATACGTGCTGTGTTATGCGAAGTCCATAACACCTTTGGCGAGCGACATACCTATTTGTGTGCGCACGAAGATCGTCGTCCTGTAAATGAATTAAGTCTTTTATTCGCAGAAAAGCTCTTTCATGTTTCACCGTTTTTAGCGCGTGAAGGACATTACGAATTTCGGTTTGATGTGCATGATGATGTGTTCAATGTTGTGATTAATTTGCACCATGAAGAAGGGTACAAACTGTTGATCACTTCATTAACAGGCAAGTTGCAAGCCTTAACGAAATCCAGTTTACGTTATGCATTTTGGCATTATCCATTAGTGACATTAAAAGCCATTGTGATGATTCATTGGCAAGCGCTAAAGCTAGTGGTTAAAGGCATTAAATACATGCCTAAACCTGAACAAAAGCCACAAAAAGTAAGTACAACGAATTAAATGATTTTTTATTTGGAACAATATTATGATTAGTAAAGCCGCTTCTGAACAAATTTTAAAACGATTTGACCAGATGTCTTGGGGGACGTTAACCGTGACGACCCCTGACGGAAAAATCCGTACATTTAGTGGACAAGAAAATCCGCAACATCATGCGAATTTAATTGTGCATGATTGGAAAGTGTTCACCAATCTAATGCGTAAAGGTGATATTGGTTTTGCTGATGATTACCGCTCAGGCTTGTGGGATACCGATGATATTAATCAGTTGGTTCAGTTAGGATTGCAAAATCAATCTGCGATGCAAGATATGGTCGCTGGTAGCAAGTTGTATAACATGATTTCATCTTTATTTTATCTGTTTAAGCTCAATACCATTAAGGGCAGTAAGAAAAATATCCATGAACATTATGACTTAGGCAATGCCTTTTATCAGTTGTGGTTAGACCCTAGTATGACGTATTCATCTGCCTTATTTAAATCGGAAAAGGATTCGCTGACACAGGCGCAACATCATAAATATGACCGCATGTTGGATTGTATGGAAACTGAATCTGGACGCTTATTAGAAGTAGGTTGCGGTTGGGGTGGTTTAGCAGAGCGCGCAATTAGTAGAGGGGATTTTAATATCAAAGGCATCACTTTGTCAGAAGAGCAACATGCTTTTGCGCAAGCAAGACTAGGCAAAAACGTGAATATTGCCTTGGAAGATTATCGCCATCAAACGGGTGTGTATGACCGCATCATTTCCATTGAAATGTTCGAAGCGGTGGGCGAGCGTTTTTGGCCTGTTTATTTCAAAAAATTAAAAGAATTATTGGCTAAAAATGGCAAGGCAGTGGTTCAAACCATCACCATTAACGAAAAAGATTTTCCAACTTACCGCCGTGGCGGTGATTTTATCCGTAGCTTTATTTTCCCTGGTGGCATGTTGCCTAGCGTTTCCCGCTTTAAACAAGAGGCAGAAAAAGCTGGTTTGAAAACGCACACGCCATTTATGTTTGGTCAAGATTATGCGCGAACACTCGAAACTTGGTTAGAAAGTTTTGATAAACAAAAAAAACCAATAAAGGCACTGGGATTTGATGAGAGCTTTATCCGTTTATGGCGTTTTTATTTGGCCACCTGTGCTGCTGGTTTTAGAGTAAATAAAACAGATGTCATGCAAATGGAGGTTAGTCATGCATAAGCTTTACATTAGCTTATTGCTGCTGTTATTAACGACGTCAGCCAATGCGACCTCTTTCATTCAGAAGCAAATTCCAGATGCGCAAATGGTAGCGACTAGTCGACTAACTGTATTTTTGTTTGATGTATATGACGCAAGCTTTTATACGGTAGAGGGTAAACGTAAAGTGACGCCACCTTACGCACTAAAGCTAGCTTATTTGCGTGATATTAAAGGTGAAAAAATTGCTGATCAATCAACCGAGGAAATTCGTAATCAAGGCATAGTTGATGAGGTTACGCTTGCCGATTGGCATTCGCAGATGCGCAAAATATTTCCTAATGTCAAAAAAGGCGACAATATCACTGGTGTTTACAAAGAGCCAACAGAATGCAGCTTTTACAAAAATGATAGCTTTATAGGACAGATCAATAATAAGCAGTTTTGTGATGCTTTCTTTGATATATGGTTTGGTGAAAAAACGAGCCAACCAGCCTTACGCAATCAATTAATTGGTCAAAAATAGTGAGCCAATCGCCTAACCGCTGGTTATTGTTTCAATATGCCATGTTGGCGTTGCCGGTTGCTTTTGCTGGCTTACCGTTATACATCCATGCGCCTGATTTTTATACTCAGCATTTGGGTCTAGGTTTGGGTGCGATGGGCGTTATTTTGCTTGCGGTTCGATTGTTTGATGCGGTTCAAGATCCTGTTATTGGCTACTTATC
This sequence comes from Betaproteobacteria bacterium, assembly GCA_022599515.1. GTDB lineage: Bacteria > Pseudomonadota > Gammaproteobacteria > Burkholderiales > Methylophilaceae. The sequence continues at coordinate 6,249 of JAHZMC010000065.1, forward strand.
GGATCGATATCCAGCATACAGAAATCATATTTTAATGAGTGGGGTAGTATTGCTCACGTTGGGTTTATTTGCATTGTTTTTTGGCCCTCAGTTTGCGGTTGCTACCTCCGTTTGGTTTGCGGCTAGCATGATATTAGCCACTACAGGTTTTAGCGTTGTGGTCATCAATCTGAATATGATAGGTGGCTTTTGGTCAGCGGACAAAAATCAACGTACCCGCATCGCAGGTTGGCGTGAATCTTTTACCTTGTTTGGCTTATTAATCGCTTCTATTTTGCCATCAGTATTATTAATGAGCACTGATGCTGCACAAGCGTTAAAGGGGCTATTTTTTGTCTATTTTGCGCTGATGATTGTTGCATGGATATTGTTTTTACAGTTTCTTAAACGCGCTGATTTAACGCATTTAAACCAAGCAAAAACAGCGATAGGCAATCCATTTTTTCAAATCCTGCAGGATAAGCAGCGCTTATTTTTCTTAACCTATCTGTTAACACAAATTGCTGCATCATTACCCGCAGTGTTGATTATTTTCTTTGTGCGTGATTATTTGCATGCAGAAAGTTACACAGGATTATTTCTGTTTTTATACTTTGTTTCAGGCGCTGCACTAATGCAGCTCTGGTTTGTTTTGTCGAAATGGCTAGACAAATATCGTGCATGGTTAATCTCAATGCTGTTATCGGTTGCAGTTTTTATTTGGGTCATTTTGTTAACGCCAGGTGATGTTGTTTCTTACGGCATTATTTGCATGCTTTCTGGCTTTGCACTAGGCGCCGATTTGGCGCTGCCAGCTTCCATTATTGCTGACCGCATCAATGCCAGAAAAGCAGAGAGTCGCGCAACACAATATTATGGCGTGATGGCGTTTATCCCTAAGTTAGCATTGGCGATTGCTAGCGGTTGCGCCTTTTTAATGCTCGATAGCGTGGGTTTTTTGGTGGCGGCAACGAATACAGAAAGCGCGATGCAGACACTGCTCATGTTGTATAGCTTAGCGCCATGCATCATCAAATTTTTAGCGGCAATTTGTTTGTGGATACTCATTAAAACACAAGGTGAAAACAATGAAGCGATTCAATACGGAAGTATTCAAAATGGAAGCATTTAAAAAAGGAGTAATAATCATGGGGCTAATGACGTTTCTTAACGGCTGTGCAACGCCTTCAATGGAAGATTATAAGGACACCAAGCCTACATTGGATTTGAAAGCCTATTTCACTGGGCCAATTAAAGCGTGGGGCTTAATACAAAGCCGAAGCGGAGAAGTAACCAGACGCTTTGATGTCACCATGAACGGCACTTGGAACGGAGACGTTGGCACGCTAGAAGAGCACTTTCAGTATTATGATGGGGAAACACAAAAGCGCGTTTGGACGATTACCAAAATTGCTGATAATAGTTATCAAGGCACTGCAGGCGATATTTTAGATAAAGCCAATGGAGAATCAAATGGTAGCGCTATGCGATGGGCATATAAGATGGACCTGCCAGTTGGAGACACTACCTACCGCATTACGTTCGATGATTGGATGTTTCTAATGAATGATGGTGTATTGATTAACCGCTCATATTTGAAGAAATTTGGTGTAAAGGTAGCGGAATTAACCTTGTTCATGCAAAAACAGGAGTAATGATGCTGTTTTATGAGGATATAAAAGACCAAATGCAATCGGTACAAGGTCAATATATATGGGTGATTGGTGCCAGTAGCGGTATAGGCGCGGCGACCTCCATTGCCTTAAGCCAGCAGGGCGCAAACCTTATCTTGTCCGCACGGCGAGAGCAAGAGTTAAAAACTGTGCGCACGCAATTAACGGGTGCGA
>JAHZMC010000066.1 GCA_022599515.1 Betaproteobacteria bacterium
GCACATCAGCAAACAATGGTTCATTCAGTGTTGCGCGCAACAACATACGCCCAATACGTCCAAAACCATTAATTCCAACCCGTATAGCCATTTCATTCTCCTGAAAATTAGCAATTAGGTGTAAATAAGCAAGTTTAGTGCTAGATATGAGAACAGCCCTAAAAAGGGCTGTCTGATTAACTGAAAGCGCCATTACTTATACACTAAGCAATGACTATTTTAGTTTAGCTACGTGACTCTAATATTTCAACGGCGGGTAATTTTTTACCTTCTAGAAACTCTAAGAAAGCGCCGCCTGCGGTAGAAATATAACTGACTTTATCGTAAATATCATACTTCTGAATAGCAGCAATGGTATCGCCACCACCCGCAAGGGTAAAGGCTTTGGTGTTTGCAATCGCATTGGCAATGGTCTTTGTTCCCTCACCAAACTGGTCAAATTCAAACACACCAACTGGGCCATTCCAAACGACGGTTCCCGCGTTCATAATAATGTCGGCAAGCTCAGCAGCAGACTTCGGTCCAATGTCAAAAATCATATCATCTGCAGCGACTGCATTTGCATTTTTAAGCACTGCTTTTTCATTGGCATCGAATTTTTTACCGCATACTACATCCTCAGCAATCGGAATTGTTGCACCGCGATTGGTCATTTTTGCCATTAATGCTTTAGCAGTGGGCACTAAGTCACTTTCACTTAATGATAGCCCTATCTCATGGCCAGCGGCTTGCAAGAAGGTATTGGCAATGCCGCCGCCAACAACTAGTTGATCGACTTTATCTGAAAGACTTTCTAACACGGTTAATTTAGTCGATACTTTACTACCGCCAACAATTGCCACCATCGGGCGCGCTGGATTAAGTAATGCTTTCGTGAGCGCCTCTAACTCTTCCGCTAATAAAATGCCAGCACAAGCAACTGGCGCATATTTTGCTATGCCATGTGTACTGGCTTGGGCGCGATGCGCTGTGCCAAACGCATCCATCACAAACACATCACATAAAGAAGCGTACTTATTCGACAACTCATCATCGTTTTTATTTTCGCCCACATTAAAGCGGCAGTTTTCTAACAAAATAAGCTGACCATCCTCAGTCGTCATACTGCCTGCAGGCGCATCATCACTTAGCCAATTTTTAACTAAACGTACAGGCTGACCTAGCTTTTCAGACATCACATCTGCCACAGGTTGCAAAGAATTTTCTTCCGAGTAAACACCTTCTTCTGGACGCCCTAAATGCGAAGTAACCATGACCTTTGCGCCAGCTTTAAGTGCAAATTCAATGGTCGGCATAGAAGCGGTGATACGGGCATCGGAGGTCACTTTTCCGTCAGACACAGGCACATTTAAATCGGCTCGAATAAAGACACGCTTGCCACGCAAATCTAAGTCGGTCATTTTAATAAACTTCATCTTTTTCCTTTAATGAGTATCGCCGCACTAATATTAAATTATTTAGAAACGTGTTGCACTAAACGAAGTAGGTTACAGGTGTAGCCATACTCATTGTCGTACCAAGCGACCACTTTTACAAAAGTACTGTCTAACATAATGCCAGCATCTGCATCAAAAATACCTGCTTCTGGCTGACCGCGAAAATCGGTGGAAACAACCTTATCATCGGTATAACCTAAAGCACCTTTTAATTCGCCTTGTGAGGCCAATTTCATGGCAGCACAAATTTCGGCATAACTGGTTTCTTTTTCCAACTCGACCGTCAAATCCACAACAGAAACATCAGCTGAAGGCACGCGCATCGCCATGCCTGTTAATTTTTTATTAAGCGCTGGAATTACTTTACCAACTGCTTTAGCCGCGCCAGTGCTAGATGGAATAATATTTTCAAATACGCCGCGACCACCTCGCCAATCCTTTTTACTCGTCCCATCCACTGTTTTTTGTGATGCAGTAGCTGCATGTACAGTGGTCATTAATCCACGCTTAATACCAAAGTTATCTTGCAACACTTTAGCCAAAGGCGCTAACGCATTAGTCGTACATGAAGCCGCTGAAACGATTGCTTGTCCGTTATATTCTTGATGATTCACGCCATACACATACATCGGCGTATCATCTTTACCTGGCGCAGATTGCACCACTTTTTTTGCACCGCGATCAATATGTGGTTGACAAGTTTCTTGCGTTAAAAATACGCCGGTCGATTCAACAACAACATCAACACCAGCTGCCGCCCAATCAATGTTTGACGGATCACGTTCCGCAGTAATTTGAATGTTGTGACCATTCACAACAAATTGGTCATTATCCGTATTAACCTCTGCATTAAAGCGTCCATGTACAGAATCGTATTTCAACATATAACCCATATAAGCCGTATCATATGAACAGTTAATGGCGACTACTTCAATATCGCTAAATTCTGCTTCATTAACAGCCGCACGTAACACCATGCGTCCAATCCGACCAAATCCATTAATACCAACGCGAATCGCCATCTATCTCCCCTAACTATTTCAGTTTTTTTAATATCCTTTAAGTTTACCAAAAAAAAGGCCCCATCATTGGGGCCCTTTTATATTACTTGCGTTAAATCAAACTTAATTAACCATTAAAGGATTGATTTAACTGTTTTCACAACGTTTTCAACTGTGAAACCGAAGTGTTTCATCACTTCGCCACCTGGCGCTGATTCACCAAATGTGTCGATACCAACAACAGCACCTTCTAAACCAACATACTTACGCCAGAAATCTGGGTGAGCCGCTTCAACAGCCACACGTTTAACACCAGGTGTTAATACGCTATCTCTGTAAGCTTGGTCTTGACGGTCAAATACGTTCGTTGATGGCATTGAAACCACGCGTGTTTTTGTACCAGCTGCATTTAATTCTGCAGCAGCACCAACTGCTAAGCTCAACTCAGAACCGTTTGCAATGATGATAACCTCTGCACCAGCAACGTCAGAGAATACATAACCACCCTTACGCACTAAGTCGAAATCTTTCGCATCATGTTTAACACCAGGCACGCCTTGACGGCTTAATACCAAGCTAGTTGGTCCATCGTTACGCTCTACAGCAGAAACCCAAGCAATCGTTGTTTCTGTTGAATCAGCAGGACGCCATACATCCATATTAGGGATATAACGTAAACCAGCTGTATTTTCTACTGGTTGATGGGTAGGACCATCTTCACCTTGGCCGATAGAGTCATGTGTTAATACATAAACTACGCGTTGATGCATTAATGCAGACATACGCATACCGCTCTTCATGTAGTCAGAGAACATATGGAATGTACCGCCGTATGGTAATAAACCACCGTGCAATGCCATACCGTTCATGATAGCTGCCATACCAAACTCACGTACGCCGTAAGAGATATAGTTACCTGGCTCTTTGCCGCTTACATGTTTGAATTCTTTAGCCGCTGTTAGGTTTGAACCTGTTAAGTCAGCAGAACCACCTAAGAACTCAGGCAAGATTGGTGCAAGTGCAGTAATTGCTTTTTGTGAAGCTTGACGTGTTGCTAATTTCTCAGCTTTTTCGTTCGTTTCAGCAATGATTGCATCTGTTAATTTTTTCCAGTCAGCTGGTAATTCACCTGCCATACGGCGTGTGAACTCTTTAGCTTCAGCTGGGAATGCAGCTGCATAGGCAGCAAATTTTTCATTCCAAGCTGCTTCTTTTGCAGCACCTTTGTCTTTTTGATTCCAGCCATCGTAAACATCTTGTGGAATCACAAATGGCTCATGTGGCCAGTTGATTTCTTTACGAACCAAAGCAACTTCGTCTTCACCTAATGCAGCACCGTGGCAGTCATGTGAACCAGATTTGTTTGGCGAACCTTTACCAATAATTGTTTTACAGCAAATCAATGATGGTTTGTCTGTTACTGATTTAGCTTCGTCAATTGCTTTTTGGATTGCATCAGCATCGTGACCGTCTACTGAAACCACGTGCCAGCCGTATGATTCAAAACGACCAACAGTATCATCTGTATACCAACCTTCAATGTGACCATCGATAGAAATACCGTTGTCATCCCAGAAAGCCATTAATTTACCAAGACCCCATGTACCCGCTAAAGCACAAGCTTCGTGAGACACGCCTTCCATCATACAGCCATCACCTAAGAATACATAAGTGTAGTGGTCAACAATGTCGTGACCTGGCTTGTTGAATTGGTCAGCCATTAATTTCTCAGCCATAGCAAAACCAACACCGTTTGAGATACCTTGGCCTAATGGACCTGTTGTTGTCTCAATACCTGGTGCATAACCATATTCTGGGTGACCAGCACATTGTGAATGCAATTGGCGGAAAGAAGCCAATTGTTCCATCGGCAAATCATAGCCTGTTAGATGCAACAATGAATAAATTAGCATAGAGCCATGACCGTTTGACAATACAAAGCGGTCACGATCTGCCCAGTCTGCATTATTTGGGTTGTGGTTCATGTTGTGGTTCCACACCACTTCAGCGATCTCAGCCATGCCCATAGGCGCGCCTGGGTGACCTGAGCTTGCTTTTTGTACTGCATCCATACTTAGCGCACGGATGGCATTACATAAGTCGGTACGAGTTGCCATTGTTATCTCCCTATCGATAGTTATTTAGTAGTCTTATATAGTTGCATACAAAACTATAGTTGAATTCTTAAAAAAGTGCGTTGAAAAATCACTTTTCCGCAAAGGGGTAAATTATTGCTTATATAGCCTTTTTGAGCAAGGTTTACCTTAGGAAAAAACATAAAAAGACAGAAATAATGCGAGTCAGCATTACTTCTGTATCCGTTTAGTTTATGGATGATTAAAACTGAATGAGCTTACTAGTTACTATTCGACTGCTATCGATTCAATCACTGCTTGAATTGCCATGCAATTGCCTTTAGCGTCATCAAAAGATAACAACGGCACCAAATCATGTAAAACACAATCACTAAAGTGTTCAATTTCTAAATTGAAATGGTTGCTCATTGGCAGCTTTTCTTCGCCACTTTTTCCATCGTCCGTTTCCCAGCTAATCACTGGCACATCAGTCCCATACGTCCAAGCGTTATGACATTTAATCCAACCTTTATCACCAATTATTTCATATTCCGCTTTGCGACTACGCTCAAAGCTGATGTCAAAATGACCAAAACGCGCACGCCCTTTTGCATCCTTGCCAAAATCTAATACGCCGCTGGTCACCATATCAGCACCATGAGCATTCAGTTTGGCATGCGCAACCACTGCTCGCGGGTTAGCGGGCTGACCTTCATGTTGAAAACACCAGCGCAAAGCATGAATAGCATAGGGCCCAATATCCCACAATGCGCCGCCGCCATCTGTCATGCTGCGATTAACGCGATACATGCGTGAAGGCTGCATTAGAAATGAAAAACTAGCACGCGCCGAAAGCACATCACCAATCAACCCTGCATTAATCATGTCATGTAACTTGGTGTGTTGCGGATGAAAGCGATACATAAAGCCTTCCATCACTTTCACACCGTGGTCTTTAGCCGCAAACTCCATTTTAATTACATCCACCAAACTCGTTGCCATTGGCTTTTCAATCAACACATGCTTGCCCGCTTTAATCGCCTTCATCGCCCATTCTGCATGCTCTTCATTGGCCATTGGGCAATAAATCGATTCAACATTAGCATCGGTAATCAAGCTTTCTAAATCATCGTAAAATGTCACTTTAGAATAATGAGGCACAGAAGCATATTGCTCATAAACCGCTTTAGCAGCACCTTCACGGCGACTGGCAATTGCGACCAATTGCGAATTAGGCGCTTCCATGATTGCTGGTAATAAACGTTGATTGACGCGTGCAGCCCCTAAAATGCCCCACTTTAATTTACGTTCTGCCATCATTATTTCCTCAATTGAATGTCAAAAAACATTATACAATGCATCAAATGTCATGACGACATGGCAACCCTTTTTTGAGTGCTTTAATATGACGACGGATGCAGTATCTTTTGATTGCCAAACTTGCGGTGCCTGCTGCGCTTATTTTCGCATTTCGTTTTATTGGGCAGAGACCGACGCTCATCCTTTAGGGCAAGTGCCACAAGCGCTGACAAAAGCCATTAGTCCATACCGCGTTGCCATGCAAGGCTCAACTTCACCCTCATCACGCTGCGTAGCATTGGCAGGAGAAATTGGACAGTCTGTTGGCTGCACGATTTATGAAAAACGCTCTAGTCCATGCAGAGAATTTGAGATGGGTAGTGAAGGCTGCTTCAAAGCACGCAAAGCACACGGCCTACCCGCATAAAAAACTTGTTATGGACTTCAAATAAAACAATTAGTTAATCGACATATTGCCATCGGAACAATAATCGTGAATTTCGCCAAAAATCCATTAAAATACATATACTTTTATAGCAAGCGATGGCAATAATTTCA
>JAHZMC010000067.1 GCA_022599515.1 Betaproteobacteria bacterium
CGAAGATGCCTGATTTGACGGCTGCTGATATGGATGCTGCAGTACGTACGATTGCTGGCAGCGCACGTAGTATGGGTATTATTGTGGAGGGCGAATAACATGGCTAAAAGAATAGATGCACTTCGTGCAAAGATTGACCGTAATAAATTGTATCCAATGCAAGAAGCATTGACGCTAGTTAAAGAAGGTTCAAAAGTTAAATTTAATGAATCGATTGATATCTCAATTAATTTGGGTATTGATGCTAAAAAATCAGACCAGTTAGTTCGTGGCTCTATTGTGTTGCCAAACGGTATTGGTAAAACAACCCGTGTTGCAGTATTTGCACAAGGCGCACAAGCTGATGCAGCTAAAGAAGCTGGTGCAGATATTGTTGGTTTCGAAGATTTAGCTGAGCAAATTAAAGGCGGCATGATGGATTTTGACGTTGTTATTGCAACGCCAGACGCAATGCGTATCGTCGGTACTTTGGGTCAAGTATTAGGTCCGCGTGGTTTAATGCCTAACCCTAAAGTGGGTACTGTAACGCCAGATGCGGCAACAGCAGTTAAAAATGCTAAAGCTGGTCAAGTACAATATCGTACAGACAAGGGTGGCATTATTCACAGCACAATCGGCCGTGCATCATTTACTGTTGAGCAATTATCAGGAAATATGCTTGCATTAGTTGAGGCGATTAATAAAGCAAAGCCAGCATCATCTAAAGGTGTTTATTTAAGAAAATTATCACTATCTAGCACGATGGGTCCAGGTGTTCGTGTGGATCAAGCAACATTAGTATAGTAAATTAGCTGAGCATTGCTCGGCTTGAAAGAACTTTGGGCTTGTTGTTTTAATCTTAAAACAACAAGAGCATCAAAGACCGTTGGTGCCCGCAAGGGCTTAATTGATGTTGGTTAATAATGGGTGAAGGAAGTGATTCAATCCTCTGTTGTTAATCGCCAGATTCCAACGCAGATGGCGAACCCGATACAGGATTTGTAAGCCCTGAATCAAGGACGCCGTGAGTGGTGCAATATCTAGGTATTGTACTTAACATTAACGGAAGGAGAAAAGACCTTGAGTCTCAATCTAACAGAGAAAAAAGCAGTAGTTGCTGAAGTCAGCGAGCAAGTCGCGTCTGCACAAGCAATCGTTCTTGCTGAGTATCGTGGCTTAACAGTGACAGAAATTACGTCACTAAGAGCAGAAGCTAGAAAAGCGGGTGTTTACTTGCGTGTTCTTAAAAACACGCTAGTACGTCGTGCAATCGACGGCACACCATTTTCTGGTTTATCAAACGATATGGTTGGTCCATTGATGTTTGGCATTTCAGCCGACCCAGTGGCAGCAGCAAAAGTAATGAACAGTTTTGCAAAGACTAACGACAAGTTCGTGATTAAAGCGGGCGCAATGCCAAACGAAGTTTTAGACCAAGCTGGTGTAAAAGCGTTGGCATCTATGCCTACCCGTGAAGAGTTGTTATCTAAATTGCTCGGTACTATGCAAGCACCAGTGGCAAAATTTGTGCAGACACTTAACGAAGTGCCTACCAAATTTGTACGTGGTCTTGCGGCAGTACGTGATCAAAAAACAGCTTAACTTTACGCTAACTTATATTTAAATTTTAGGAGTTTTACAAATGGCAATTTCAAAAGACGATATCTTAGAAGCAATCAGTGCAATGTCAGTGTTAGATTTATCTACATTGATTAAAGAAATGGAAGAAAAATTTGGTGTTTCAGCTGCAGCAGCAGTTGCAGCAGCAGCACCAGCAGCAGGCGGCGACGCAGGTTCTGCAGCAGCTGAGCAATCAGAGTTCGACGTTGTGTTAACAGCAGCTGGCGAACAAAAAGTTAGCGTGATTAAAGCGGTTCGTGAATTAACAGGTCTTGGCTTGAAAGAAGCTAAAGATTTAGTTGATGGCGCTCCAAAAACAATCAAAGAAGCTTTGTCAAAAGCTGACGCTGATGCAGCATTGAAAAAATTAATCGAAGCTGGTGCTACTGGCGAACTTAAATAATTTATTTAAGTGATTAAGTTAGGCTGGCGGGAAACCGTCAGCCTAAGCTGTTTATAGACGGCTAAAAATGTATCAAAGTGTAATCAATTTAGATTGACAAAATGATGTTAAAAATCAAAGCGTTATAGTGTATAGCGTTTTGATTTCTACCCTCAAAATATCAGGAGACGCTATGAGCTATTCCTTTACCGAAAAAAAACGTATTCGTAAGAGTTTCGCTAAAAGAGAAAGTGTGCAGGAAGTACCTTACTTACTTGCGATGCAATTGGAGTCCTACAAAGCCTTTTTACAGGCTGATGCTTCACAGGACCAGCGTAAAAATACAGGACTTGAGTCAGCTTTTAGCTCAGTTTTTCCTATTGAAAGTCATTCAGGTAATGCGCGCTTAGATTATGTTAGTTATCAGCTAGGTGCTGAGCCATTTGATGTGAAAGAGTGCCAACAGCGTGGTTTGACTTATGCTGCGCCGATTCGCGTTAAAGTGCGCTTAACGATTATGGATAAAGAGGCTTCGAAGCCAACGGTAAAAGAAGTTAAAGAGCAAGAAGTCTATATGGGCGAATTGCCTTTAATGACAGATAACGGTTCTTTTGTGATTAACGGTACTGAGCGTGTGATTGTTTCTCAGTTGCACCGTAGTCCTGGCGTGTTCTTTGAGCATGACAGAGGCAAGACACATAGCTCAGGTAAATTGTTATTCTCAGCGCGCGTGATTCCTTACCGCGGCTCTTGGTTAGATTTTGAGTTTGATCCGAAAGATTATTTATATTTCCGTGTGGATCGTCGTCGTAAAATGCCAGTAACAGTGCTATTAAAGGCGCTAGGCTTTATGCCAGAACAGATTTTAGAAATCTTTGGCGATACTGATACGTTCCACATTGGACCTAAAGGCGTTGAGTTCGCTTTAGTGCCTGAGCGTTTACGTGGTGAGGTTGCAAAATTCGATATCACTGATAAAAATGGTGTAGTGGTTGTTGCTAAAGATAAGCGCATCACTGTTAAGCACATTCGTGAAATTGAACAAGCGGGTATCAGCACTATTACTGTGCCGATGGACTTTATGCTTGGTCGCGCTATCACGAAAAACATCATTGACACTGAAACAGGTGAAGTGATTGCGAATGCAAACGATGAAGTAACTGAAGAGTTGTTTGAGAAACTCGTTGAAGCAAAAGTGAAAGCAGTTGATACACTGTACTCAAACGATTTAGATCATGGCGATTTTATTTCGCAAACATTGCGTATTGATGAAGTGCCAGATCAATATTCTGCGCGTACGGCTATTTACCGTATGATGCGCCCAGGTGAACCGCCAACTGAAGATTCAGTTGAAGCGTTGTTCCAAGGTTTATTCTTTAATCCTGATCGTTATGATTTGTCAGTTGTTGGCCGCATGAAGTTTAACCGTCGTGCTTTCCCAACTAAATTGGAAGATCGTACTGCGGATTGGATGAAGCGTTTTTACGAGCGTGTTGGCCCGCAAGGCGATACAGGTGAAATGATCTTATCAACAGATGATATCTTGGCTGTTGTTGGCGTATTGCTTGAGTTGCGTAATGGCCATGGCGAGATTGATGATATTGACCATTTAGGTAATCGTCGTATCCGTTCAGTTGGTGAGTTGGCTGAGAACCAATTCCGTGCAGGTTTAGTGCGAGTAGAGCGTGCTGTTAAAGAACGTTTAAGCCAAGCAGAGTCAGATAATCTAATGCCGCATGATTTAATTAATGCGAAACCAGTATCGAGCGCAATTCGTGAATTCTTTGGCTCTAGCCAATTGTCACAATTTATGGATCAAACCAATCCATTGTCAGAAATTACGCATAAACGCCGTATTTCTGCATTAGGCCCAGGCGGTTTGACACGTGAGCGTGCAGGCTTTGAAGTTCGTGACGTACATACAACCCATTATGGTCGCGTTTGTCCAATTGAAACACCAGAGGGTCCAAACATTGGTTTGATTAACTCGCTGGCTTTATTTGCGCGCACTAACGAATATGGTTTCTTAGAAACGCCATATCGACGTGTAAAAGATAACAAAGTATCGAAAGATATTGATTTCCTTTCTGCAATTGAAGAAAGTGAATTCATGATTGCACAGGCAAATACTGAGCTTGATGCTAAAGGTGGCTTTAAAGAAGAAATCGTTTCTTCACGTTATCAAAATGAATTTACGATGGCACTACCTGACAGTGTTCAGTATATGGACGTTGCACCAGGTCAAATTGTGTCAGTAGCGGCATCTTTGATTCCATTCTTGGAGCACGATGATGCTAACCGAGCATTGATGGGTGCAAACATGCAACGTCAAGCCGTGCCTTGTTTGCGTGCTGAAAAAGCAGTGGTTGGTACAGGTATTGAACGTACAGTAGCGATTGACTCAGGCACTATCGTGCAAGCAACGCGTGGGGGTATCGTCGATTACGTTGATTCAAGCCGTATTGTTGTTCGTGTTAACGATGACGAAGCCGTTGCTGGTCAAGTTGGTGTGGATATCTACAACTTAACTAAATACACACGTTCTAACCAAAATACCAATATTAACCAACGTCCATTGGTTAAAATCGGCGACCAATTAAGCCACGGTGATGTGATTGCTGACGGCGCTTCTACTGATATGGGTGAATTGGCACTAGGTCAAAACATGTTAGTTGGCTTTATGCCGTGGAACGGTTATAACTTTGAGGATTCAATCTTAATCTCCGAGCGTGTTGTCGCGGATGACCGTTACACTTCTATTCATATTGAAGAGTTGTCGGTTGTTGCGCGTGATACAAAATTAGGACCTGAGGAAATTACGCAAGATATTTCTAATCTGTCAGAGCGTATGCTTGGCCGTTTAGATGAATCTGGCATTATTTATATCGGTGCTGAGGTTGAGGCTGGCGATGTATTGGTTGGTAAAGTAACGCCTAAAGGTGAAACACAATTAACACCAGAAGAAAAATTGCTCCGTGCGATTTTTGGTGAAAAAGCATCTGACGTTAAAGACACAAGCTTACGCGTACCTTCAGGCACAACAGGTACAGTCATTGATGTGCAAGTGTTTACACGTGAAGGTATTGACCGTGATGCACGTGCACAACAAATTATTGATGACCAATTAGGTCACTTTAAACAAGACTTAGCTGACCAAATGCGTATTGTTGAAGATGATGCATTCGGTCGTATTCGTCGCTTAATTGAAGGTCAAGTTGCTACTGGCGGCCCTAATAAGCTTAAAAAAGGCGAGAAATTGACTGCTGAGTACTTAGAGGCAGTTGGTCGTTATGATTGGTTTGATATTCGTTTAGCGGATGAAGATGCTGCGCGTCAGTTAGAGCAATTGAAAGATGGCTTAACAACGGCACGCGCTAATTTTGATAGCAAATACGAAGAGAAAAAACGCAAATTAACACAAGGCGATGAGTTGCCACCTGGTGTGCAAAAAATGGTTAAAGTGTATTTAGCTGTTAAACGTCGCATTCAGCCTGGTGATAAAATGGCGGGTCGTCACGGTAACAAAGGTGTGATTTCAAAAATTGCACCAGTGGAAGATATGCCACACATGGCCGATGGTACACCAGTTGATATCGTGTTGAACCCATTAGGCGTTCCTTCTCGTATGAACATTGGTCAGATTTTAGAGGTCCACTTAGGTTGGGCAGCCAAAGGCTTGGGCATGCGCATTATGGAAATGCTTGAAGCGGAAACTAAAGTTGCTGAAATCCGTCAGTTCTTAGATAAAGTGTATAACGACAGTACAGGTAAGAAAGAAGAAATTAATTCTCTATCTGATGCTGAAGTGATTGAACTTGCACACAATCTAAAACGTGGTGTGCCTTTTGCAACGCCAGTATTTGATGGTGCTGCAGAGTCAGATATTAAAGAGATGCTAGATTTGGCTTTCCCAGATGATGATGCGCGTACTAAACAGTTGCAATTCCATGCGGGCAAGACACAAGTTAAATTGTTTGATGGCCGTACTGGCGACTCTTTTGAGCGTCCAGTGACTGTTGGTTACATGCACGTATTGAAATTACATCACTTGGTTGATGACAAAATGCATGCACGTTCAACCGGCCCTTACAGCTTGGTAACGCAACAGCCATTAGGCGGTAAAGCGCAATTCGGTGGTCAACGTTTTGGTGAGATGGAGGTTTGGGCACTTGAGGCTTACGGTGCTGCTTATACCTTGCAAGAGATGCTTACTGTGAAGTCTGATGACGTTAACGGTCGTACTAAGGTGTATGAGAATATTGTAAAAGGCGAACATAAAATCGACGCTGGCATGCCAGAGTCATTTAACGTGTTAGTGAAAGAAATCCGTTCACTCGCTATCGACATCGATTTAGATCGCAACTAATTTTATTTCATGCGCTTGTTAAGTTAAGCGCATTAGAGGAGAAGTCAAATGAAAGCACTATTAGACTTATTTAAGCAGGTAACGCAAGAGGAAGAGTTTGACGCGATTAAGATCGCGTTGGCCTCGCCTGAAAAAATCCGTTCATGGTCATATGGTGAAGTTAAAAAACCAGAAACCATTAACTACCGTACATTTAAACCTGAACGTGATGGCTTGTTTTGTGCAAAAATCTTTGGTCCAACTAAAGATTACGAATGCTTATGTGGCAAATATAAACGCTTAAAACACCGTGGTGTGATTTGTGAAAAATGTGGCGTTGAAGTCACTTTGTCTAAAGTACGTCGTGAGCGTATGGGTCATATTGACTTAGCCTCACCTGTTGCCCATATCTGGTTTTTGAAATCATTACCAAGCCGTTTAGGTATGGTATTAGATATCGCATTGCGTGATATTGAACGTGTACTTTACTTTGAAGCGTTTATCGTCGTTGACCCTGGTATGACACCACTTGTTCGTGGTCAATTGCTAACTGAAGATGACTATCTGTCTAAAGTTGAAGAGTATGGTGATGAGTTCAATGCAGTCATGGGCGCAGAAGCTGTGCGTGAATTATTACGTACGCTGGATATCAATCAGGAGATTGAAACCTTACGTAAAGACTTGTCAGAAACAGGCTCAGAAGCAAAAATCAAGAAAATTGCAAAACGTCTAAAAGTATTAGAAGCCTTCCAAAAATCTGGTATTAAGCCAGAGTGGATGATTCTTGAAATCTTACCTGTGTTGCCACCAGAACTACGTCCATTGGTACCATTGGATGGCGGCCGTTTTGCAACGTCAGATTTGAACGATTTATATCGTCGCGTGATTAACCGTAACAACCGTTTAAGAAGATTGCTAGAGCTACGTGCGCCAGAAATTATCTGCCGTAACGAGAAGCGTATGTTGCAAGAAGCGGTTGACTCATTGTTAGACAATGGTCGTCGCGGTAAAGTGATGACGGGTGCGAATAAGCGTCCGTTGAAATCATTGGCTGACATGATTAAAGGTAAAGGCGGTCGTTTCCGTCAAAACTTATTGGGTAAGCGTGTTGATTACTCAGGTCGTTCAGTAATTGTGGTTGGTCCGCAACTGAAATTACATCAATGTGGTTTACCTAAAAAAATGGCGCTTGAGTTATTTAAACCATTTATTTTCCATAAATTGGAAGTATTAGGTTTAGCAACAACGATTAAAGCAGCGAAGAAAAAAGTAGAAGAAGAAGGACCGGAAGTTTGGGATATCTTGGATGATGTGATTCGCGAACATCCAGTGATGTTAAACCGTGCGCCTACTTTGCACCGTTTAGGTATTCAAGCGTTTGAACCGGTATTGATTGAAGGTAAAGCGATTCAATTGCACCCATTGGTTTGTTCAGCGTTTAACGCCGACTTCGATGGTGACCAAATGGCGGTTCACGTTCCATTGAGCTTAGAAGCGCAAATGGAAGCGCGTACATTAATGTTGGCTTCAAATAACGTGTTGTCACCTGCAAACGGTGAGCCAATTATTGTGCCGTCACAAGATATCGTATTGGGTCTTTACTATATGACGCGTGAGAAAATTGCTGCGCGTGGCGAAGGCATGATTTTCAGCGATGTAAAAGAAGTGCAACGTGTCTATGATCAAGGCATGATTGATTTACACGCTAAAATTACTGTGCGTATTAAAGAATATGAGTTAGACGTAGAAGGTAATAAGGCAGAGAAAATCAATCGTTATGAAACAACGGTTGGTCGCGCCATTCTGTCAGAAATTCTACCGCCGGGCTTGTCATTTACTAACTTGTCAAAAGCATTGAAAAAGAAAGAAATTTCTCGTTTAATTAATGCTTCATTCCGTCAAGTAGGTATTCGGGAAACAGTTATTTTTGCTGATAAGTTGATGTATACAGGCTATACCTACGCAACAAAAGCAGGTATCTCTATTTCTGTTAATGACATGCTTGTGCCATCTGAAAAAGAAGATTTAATTAATGCTGCTGATGCAGAAGTGCGTGAAATTCACGATCAATATGTATCTGGTTTAGTAACCCAAGGCGAACGCTACAATAAAGTGGTCGATATTTGGGGTCGTACTGGCGACAAAGTGGCTGATGCGATGATGAAGCAGTTGCGCGAAGAAAAAGTGCTTGGCGCTGATGGCAAGCAAGCTAAAGACGAAAATGGCAAAGCCATGACGCAAGAATCGTTTAATGCGATTTACATGATGGCTGACTCTGGTGCGCGTGGTTCAGCAGCACAGGTGAGACAGCTTTCAGGTATGCGTGGTTTGATGGCGAAACCAGATGGTTCTATTATTGAAACACCGATTAAAGCGAACTTCCGTGAAGGCTTAAACGTGTTGCAATACTTCATTTCAACCCATGGTGCACGTAAAGGTCTTGCTGATACGGCACTTAAAACAGCGAACTCTGGTTATTTGACTCGTCGTTTAGTTGATGTGACGCAAGATTTAGTTGTGACTGAGTTAGATTGTGGAACCGAATCAGGTTTGGTCACAAAAGCATTAGTTAAAGGTGGTGAAATTGTTGAGCCTTTACACGATCGTATTTTAGGCCGTACTGCAGCTTTAGATGTGGTGCATCCTGAGACGCAAGAAGTGATTTATCCAGCAGGTACATTGCTAGGTGAAGACGAGGTTGAAAAGATTGATTCGCTAGGGATTGATGAAGTTAAAGTGCGTACTGCATTAACTTGTGATACCCGTTATGGTATCTGTGCAACCTGTTATGGTCGCGATTTAGGTCGTGGTAAGTTAATCAGTATGGGTGAGGCTGTTGGTGTGATTGCGGCGCAATCGATTGGTGAGCCAGGCACTCAGTTAACCATGCGTACTTTCCATATTGGTGGTGCGGTTTCACGCGCAGCAACAATTAGTCAAGTTGAGAGTAAGTCAAACGGTACATTGAACTTTACTTCAAACATTCGTTACGTTACAAATGCACGTGGTGAGCAAGTGGTAATTTCACGTAATGGTGAAGTCGTTATCATGGATGATAATACAAGCCGCGAGCGTGAGCGTCATAAAATACCTTACGGTGCGACATTGGCCGTGACTGATGGTAAGGTCGTTAAAGCTGGCCAAGCGTTAGCGACTTGGGATCCACATACCCGTCCAATTATTATTGAATATGCGGGTAAGGTTAAGTTTGAAAACGTCGAAGAAGGTGTAACGGTTGCTAAACAAGTAGATGAAGTGACTGGCTTGTCTACCTTGGTCGTTATTGACCCTAAACAACGTGCTGGTCAAAGTAAAGGTTTGCGCCCACTCATTAAATTGTTGGATGCTGATGGTCAAGAAGTAAAAGTGGCTGGTAGTGATTTGCCAGTCAACGTAACCTTCCAGTTGGGCTGTATCATTACGGTAAAAGACGGTCAAGATGTTGGCGTGGGTGAAGTCATTGCAAGTATCCCGCAAGAGTCATCTAAAAACCGTGATATTACGGGTGGTCTACCACGTGTTGCTGAGTTGTTTGAAGCACGTTCACCAAAAGACGCAGGTATGTTGGCTGAAGTAACTGGTAGCGTTTCATTTGGTAAAGATACTAAAGGTAAGCAACGTTTAGTGATTACGGATGTTGATGGTGAATCAAGTGAATTCTTGATTGCTAAAGATAAACACGTAACCGTACATGATGGTCAAGTGGTGACTAAGGGCGAAAGTATTGTTGACGGCCCAGCTGATCCACAAGACATCTTGCGTTTACGTGGCCGTGAAGCATTGGCGCGTTATGTGATTGATGAAGTGCAAGATGTCTATCGCTTACAAGGCGTAAAAATTAACGATAAACACATTGAAGTAATTGTGCGTCAAATGTTACGTCGTGTTCGCATTACCGATGCAGGTGATACAAGCTTTATTCAAGGTGAGCAAGTTGAACGTGCAGATGTATTAACAGAAAATGAAAAAGTAGTTGCTGAAGATAAACGTCCAGCAACGTATGAATATGTGTTGCTGGGAATTACCAAAGCATCACTTTCTACCGATTCATTTATCTCAGCGGCGTCGTTCCAAGAAACAACCCGTGTGTTAACTGAAGCAGCTATTTTAGGTAAACGTGATGAATTGCGCGGCTTGAAAGAGAACGTGATTGTTGGTCGATTGATTCCTGCAGGTACGGGTTTGGCTTATCATGAAGCGCGTAAAAGAAAGGCGGCAGGAGTGATTGAGTCGCCAGAAGTGGCCGCTGCAGAAGAGTTGTTTACGAAAGTGGATGATGCGGTTGAAGTGACTACTGATCAAGAAGCTGCCAATGCTGCACCAGATATAAAAACGCCTGCAGAATAGGACGAAGTTGTTTATATGTTGAAATGAAAAGTGGCTAGGCAAAATCCTAGCCACTTTTAACTTGACACGAAAGCAGTCCGACCATACAATGCTCAGCTTTTCAGAATAGGCTAATTGTCTACAATTAGTGCTGTTTTGTTGTTGAGTATTATTAAGTATTACGAAGAGTAATTTTTTAAAGCATTTAAAAAGGGTTTAAGGCAATGCCAACCATTAATCAGTTAATTCGTAAACCACGCGCTAAAGTGGTTGTTAAAAGTAAAGTGCCAGCGCTAGAGGCGTGTCCACAAAAACGTGGTGTATGTACCCGTGTTTACACAACCACACCTAAAAAGCCAAACTCTGCGTTACGTAAAGTTGCTAAAGTTAGGTTAACTAATGGCTATGAAGTGATTAGTTATATCGGTGGTGAAGGCCATAACTTGCAAGAGCATAGTGTTGTGCTATTGCGTGGCGGTCGTGTAAAAGATTTGCCGGGTGTTCGTTACCATATGGTGCGCGGTAGCTTAGATACTGCTGGTGTTAAAGACCGTAAGCAGTCACGTTCTAAATACGGTGCTAAGCGTCCTAAAGCTGGTAAGTAAGTAATTTTTAATAGCGGCTGAAATGCCTTGCTCGTGTCGTTGCTAGCAAAATTAAATTAAGAGAATAGAGAATAGTATGCCTAGACGTAGAGAAGTCCCCAAGCGTGAAATCCTTCCTGATCCAAAATTTGGTAGTGAAGAAGTTTCTAAATTTGTTAACGTATTGATGACTGGTGGTAAAAAATCAGTTGCAGAGCGTATTTTATATGGTGCGTTCGAGCAAATTACTGCTAAAAGCGGTAAGGATGCGTTAGAAGTCTTTACAACAGCGTTAGTTAACTTGCGCCCAGTTGTAGAGGTGAAGTCTCGCCGTGTTGGAGGTGCTAACTATCAAGTGCCAGTTGAAGTGCGTCCTAGCCGTCGCAGTGCGTTAGCAATGCGTTGGATGCGTGATGCAGCGCGTAAACGTGGTGAAAAGTCAATGGGCTTGCGTTTAGCTGCTGAGTTAATGGAAGCGTCTGAAGGTCGTGGTTCTGCGATGAAGAAGCGTGAAGAAGTGCACCGTATGGCAGAAGCTAATAAAGCATTCTCACATTTCAGATTCTAGTTTTTATTTAACAGTTTAACTAACAATCGCTCTTTAAGAATATAAGTAAAGGTAATTATTGTGGCTCGTCAAACCCCTATAGAACGCTATCGTAACATTGGTATTTCTGCACATATTGATGCAGGTAAAACAACGACAACAGAGCGTATTTTATTTTACACTGGTGTAAACCATAAAATTGGTGAAGTGCATGATGGTGCTGCTACCATGGATTGGATGGAGCAAGAGCAAGAGCGCGGTATTACCATTACTTCAGCTGCTACAACCTGTTTCTGGAAAGGTATGGCAAGTCAGTTTGATCAGCACCGCATCAATATTATTGATACGCCAGGTCACGTTGACTTTACGATTGAAGTTGAGCGTTCAATGCGTGTGCTTGATGGCGCGGTGATGGTTTATTGCGCTGTTGGTGGCGTGCAGCCACAGTCTGAAACAGTTTGGCGTCAAGCAAACAAATATAAAGTGCCACGTTTGGCATTTGTTAACAAGATGGATCGTGCTGGCGCTGACTTTTTTAAAGTGTACGACCAAATGCGTTCACGTCTAAAGGCAAATCCAGTCCCTTTGCAAGTGCCAGTTGGCGCGGCTGAGACATTCACTGGTGTGATTGATTTGATTAAAATGAAATCAATCATCTGGGACGAAGCATCGCAAGGCATGACCTTTGAATATGGTGAAATTCCTGAGGCTCAAAAAGCGGATTGCGATAAGTGGCGTTCAAATATGGTTGAAACGGCTGCTGAAGCTAATGAATCATTGATGAATAAATACCTTGAAGAAGGTGATTTGTCAGAAGAAGAGATTTTGCAAGGTCTGCGCTTGCGTACGCTTGCTTCAGAGATCGTGCCAATGATGTGCGGTTCAGCCTTTAAAAATAAAGGTGTGCAAGCGATGTTGGATAAGGTTGTTGAGTTGATGCCAGCTCCTACTGACATTCCAGATACACGCGTTGAAGATGAAGAAGGTGTTGAGTCGTTTCTTAAACCTTCTGACGATGAGAAATTTGCTGCATTAGCCTTCAAAATTATGACGGACCCGTTTGTTGGTCAATTGATTTTCTTCCGTGTTTACTCTGGTGTGCTAAATGCTGGTGATACTGTTTATAACCCATTAAAAGGTAAAAAAGAACGTATTGGCCGCATTGTGGAAATGCATGCAAACTCACGTGAGGCGCGCGAAGTCGTGCGTGCTGGTGATATTGCTGCTGCGATTGGCTTAAAAGAAGCGACAACTGGCGATACTTTGTGTGCGGTTGGTCAAGAAATTATTCTTGAGCGTATGGTGTTCCCTGAACCAGTGATTCACGTTGCGGTAGAGCCAAAAACAAAAGCCGACCAAGAAAAAATGGGTATTGCGCTGAACCGTTTGGCACAAGAGGATCCTTCATTCCGTGTGAAGACAGATATTGAAACCAATCAAACAATTATTTCAGGTATGGGTGAATTGCACTTAGAAATCCTGGTTGATCGCATGCGTCGTGAATTTAACGTTGAAGCAAACATTGGTGCGCCACAAGTGGCTTACCGTGAAGCATATAAAGATACCGTTGAAATCGAAGGTAAATTTGTTAAGCAATCTGGTGGTAAAGGTCAATATGGTCACGTTTGGTTAAAAATGGAACCAAATGAAGCAGGTAAAGGCTTTGAGTTTATTGATGCTATTAAAGGTGGTACTGTTCCTCGTGAATTTATCCCTGCGGTAGAAAAAGGCTTGCGTGAAACGATTCCTTCAGGTGTGTTGGCTGGCTTCCCTGTTGTTGATGCTAAAGTGACGCTATTTGATGGTTCATATCATGATGTTGACTCGAACGAAAATGCATTCAAAATGGCAGCTTCGATGGCTTTCAAAGCAGGTATGCGTAAAGCAAGTCCAATTCTGCTTGAGCCAATGATGTCAGTTGAGATTGAAACGCCAGAAGATTACATGGGTGATGTGATGGGCGATTTGTCATCTCGCCGCGGTATTATCCAGGGTATGGATGATAATGCTACAGGTAAGATTATCCGTGCAGAAGTGCCTTTAGCAGAGATGTTTGGTTACTCAACAACTGTGCGCTCATTGTCTCAAGGTCGTGCGTCATACAGTATGGAATTTAAGCATTACATTGAAGCACCAAGAAACGTGGCTGAAGCCATCATGAATAAGCAGTAATTGAATTTTATAGAATATTAAAGGAAGATAATCATGGCAAAAGGTAAATTTGAACGGACCAAGCCGCACGTAAACGTGGGTACAATTGGTCATGTGGATCACGGTAAGACAACGTTAACGGCAGCGATTTCTACAGTGCTAACTAAGAAATTTGGTGGCGACAAGCGTGACTTTGCTGAGATTGACTCAGCACCGGAAGAGAAGGCACGTGGAATTACCATTAACACATCACACGTTGAGTATGAGACTGAAACACGTCATTACGCACACGTTGACTGTCCAGGCCATGCTGACTATGTTAAGAACATGATTACTGGTGCTGCACAAATGGACGGCGCTATTCTAGTTGTATCAGCAGCTGACGGTCCTATGCCGCAAACACGTGAGCACATCCTACTTGGTCGCCAAGTTGGTGTTCCTTACATCATCGTATTCCTAAACAAATCTGACATGGTTGATGATGAAGAGTTGTTAGAATTGGTTGAGATGGAAGTGCGTGAACTGTTAAGCAAATATGACTTCCCAGGTGACGACACACCAATCATCCGTGGTTCAGCTAAACTTGCACTAGAAGGTGACCAATCAGAAATTGGTGAGCCAGCTATTTTCAAACTAGCAGAAGCATTAGACACTTACATCCCAATGCCAGAGCGAGCAATCGACGGTACTTTCTTGATGCCAGTTGAAGACGTGTTTTCAATCTCAGGTCGTGGTACTGTAGTAACAGGCCGTATTGAGCGTGGTATTGTTAAAGTGGGTGACGAGATTGAAATCGTTGGTATTAAAGATACACAAGTGACAACATGTACTGGTGTTGAAATGTTCCGTAAATTGCTAGACCAAGGTCAAGCAGGTGACAACGTAGGTGTATTGCTACGTGGTACAAAACGTGAAGATGTTGAACGTGGTCAAGTATTGTCAAAAGCAGGCACAATTAAGCCACATACAAAATTCACAGCAGAGATTTATGTGTTGGGTAAAGATGAAGGTGGTCGTCATACACCATTCTTCCAAGGTTACCGTCCACAATTCTACTTCCGTACAACGGATGTAACAGGTGCGGTTGAATTGCCAGCAGGAACAGAAATGGTAATGCCTGGTGATAACGTATCAATTACCGTGACATTGATTGCACCGATTGCGATGGAAGAAGGTTTACGCTTCGCTATTCGTGAAGGTGGCCGTACTGTTGGTGCGGGTGTTGTTGCTAAAATTATTGAATA
>JAHZMC010000068.1 GCA_022599515.1 Betaproteobacteria bacterium
ACGATTACAGAAAAGATAAGATTGTAAAATAAGATTAAGCATCCACTACTGCCAAAATCATGAGATTTTATGTCGGAGTGTAATACAAATTGTAATACAAATTAAATATTAACTCACAACAAATCTTATAAAAAAATCCCTATTTATAAGGGTATGTGAATATATTAATGGCGGAGAGAGAGGGATTCGAACCCTCGATAGAGTTGCCCCTATACCACCTTTCCAGGGTGGCGCTTTCGACCACTCAGCCATCTCTCCGCAGTGATTGTTGATGAGAACAAATCAAGGGCTGGATTATAGCGGATAGCATGCGTTTCAACAAAAGATAAATCAAATAACATTAAGCCATTTTCCATTCTGATTAAGCCATATTTTCAAGAACTTTTAATTAAAAAATCGGTCAATCATCTTCTTGCTTTGCACTTCAATTAGGTTTATTGTTTTATATCAGACAAATGAGCAAACCCTTTTCTAGCAAGGGTTTAAGCTTAGTTAGCTGTCGATTATGATTCATTTATAAAACGAATTTGTTTATTGTGGGTTAGCGGTTAGAAAACCTAGATAATCACTAGAAAAACTAGAGGAGTTAGTATGAGTTTGGAGACTTTAAAAGCACTTGGCGTGACAATCCCTTATAAAGAAAAATATGATAATTTCATTGGCGGCAAGTGGGTTGCGCCAGTAAAAGGTGAATATTTTGATGTGATTTCGCCAATTACAGGTAAGCCTTATACAAAAGCAGCACGTTCAAGTGCTGAAGATGTTGAGCTTGCTTTAGATGCGGCACATGCAGCAGCAGATAAATGGGGAACGACATCTACTACTGAACGCGCGAATATCTTACTCAAAATTGCTGACCGTATTGAAGCAAACCTTGAACTGATTGCAACTGCAGATACAATTGATAACGGCAAACCAATTCGCGAAACAATGAATGCGGATATTCCATTAACTGTTGATCATTTCCGCTATTTTGCTGGTGCAATTCGCGCACAAGAAGGTGGTATTAGTGAAATTGATAACGACACGGTTGCTTATCACTTTCATGAGCCACTAGGTGTTGTTGGCCAAATTATCCCTTGGAACTTCCCAATTTTAATGGCGGCTTGGAAGCTAGCCCCTGCTTTAGCTGCAGGTAACTGCATTGTGTTAAAACCAGCTGAATTTACACCGCTTTCTATCTTAATTATGATGGAAGTCATTGGCGATTTGTTGCCTCCAGGCACCGTTAACGTTGTGAATGGTTACGGCCGTGAAGTTGGAGCGCCATTAGCAAATAGTAAACGTATCGCTAAAATCGGCTTTACAGGCTCAACCGCTACAGGCCGCGCCATTGCACAAGCAGCAGCCAGCAACTTGATTCCAGCAACTTTAGAATTAGGTGGTAAATCGCCTAATATTTTCTTTGCTGACATCATGGATGAAGATGATGCATTCTTTGATAAAGCCATTGAGGGTTTAGTGTTGTTTGCCTTCAACCAAGGTGAAGTTTGTACCTGCCCTTCACGTGCCATTATTCAAGAGTCTATTTATGACAAGTTTATGGAACGCGTGTTAGAACGTGTAAAAGCGATTAAACAAGGCAATCCGTTGGACCCAAACACCATGCTTGGTGCACAAGCTTCTGAAGATCAACTAAACAAAATCATGAACTATATTGATATTGGTAAACAAGAAGGTGCTGAAGTATTAATTGGTGGCGAGCGTAATCTATTAACTGGCGATGTTGCAGGCGGCTATTATGTGCAACCAACGCTACTAAAAGGTCACAATAAAATGCGCGTTTTCCAAGAAGAAATTTTTGGCCCTGTGCTTGCAGTAACAACCTTTAAAGATGAAGCTGAAGCATTAGAAATTGCAAACGACACTATCTTTGGTTTAGGTGCTGGCGTTTGGAGCAGAAATGGCACAACCGCTTACCGTATGGGTCGTGGCATTAAAGCTGGTCGTGTTTGGACAAATTGCTACCACCATTATCCAGCACATGCTGCATTTGGTGGTTACAAAGAGTCTGGCGTTGGCCGTGAAAACCACAAAATGATGTTAGATCATTACCAACAAACTAAAAACTTATTAGTAAGCTACAACCCAAACAAAATGGGTTTCTTCTAATGATTAGTTGATATTGTGAGAATAAAAAGGGGCAGATTGATTGCCCCTTTTGTTTGGAGAAAACATGATAGCTGAACGAGTATCTGCTACAGAATCCGCAAAAGCACTGATTCGCAAATTAATCGCTGAACATGGTGACATTGCTTTTCTGCAATCTGGTGGTTGTTGCGAAGGCAGCGGCCCTTTATGTATGCCGGCGAATGAGATGCGACCAAGTGCAATGGATGTGATTTTAGGCAATTTGGAAGGCGCTATTTTTTATATGAGCGATAGTCATTATTCATTTGCAGAAAATATGCACACCATTTTAGATGCAGTGCCTGGCTCTAGCGGTTCATTCTCATTAGATTGCGGTACTGGCATGGCGTTTATCACACGCGGACGGCTTTATAGCGATGAAGAACTCGCCTATTTAGAAAAAAATCCCGCGAAACGCTGCGGATATTGAGTGAAATATTGTAGAATACGTGCGGCGGGTCTCCTCGCATTGTAATGTAGCCAACCTGGTCAGATGCGGAAGCAAGCAGCCACAACTATTGCACAAGTGCCGAGGTAAGGCTCGCCACCCTCTAATTCGCACCATCTAATTAGTCTAATTAACTTATGTTTAGTTAGAATCTCTTTAAAACCTATTTAATGAGACCCGATTCTTTTTATGCGCCCTGTTCTTCAACTGTATTTATCAGCTAAAATAGACTTATGTCACATCAAGTTCTAGCGCGTAAATGGCGTCCTAAATCCTTCGAAACCCTAGTTGGACAACCGCATGTTGTGCGCGCATTAACCAATGCGCTTGAGCAACAACGGATCCATCATGCTTATTTATTTACGGGCACACGCGGCGTTGGCAAAACCACATTAGCACGTATTATTGCAAAATCACTCAATTGTGAAACTGGCATTACCGCCAAGCCTTGCGGCGTTTGCAATGCATGCACAGAGATTGATAAAGGTCGCTTTGTTGATTTATTAGAAGTCGATGCGGCGAGCAATACGCAGGTCGATGCCATGCGTGAATTACTGGAAAATGCACAATACGCACCAACATCTGGTCGCTTTAAAGTATATATCATTGATGAGGTGCATATGCTGTCTAAAAGCGCCTTCAATGCTATGCTTAAAACGCTAGAAGAGCCGCCTGCACACGTTAAATTCATTCTAGCGACTACCGACCCACAAAAAGTGCCTGTAACGGTGCTATCGCGTTGTTTGCAGTTTAATCTGCGTCAAATTGCTAGTCCAACGATTATTACGCATTTACAAGACGTCTTAACGCAAGAAAATATTCCTTTCGAGCTGACTGGCGTGCAACTGATTGCACGAGCTGCAGAAGGCAGCATGCGCGATGCGCTATCGCTAACTGACCAAGCCATTGCTTATGGCAATCAGGCCGTCAACGAGGCTGATGTGCGCAGTATGTTGGGGGCGATTGATCAAAGCTATCTGTTCGATATTATCAACGCCTTAATGAATGAAGATGGTGCAGCCCTGATTGCGAAAGCGCAAGAGATGGAAGCGCGTAGCATTTCATTTGAAGCGGCATTGAATGATTTAGCTAAACTCTTGCACCAAATTGCGATTGCACAAACGGTACCTGAAAGTATTAGCCCTGATTTGCCTGAACGAGAAACCTTGTTGCAACTAGCGCAAACATTATCGGCTGAACAATTACAGTTGTATTATCAAATTGCTTTATTAGGCGGTCGAGACATCAGTCTAGCGCCTGATGAATATGCTGGATTCACCATGAGTTTACTGCGCATGTTAGCGTTCTCGCCAGCAGAATCATTCTCTGCTCAAAAAAAAAATAGCGTAAATCCCACTGTTGCACCCGCGGTAACTACAACTCAAGCACCTGTGCGCAATGCTGTCGCAGCACTGCAAGAGACAAAACAGCAAATTGAAATGACGAAGCCAGCAGCTGCGACTCATCAGCCCGCTATCGAGCCAATAGTTGTTGAGACAAGTATTGAACCCTCTTCGACATTAACTGAGGAAGATGAAGCACCTGCCAGTGATAAATCTAGCGCATTTGACGGCAATTGGCGCACTTTAATTGAAAGACATTTGAAGCTCGGCATTGCACGCGCACTGGCGCAGAATTGTGAAATGCTGTCTTATGATGAAAATAGCATTACTTTACGAGTTGCCGAAGAGCAAAAGCATTTAATCAGCGCCACGTATCAAGAAAAATTATCAACGGCGATTAACAATCACTTTAATAAAAAAATAAAACTGCATTTTAAAATTGATAACGAAGCGAATACGCCAGCAAAACAACAAGCAGAAGAAAAAGCGGTGATTCAATCAACGGCTGAAGAAGCGATTATGAATGACGCTTTTGTTAAGGCACTTATTCAAGATTTAGATGCCAAAATCATTCCAAATAGTATTAAACCCACAACGTAAAAGGAGATTGAAATGAAGGGTGGTATGGGTAATATGATGAAGCAAGCGCAAATGATGCAAGCCAATATGCAAAAAGCGCAAGCAGAATTAGCGAATGTCGAAGTAGAAGGCGTTGCAAGCAACGGCTTAGTGAAAGTAACCATGACTTGTCGCAATGAAGTAAAGCGCGTCGCGATTGATGACAGCGTGATGGATGACAAAGAAACGCTGGAAGATTTATTAGTGATTGCACTGAAAGATGCTAATCAAAAAGCTGAAGCCACTTCAACAGCGCGCATGAGCAGCTTAATGCCAGCGGGTATGAAGTTACCTTTTTAAGGTTGATATTTAAGTCAATTGTAAACGTGAAAAATCCCCCTGCATTAGAACAGTTAATCGAGTCGCTGCGCTGCTTACCTGGCGTTGGGCCAAAGTCTGCTTTACGCATGGCGTATTATCTATTGCAACGCGATAGAAAAGGCGCAAGTGGGCTTGCTTATGCATTAAGTAATGCGCTTGAAACAGTTGGCCATTGTCAATTATGTAATAACTTTAGTGAGCAGCCTACTTGCTCAACTTGCGCATCTGAAAAACGTGACACGTCTTTACTGTGCGTGGTGGAAATGCCAACCGATGTGATGATGCTGGAGCAAACACAGTCTTATGATGGCCTTTATTTTGTGTTAATGGGTCGTCTTTCACCTTTAGATGGTATTGGCCCAAAAGAAATTAACTTAGATAAACTCATTAAGCGCGCCCAAACTGGCGCTGAAAATAAATCGGTTAATGAGGTGATTTTAGCAACCAACTATACCGTAGAAGGTGAAGCCACGGCGCATTACATTATGGAGCTATTAAAAGCGCGTAATATAAAAGTGAGTCGTATTGCACGCGGTTTGCCTATGGGCGGCGAAATTGAGTATGTGGATAGCGGCACATTGGCACAAGCCATCGTCGAGCGAAAGCGCGTTAATTAATTAAAGTCAGAATATCCTTAGGCACTGCAATAGTGCTATCGGCACCCCAAGTTAGTGGCTTATCTGTTTCATCAATATACCCATACATGGCAATAACAGTCTGCATGCCAGCCGCTCTACCCGCTTGAATATCGCGCTCCGCATCGCCAATATATAGACATTCTTCAGGCCTCACTTGCGCTTGTTTGCAGGCTAGCAATAATGTTGCTGGTGATGGCTTTGGCTGTGGCGCATCATCTCCGCTGATCACACAAATAGCTTCTTGGTCCAGCCCTAAACTTTTAACCAAAGGCACCGTAAACCGACCAGGCTTATTGGTTACAATGCCCCAACTCAATCCTTTTTCTACGATATTTGCTAGTGTAGATTGCATGCCATCAAACAAAAGTGGTGATCGGGTTAAAACGGTTTCGTACAGATTTAAATACTCATCACGCATTTGAATAAAATCCGCGTCATCAGGTGTAATACCAAAACCCAATGCCAATAATCCTTTTGAGCCATGCGAAGCAAAAGGTCGAATTTCTGCATCCGCTAACGGTTGCTTACCATACTTTTTTAACTGTAAATTTAGCGCATAACCGAGATCTGGCGCGGTATCCACTAAAGTGCCATCCAAATCAAATAGGATTGTTTTCATCTTATTTTGTGCCATTTAGCGTGATGGCATTTGTGTATGTACAAGGTAGTTTACTGAAACGTCATCATTTAACCAGTAATGCTGCGTGATTGGGTTATAACTCATACCAACTTGTCCGATCACAGACAAATCGGCCTGCCTGACAAAACGCGCCAACTCTGATGGCTTAAGAAACTTAGCATAATCATGCGTACCTTTAGGTAGCATTTTTAAGATATATTCAGCACCTAATATAGCAAAAATATAGGCTTTTGGATTGCGATTAATGGTCGAAAAAAATACATGTCCGCCAGGTTTAACCAGCTTGGCACAGGCACTAACAATACTGGCAGGATCAGGTACGTGCTCCAACATTTCTAAGCAAGTCACTACATCATATTGTTCCGCCGCCTCTGCAGCATGCGCCTCAGCTGAAATATAGCGATAATTAACGTCAACACCGCTTTCAAGACTGTGTAATTGCGCGACTTTAAGGGCTTTTTCACCTAAATCAATTCCAGTAACGATTGCACCTTTCTCTGCCATCGACTCCGATAAAATACCGCCGCCACAACCGACATCTAATACGCGCTTTCCGCTAAGAGAAACTGCATCATTAATATAATTTAATCGTAATGGGTTAATTTCATGTAGCGGTTTAAACTCACTGGTTTTATCCCACCATTTATGAGCTAGCTCACTAAACTTATTTAATTCAGCTGTATCTGCGTTAACCTTATTCATCGTCTCACTCATGTAAACTCACTTACTTTCGATTGCCATTTTCTTACAATAGCCCTTAATTCACGTGGCTCTATGCCACTATAAACAGCTGCACTTTCTGCTGGCTTATGGTAGCGCAACTCGCCATCCACCCATGTATGACTAACGTGCTCGCGCCCTGCCACATAAACCAGATGTGATATTGGGTCAAAACAAGGCTGCATTTCAATGTCAGAAAAACGAATAGCAATTAAATCTGCTCGTTTGCCAACCTCAATTGATCCTATTTTATCTTCTAATCCAAGTGCTTTAGCGCCATTAATCGTCGCCATTTCAATCGCTGTATATGCAGGCACTGCAGTTGCATCTCCACTTTCTGCTTTAGCCAACAAAGCAGCCAGCCGCATCTCGGTGAAAATATCTAAGCGATTATTGCTTGCCGCACCATCAGTCCCAAGCCCAACGTTAATATTATATTGAATGTACTGACTGATTGGTGCAATACCACTAGCAAGTTTTAAATTAGAGCTTGGGCAATGCGCAATACTACAACCATGTTCGGCTAACAATCGCATTTCAACCGCATTCATATGAACACAATGGGCAAAAGTGACATTCGGCCCTAATAAATCTAAATTGGCCAAGCGAGCTAATGGACGCAAACCATGCGCTTCATTACTTTGAGACAACTCTTCTTTAGTCTCATGCAAATGGGTGTGTATGCCAATATTGACTTGATTGGAGAGCGTTGCAATGCGCTGAAATGTTTTATCAGATACGGTATAAGGAGCATGCGGTGCAAAACTAAAACTAACTAAAGGCTGCTCTCGGTAACTATCCCTAACATCTAATCCTGTTTTAATATAACTGTCTGCATCATTCGCATACTGTGTTGGAAACTCAATAACGACCAATCCTAAATTAACGCGCAATCCCATTTTTATACTGGCTTCTGCCGCCGACGCAGGGAAAAAATACATATCATTACAAGTAGTCACTCCACCACTTAACATTTCTGCTGCAGCTAAGACTGTTCCATCATAAACAAAATCTGGTGAGACCAACTTACTCTCTGCAGGCCAAATGTGGTTATGCAACCAAGGCTGCAGCGCTAAGCCATCGGCTAAACCACGCATCAAGCTCATGGCTGTATGTGTATGTAAATTAATCAACCCTGGCATTAGGATTTGATTATTGAGTTTGATAACTTCATTAGCTTGATATTGTGAATGCACTTCTGCAATTGGGCGAATATCGACAATTGTCTCCGCATCCACAACTACCCCATAATGCTCTAAAAGCTTATTACTAGGCACAACGGGCAAAACCCAATGTGCTTCAATGATTAAACTGACTTGTTGTTTCATTTGCTTATTATAACGCTTTAATACTGTCTAAAAAAAAGCCCCGCACAAGCGAGGCTTTTAAATAAACAATTGTTATTTGTGCTTATTTACACACTGTTTCTCTAACGTTTGCTTCAACTGTCACGCGACGGTTAGGCTGTAAGCACTCAATTAAGGCTTTTCTTGGTTTAACACCTTCACATGAAACCACAGGTGATGACTCACCACGACCTGTTGAAGTAATGATACTTGAGTTAACGCCTTGAGAAGCAAGATATTCTGCCACTTGTTTAGCGCGACGCTCTGATAATTTTTGATTGTATTCAAATGAACCTAATAAATCAGTATGTCCAGTAACAATCACGTTTGTGATTTCTGGATTAGCTTTAATTTTATCAGCAGCTGCATTCAACTCAGCTTTACCTTCGTCTCCAATCGCTGCCTTATCAAAACCAAATAGTTTCGCGGCATCAATAGTAACTGTGTCTAATTTTTCTTCACAAATTAGCGCTGGCGCTGGCTCAGCTACTGGGATTGGAGCTGGCTCAGCTACTGGGATTGGAGCTGGCTCAGCTACTGGGATTGGAGCTGGCTCTGGAGCTGCCGCTGCAACAACAGCTGCTGGTGCGCCTAGACGAACAAAACCACCAAAACCTAAGATTGTGTTACCGATTGTTTCTGTGCTCGATCCTGTGTAAACACCATTTGTTACATCTGCAACTTTAGCTCTGCTAAACTGGTGTCTTAGGTCTGCTTGAAAACCAAAATTTTCAGTAATTAAGTATTGCGCACCTAAACCAAGGCTTGCTAACCACGATGTTTTATCCTCATCAATATCCTGACCTGGAGCACTATAATCAAGATCGTTTTTTCCAACGCCTAAACCAGCCAACAGGAATGGACGTAACTTATCACGACTAAACATGTACAAAGCATCTAATTCCAAAGTTGTGTTTTTATACTGACCAGAAGCGCCAGGAATACCAGTATCCTCGTCGCCGCCTTGTCTTCCAAAACGACCTTGCAAATCCCAACTTTGACTAAGTTCCTTACCAATTGTAACGTACCCACCAGCTCCGTTACTTGATTCAAGATCACTATCTGTATCTAGGCCTACAATACCTGCTCCACCGTACCAAGCGCCGCGATACATATCTTCTGCAGTTGCGGAAAGTGCTGTCATACTTAGTGTTGCTGCTACAGCAAGACTAAATAGCTTCTTACTCATGTGTGAACTCCAAAAATTAACTGCTTAAGCAGTATATAAAAAAATTAAAAAACTGTTACCCAGACTATACTTAATCCAAGTTTGATTTGCAACTTGAGCCAATTATATTTCAAGCGGCTCTAATCTATTGTTGTAGTTTAACAACATAGTTTTAACTTCAACCACCCTGTCTCCAACCAGCGTAGATGCTCTATCTCGCCGATGACACACGCCACCACGCATGCCAATAAAACTAGGATTTAACATTAACAATCTATCAACATGTGTCATATTGATTGACCCTGCTAACCCAGAAATCAGCATATGTTGCTTACAAACAACGGTAAACTTTTGCAATGTCTCCGTCGTTTGCAGCTCTAACAATGAAGTGTTTTTCAATTGTGTATCGAGCATTGCACCATAAAATCCACCGTCTTTTAGCTTATTAAGTAAGCTAAAGTCGAGTGGTTCATTAGCAAAAAAAACGGCAACCAGTTTAATGCCTAGATTGGTTAATTGCTTTATTTCACTATAAAAATCAGCTAGTTTAAACAATCCACTCACTGCGATTTTAACGACATCAACCCCTAACCCAGCATACAAAACAATGTCTTGCTTGAGCACATCAATCGTTGCATGTCCTTCACCTACGGTGGCACTGAGCAATACACCGCCGCTTACATCCTGTACAATCTGACTCACGACATCAACATCCAACGCGCCTAACGCACCAACACTAGGATCTTTTAAATCGATGATGTCAGCGTTAGCATACCGAGCTATTCGAGATTCCTCTAGATTTTTAACACTTATTAACAATTGTGTCATACGGCGTTTTCTTTATAGTATTGATTAATCTTGTCCGTTAGCCAGCCCCATGCTTCCAGCTCACGCTCACCAGCCGTTTTATCAATAGCAATTTGCAAATAACTCAGTTCTGATTGAATTTTTTCTGGCGGCAGCATGTGTAAACGGCTGGTCAATACCGCCAGCTCAATCACCGCAGCTTGCGCTCGATTGAACCCTTTGAATCCTGCATGATGCTGTGTTTCAACTTGCTGCATCACTAGCTGTGGTCGCTCTGCATCTTCCCGCACTTCAACCAACAATAGTTCTGTATGCGTTAAACTACCGTCAAGTCTCTGCCCTTTGATTTTACTAGCGGGTAGTAGCGACCACGATTGTCGTTTGGTTAAAGCGCCTGCGAACATCCGCACATCGTCGGTAAGATTCATCGTGGCAGATTGTGTTGCTAAAATGTTGCTTAATGTTTTCGATGGCTTAAAGGGTGAAATAATCACCAAATCTTCTTCATACTTAACGCCAAATGGCGTCACATGTGGCAAGCCATCAACATCTGTACTAACAATAATGGTTTCAAATATCATTTATTTTTAAGTTTCTTCTGGGCTAAAGACGCTTCTCTGTGTTTTTTCTTTTCTTGTTTATCTGTCATTAGATTGACACCCCAAGCGAGCTCTTCATCTTGGACGTAACGCTTTTTAAGTTGCCAAGCAATTTGTGCGCGCCCTAACTCTACACCCAAATAAAACGCATGCGAGGCATCTTGCTCCACGCCTAAATGGGCATAAAAAGCAAATGGGTCAATATCCAATTGATGTCCGCTTCGGTTAAAAACATGCACACCCGCTTCGCTGACCATAATCCTAAAACTCGGATCTTTAATTTGGCTAGCAATCTCTTCTATCTCACTCTTGTTATATGAAAACGGCTTTCTATCATGTAAGCCTAATAAGCGATTACTGTAGCCACGCGGTAAACGATTATCTTGTTTTGCCCGATACATGATGCGCCTTGCTGCATCAGCCTCTGCAATCGCGTTCACCGCATGCGGACTCACTGAAGTAGCCAATACAGCATTAATATTCAGCTCACTAATCAACCCAAACAACATGGCGTTAATGCCAGTGGTATCGGCATCCGTGAGCTCCGTTAAATTACCAACACCCATCATTATTTGAATATCAGGATATTTTTTACGTAATTTGTGATATCGAACAATGGAGTCCGCCAATCCAAAATGAATCGGATCTAAAATTGCATCGGCAATAAATGGTTTATTACGCGTTAAGCAATGTTCAATCGAACGATATAACGAGGCTATATTACCTGGTTTTGCAGGAATCAGAATCGGCGTCGCCTCAACTTCACCTGCAATCCATATTGTTTTTTCAGTCAGGCTAAGTAAATAGTCAGCACCTGCATTGCCAGCCAATAGCAATTCATCAGGCTGAATAGAATCGACACTAACCTTAAACCCATGACTTTTAAGCAATTGAATTGCATCAACTAAATGATTAAACGGTCGATTGGGCAAACAGCCTAAATCAATCACGTTTGCACCCTGCGCTTTATATTGCTCCGCTTTAGCTAAAATCGCATCCAAACTCAAATCAGGCGCATCGACAATTTCTGCAAAAATATCCACACTATGCTGACTTAAATCGGGTGCCATCCCTTGCTGCCCAAAATATTGCGGCAAATCTTTCAAATCGTCCGGCCCGCGTTCGGCTGGAATGCCATATTGTCGATGCAGCAAGCTCAAATCACCTTGACACAATCCTGGCAAAATCATTTTTTTTGCATTGCCTATATTTTTTAGCCGTTTAGCAATTAACTCTGGCGTCATGAGCGCCGCAACTGAAACACCAATCTGCTCAATTCGATATTTAAATTGTGGCGTTTTGCTATTGGCT
The DNA here is from genome assembly GCA_022599515.1 of Betaproteobacteria bacterium. Taxonomy (GTDB): domain Bacteria; phylum Pseudomonadota; class Gammaproteobacteria; order Burkholderiales; family Methylophilaceae. The sequence continues at coordinate 12,090 of JAHZMC010000068.1, forward strand.
TGGATTTGACGCAAAACTTTATCTAAGCTCTTTTCAGCCAGCTTGCCTGTCACAAAAAGTAAATTTTCAGTCTTCATTGATACGCCAATTAATGGCTCTGTAACCTTCGTTCAACCGCTGCTTGCAACTCAGGAATGCTAGCAACCACTTCCGTCACTTCAAATTGCGCTAATTTTTGCACATTGTCTAAATCAATCTGGCGCGGATACACTTTAACCATATTATCTCTCGGCGCTTCAGACTCCAACTCTGGTGCAGTATCGCAGGCAAACACAATACTCGGTACGTGCGTTTTCCCAGCCTGCGCATACAAATTACTCACCAAGCTATCAGAAAATCCATA
>JAHZMC010000069.1 GCA_022599515.1 Betaproteobacteria bacterium
ATTAGCACCTGCTTTAATGAAATTATTGGCAGTCGCCAATGCATAAACAAAACCACTACAAACAGCTTGAATATCAAATGCCGGACAGTTAGAGGCGCCAATTTTTCGTTGTACGATTGAAGCGACACTGGGAAATATTTTGTCTGGGGTTGTCGTTGCAACCAAGATAAGATCAATGTCATTAGCCGTTATACCTGCACTTTCAATAGCGCGGTTAGCCGCTATTGTCGCCAAATCACTGGTCAGTTCATCAGGCGCCGCAATGTGACGTTCACGGATGCCAGTACGCGAAAAAATCCATTCATCAGTGGTATCCACCATGGATTCTAGCTCTTTGTTGGATAATATTTTTTCTGGTAAGTAGCTGCCAGTACCAGCGATTCTAGAGTGAGTCATTTTGTTAGTTTACTTAATTTTCAGCTGTAACTGGTGCAATTGTTGTATCTTTTTGAATATGTTCAATTTCTAATTGCTCCGTGATACGACGCAAAACACCATTTCGCGCCTCTTCGATTGCAACATGAATCGCATGATAAAAAGCGAAAGCATCTGCCCCGCCATGACTCTTCACAACTACGCCACGCAAACCTAAAAAGCTTGCTCCATTATATCGACGTGGATCTAATCGTTTTTTGAATGCTTTTAAAACAGGCATAGCACATAAAGCCATTAACTTTGATAACCAGTTCTTCTTGAATTCTTGTGTCAAAAATTTACCCATCATATGGGCTAAGCCTTCGGTCGTTTTTAAAGCCACATTACCAACAAAACCATCACAAACCACTAAATCTGTTGTGCCTTTAAAAATATCATCACCTTCAATATTGCCATAAAAGTTGAGATGACTTTCGCGCAACAATTCGCCAGTTCTTTTAACGACTTCATTGCCTTTAATATCTTCTGAGCCAATATTAAGCAAGCCAATAGAAGGGTTAGGCTTATGCTCCACGCAACTGACCAACATGGCACCCATGACAGCAAATTGTAATAATTGCTCTGCCGTACAGTCTGCATTTGCCCCTAAATCAAGCATATAAGTGCTGCCTTTTTCTGAAGGTAATGCAGATGCAATAGCTGGGCGTTCGATTCCTGGTAATGTTTTTAATACAAAACGGGCAGTTGCCATTAAAGCGCCAGTGTTACCAGCGCTAACGCAGGCATTGGCTTCGCCACTTTTGGTTAAGTTAATAGCAACACGCATTGAAGAGTCTTTCTTGTTCTTCATGGCGCTTTGCGGTGACTCATCCATCAGTACAACTTCGCTAGCATGATGAATGCGCAAACGTGGACTTGTCGTTGCTTTATGTGACTTTAACTCTGCTTGAATAGTGTCTTCTAAGCCGACTAAAACAATATTTAGCTGCTCGTCTTCTTTGAGCGCACGTAACGCTGCAGGAACGGTCACATGGGGCCCGTGATCCCCACCCATTGCGTCAATTGCGATTGTAATATCCATGAGGCCTCTTACTTGACTATGCAGTCTTTTACGATGTCTTTTTACTCTAACGTGACATGCATTAGAAGTGATGCTGACATAAATGTCAATTTAGCGTTTGATTGCTTTAGATAAACTAACGCCGCGTTATGATGCATAAACGCGGCGTTATCCAAGCAATTCATTAGTTGCGATTAAATTACTCGCCTTTTGTCGACATTACTTTACGACCACGGTAAAAGCCGCTAGGACTAACGTGGTGACGTAAGTGCGTCTCGCCTGTAGTAGGCTCAACTGCTAAAGGAGGGTTCACTAAAAAGTCATGTGAACGATGCATGCCACGTTTTGAAGGTGACTTTTTGTTTTGTTGAACTGCCATGTTATTGCTCCAAGCTAAAAATAAACTCTGCTAGAATTTATTAGATTTTTTAAATGTAATTCTGTTCTAAACAGCTAATCCGCAATGATAATCTATTTGCTGTGTTTTTGTAAACAAAAAACACATAATATTGTGTGAATTGAGTTAAAAAACACTTACTTATGGGTTTTGTTTCAACAAATCTTTCAACACAGCGAACGGATTTGGCTTTTCTACCTGATCTTGAATCAGTGGTTTACATGCATGGTCGTGTAGCGGCCCAAGAGGAATCGCCATCAGCAACTCGTCTTCTACTAAGGTATTAACATTCATTTCGCGCGATGCTTCCAGCCAATCAATTTCTTCATCACCTTCGAATGTTTCTGGCTCAACTTCGGCAATCACATATGCATAATCCAGCGAAAGGTCAAGCTGCATCGGCTGAAGACAGCGTTGACAGAGCACGGGTAAAGTAGCTTCAATTGTCAAACCTAAACTAGGCAAGTGAAAGGTTGATGTGCTCCCTGTTAAGTTATAGCGAATGTTTCTTGGTAACGTTGAACTTGTTTCGAGTAGATCAAGTAATCTTTCACAACTATCCACATCGATTGAGTGCGTGATTGCCTCTTGTTTTTTTGCAAACTCTAGATTGTTAATTAGTATGGGTTTCATTCGATAATATTTCTGTCATTTAAATTATTACGGCAAATTTAGCTGCTTTAGTATTTTGCAGTCAGAGTGCACATGATACAATCATGCGGTTAGAAGTTCAAAAGAAAGCTTAAGTGTGTTCAAAAAAATCCTAGTGGCAAACCGTGGGGAAATTGCCGTCCGCATTGTGCGCGCCTGTTCAGAGATGGGTATTAAATCGGTTGCGATTTATACTGATGCTGACAGACGTGCTTTACATGTTAAAAAAGCTGATGAAGCGTACAGCTTAGGTTCCGACCCTGTTGCTGGCTATTTAAACGCCCATCATATTGTTAATATTGCTACCGCAGCTGGTTGCGATGCATTGCATCCTGGCTACGGCTTCTTGTCTGAAAATCCTGAGTTGGCTGAAATTTGCGCCAAACGAGGCATTGCGTTTATTGGTCCAAGCGGCGCTGTTATTCGTAAAATGGGCGATAAAATTCAAGCACGTATCGCCATGACTAGCGCTGGCATTCCATGTACACCTGGCAGTGATGGTAACTTAGCTAGCTTAGATGAGGCTGTTGCTTTAGCCAGAAATATTGGCTATCCAGTCATGCTAAAAGCCACTAACGGTGGCGGCGGTAGAGGTATTCGCCGTTGTGATACGGAAAATGATTTACTCAACAATTATGATCGTGTTATTTCAGAAGCGAGTAAGGCTTTTGGGAAGCCTGAGGTATTTTTAGAGAAGTGTATTGTTAACCCACGTCATATTGAAGTGCAAATTTTAGCGGATAGCAAAGGCGATGCCGTTCATTTGTTTGAGCGCGATTGTTCTATTCAGCGTCGTAATCAAAAACTGATTGAAATTGCCCCTTCTCCACAATTATCAAAAACGCAACGTGAGCATATCGGCAACTTAGCCGTTAAAGCGGCGAAAGCCGTTGGTTATCGCAATGCTGGTACGGTTGAGTTTTTATTGGATTCAGACAATCGTTTCTATTTTATGGAAATGAATACGCGCTTGCAGGTAGAACATACCATTACCGAAGCGATTACTGGCGTTGATATTGTACAAGAGCAAATTCGCATCGCTTCTGGTTTACCATTACGTTATAAACAAAGTGAAATTAGCTACCGTGGTTTTGCGATTGAATATCGTATTAATGCAGAAGACCCTAAAAACGACTTCTTGCCTAGCTTTGGTAAAATCACCCGTTACTATTCACCAGGCGGTCCTGGCGTGCGGATGGATGCAGCAATTTATACAGGTTACGTTATCCCCCCTTATTACGATTCAATGTGCGCCAAACTAACGGTATGGGCATTAGACTGGGAACGTGTGGTTGAACGTGGCAAGCGCGCATTAAACGATATTGAGGTATATGGCGTTAAAACAACGATTCCTTATTATCAAGAAATCATGAATCATCCTGAGTTTAGAGCAGGTAATTTTAATACTGGTTTTGTCGAGGCGAATCCAGAGTTAACAAACTATGCAGTAGAACTCCCTCCTGAACTGATTGCTGCCGCTATTTCAGCCGCAATCGCAGCACATAATGGTATTTAATGAGTAAAGATTTAATTATGAAAAAAGTAAACATTACAGAATTAGTATTACGTGACGGACATCAATGCATGATTGCAACGCGCTTGCGTACTGATGATATGTTACCTATCTGCTCCAAACTTGATTCTATTGGCTTCTGGTCTTTAGAAGCATGGGGTGGCGCGACATTTGATGCTTGCGTAAGATTTTTAAAAGAAGATCCATGGGAACGTTTAGCTAAATTACGTAAAGCCTTGCCTAATAGCCGCATTCAAATGTTATTACGTGGCCAAAATTTGCTTGGCTACCGTCATTATTCTGATGATGTGGTTGAAGCTTTTGTAAAGAAATCAGCTGATAATGGCGTAGATGTATTCCGTATTTTTGATGCGATGAATGATATGCGTAATCTTAAAACTTCAATTGAAGCGGTTAAAAAAGCCAAGAAAATTGCAGAAGGCACGATTAGTTACACAACAAGCCCGAAACATGATGTTGCCCACTTTGTTGCTTTAGCAAAAGAATTAGAAGCCATGGGTTGTGACACGCTTGCAATTAAAGATATGGCAAGCTTGTTAACGCCACAAACAACTGCTGAGTTGGTTAAGGCTTTAGATGAGGCGATTAACATTCCTATTCATTTACATAGCCATGCAACTTCTGGTCTAGCGAGCATGAACTTGATGCGCGGCGTTGAAAATGGCGCAACAATTATTGACACTTGTAACTCAGCATTTAGTGAAGGTGCTAGCCATCCAACGACTGAAAGCATTATTGCTGCCTTACAAGGCACGGAATATGACACTGGCTTAGACATTGCTGCTGTGCAGGAAGTAAGCGAATATTTCCGTGAAGTGCGCAAAAAATATTGGCAATTTGAGAGTGATTATACGGGTGTTGATACGCGCGTATTAGTCAATCAAGTACCAGGCGGCATGATTTCTAACTTGAGCAATCAACTTAAAGAGCAAGGTTCTTTAGATAAAATGAACGCGGTTTTAGCAGAAATTCCACGCGTGCGTGAAGATTTAGGCTACCCACCATTAGTCACACCAACTTCACAGATTGTTGGCACACAAGCCGTTTTAAATGTGTTAACTGGTAAACGCTATTCTACGATTACTAATGAAGTGAAAAACTACTTCTTAGGTCAGTACGGAAAGCCAATTGGTGCTGTTGATGAAGATGTGCAAAGAATGGCAATCGGCGATTCAAAAGTGATTGATTGCCGTCCTGCTGATTTGCTTAAGCCTGAAATGTCAAAATTGAGTAGCCATGTAGATCGCCTAGCAAAAAGCGAGGAAGATGTTTTAACCTATGCAATGTTTCCAGATATAGGTGAAACCTTTTTAAAAGAGCGAAATGCTAATTCATTAGTACCAGAGCCATTGTTATCAAAAGAAGATGTGCATGCTAACGGCCCGCGTTATGCGCCTAATGAGTTTAATGTCACCTTGCATGGAGAAACTTTCCATATCAAATTGACAGGCACAGGCCATGAAGGCGAAGAAATTCGTCCAATTTATGTGACGGTTGATGGCGTGGCTGAAGAGGTGATGGTGGAAACACTGAGCGAAATTGAATTAACTGGCGGCGCGCAAAGCAATGGCGCTAACGTTAAAAAGAAAGAGTCTAGCAATGGCCGCCCTCGCCCGCACCATAAAGGCTGTGTAACCACAGCGATGCCTGGCACTATTGTGGCGATTAAAGTAGCCATTGGTGACAAAGTAAAAGCTGGTGACCCTATCCTAGTGATTGAAGCCATGAAGATGGAAAATGAAATTGAAGCATCAACATCAGGTACGGTGGTGTCTATTAATGTGCAAAAAGGTGACAATGTAACACCTGATGAATCTTTAATTGAAATCCAGCCAGATTAATATTTATTCTGTCACCATAAAAGCCGACAGAAATTTCCTGTCGGCTTTTTATTGAATAATGAGACTTCTCATATGAAAAAAACGCTTATTTTAGCTTCATCTTCGATTTATCGACGCGAGCTATTGCAACGCCTACAAATACCCTTTAATACCGTGTCGCCGCATGTCGATGAAACTATTCTTGATGGCGAAAAACCACAAGATACAGCACTGCGATTATCACAGGAAAAAGCGAAAAAAGTAGGGACAGAATATCCGCATGCGCTCATTATTGGCTGCGATCAAGTGGCAACACTTAAAGGAGAACAGCTTGGTAAACCATTGAACCACAACAATGCAACCAAACAATTGCGCTCCATGCGTGGGAAAGAAGTTACTTTCCATAGTGCTTTGTGTTTATACAATGCAGAAACTGGTTATATGCAAGCAGAAGTGGTGCCTTATTTAGTAAAGTTTAGAAAGCTGACGGATGATCAAATAGAGAATTATTTAACTAAAGAACAACCTTATCATTGTGCGGGTAGTGCTAAATCTGAAGGTTTAGGGATTGCGTTAATCGAACGCATGACGGGAGACGACCCTAATGCATTAATTGGGCTCCCATTAATCAGGTTAATTACCCTGTTGCAAAATGAAGGTGTCAACATAATCTAAGTTAGCCCGTTAAACGCCACATTAACTCACCTCGATGGAGATTCAAATGTTTAAATCGCGCTTTATGATGTTCATTCTCATTAGTATTATTCCAATGCCAATTTTAGCTGCTGATAATGTGACAGAGCTGCGGAGCACACTTGAAAATCAACAGAGTGTTGCAGTCACGATATATAACAATGATTTAGCGTTGGTAAAAGATGTCCGTAACATCAATCTAAACACAGGCTTAAATGCAGTCGCATTAAGAGATGTTAGTGCGCAAATTAGACCAGAGACTGCGTTGTTGCGCAGTATTAATGCACCAGGCAGCCTATCGTTACTAGAACAAAATTTTGATTATGACTTATTAAGTCCAAATAAAATGTTAGAAAAGTTTGTTGGAAAAACAGTCACTATTGTTAAGACAAATCCAGCAACAGGTGCTGAAACATCAGAAAAAGCCACAGTATTGTCGGCCAACAATGGTGTTGTGCTTAAAATTGGTAACCGTATTGAAACTGGTTTACCTGGCAGAATTGTTTATGATGATGTGCCAAGTAACTTGCGCGACCGCCCTACTTTAATTACCCAAGTAAATAATAAAGGGACGCAAAACCAAACGGTAGAACTTAGTTATCTAACGGGTGGATTAGGTTGGAAAGCGGATTATGTTGCAGAGTTAAACGCTAAAGAAGACCGCTTAGACCTTTCTGGCTGGGTTACGCTTAGTAATATGAGCGGTGCTAGTTATCAAAATGCAAAATTACAACTGGTTGCAGGTGATGTTAATCAAGTACAACCTAATCGTAGAACAATGGCAAAAACGATGCGTGGTGATGTGATGATGGCTGAAGCAGCAGCGCCGATGAGCGAGGAAGGCTTGCTTGAATATCATTTATATCGATTAGAGCGCCCGACTACCATTGCTGAAAATCAAACTAAACAAGTGGCATTGCTTTCAGCGAGCGATATTCCAGCCCGTAAATCATTACTTTTGCGCGGCGCTGATTATTATTACAGCAATCAATATGGTGAAATTGGCTCAAAATTAAAGGTAGATGTATTCATTGAGTTTGATAATAAAGAAGCCACAAAATTGGGTATGCCTCTACCAAAAGGCATTATGCGCGTCTATAAAAAAGATAGTCAGGGCAACGCACAGTTTGTGGGTGAAGATGCCATTGATCACACGCCAAAAAATGAAGTGGTTCGCTTGAAACTAGGCAGTGCTTTTGATGTGACGGCGGATAAAAAACAAACGGACTTTCAAAAAGTATCGAATAGAGAATACAAATCAGCTTTTGAAATTACGCATAAAAATGCAAAAAAAGAAGCAGTCACTGTTGCCGTACAAGAGCCAATTGGTGGCGATTGGCAGATTTTGTCTGAGAGTGCAAAACACACAAAAGTGAATAGCCAACTTGCGCAATGGGAAATCAAAGTACCAGCTGAAGGTGAAGCTAAGTTAACTTACCGGGCGATTGTTAAATACTAATGAATGACACTCAAACAAATGCCAAATATGGCACTTTATATTTTATACCCGTTACCATGGGTGCCGATAATATCAGCCAAGTATTGCCGCCAGATGTGGTTAGTTTGGCGCAATCACTAAATGAGTATATTGTTGAAAATGAGAAAACAGCGCGTCACTTTTTAGGGGCAATTAAGCATCAAAAACCGATTCGCGAAATTACGCTTAAGACATTAGATAAAAATACGGATGATAAAGATTTACCTGCCCTGCTCTCCTCATTAATCGCGGGTCATGATGTGGGCTTAATGTCAGAAGCAGGTTGTCCAGGCATTGCTGATCCAGGCTCTCGTTTAGCTGCATTGGCGCATAAAAAAGGCATTCGGGTAGCACCATTAGTGGGCCCTAGCTCAATTTTATTGAGTCTGATGGCCTCTGGCTTGAATGGTCAGCGCTTTACGTTTTTAGGGTATCTGCCAGCTGAAAAAGCCGCTCGCATCCAACAAATCAAAGCAATTGAACAGCGCGCTAAAGCACAGAATGAAACACAAATTTTTATTGAAACACCCTTCCGCAATCAACATATGCTTGAAGATATTCTAGCGCATTGCGGTAGCGAAACTGAGTTGTGCATTGCCTGCAATATTAGTTTGCCTGATGAGTTAATTGTGACCAAACGCATTCGTGCCTGGAAGCAAGCGATATTGCCCGATTTACATAAAAAACCGACTGTGTTTTTATTGCTGGCTTAATAATAGCTTACGCACTGGAGCGTAGCTGCGTCTATGCACTGGCGATACGCCATGCTGCTGTAATAAAGACATGTGAGCGGCAGTAGGATAGCCCTTATGTTTTGCAAAACCGTAAATGGGATATAGATTGTCTAGTGCGTACAGTTCAGCATCACGTGCTGTTTTAGCTAGGATAGACGCTGCAGAAATGGCTTGTACTTTGCTATCACCTTTGACAATCGCTTCACAAGGTAAATCAATCTTAGGACATTTGTTACCATCCACTTGTACGAGTATTGTTTTTGCCTGTAAGACTTGGCTAAACTGTTGTTGCATCGACTCAATTGCGCGCTTCATGGCTAATAAGCTGGCTTGCAATATATTGATTGCATCAATTTCTTCCACGCTACTGCTGGCAATCGCCCATGCCAATGCATGCTGTTTAATTTCAATCGCTAACGCATCACGCTTTTTTTCTGTGATTTCCTTGGAGTCAGCCAGCCCTACAATCGGAGAGTTAGGATTTAAAATAACCGCTGCAGCATAGACGGCGCCAGCTAATGGCCCTCTTCCAGCCTCATCAACGCCGCAAATCAACTGATTCATTATAGGTAAGAAAGAATCACATCAGCTGCCTTTTTGGCTGAGTTTTGTTTAAGGCTACGATGGATATCTGTAAATTCTTGCTTGATTGCTTTTAAGGCAACGGTGTCTTTTAACATTGCTGCCATCGTTTCATTCAACTTTTCTGGCGTTGCACTTTTTTGCAATAATTCAGGTACGATAAATTTGCCAGCCAATACATTTGGCAAGCCAACATAAGGTAGATAATGCATAGACTTCAGTAACCACCAACTCAGTGTTGACATGCGATAAGTAATAATCATTGGCTGTTTTAATAGTGCAGCTTCTAACGTTGCAGTGCCAGAAGCCACAATCACGAAATCTGCCGCTTCCATTGCATCATGCGCATGACTAAATAGCAACTTCATTTCAAGCGTGTTATCTGTACTTTTAGCTAAAGCTCTCTCAAAAATATCACGTGTTTCACGGGTAATTAATGGCACGATAAATTTAGCGGATACATGATGCTGATTCATTAATTCGGCTGTTTTAACAAAGAGTTCTGCATGTTGCAACACTTCTGATTGACGGCTGCCAGGCAGCATTGCAATGACTAGTTCATTTTGCCTTAATTTTAATAAATTACGTGCAGCTGTCTTATTCGGCCTTAATGGCAACTCATCAGCAAGGGGATGCCCCACATAAGTAACAGGCATCTTAACGGACTCATATAGTGCTGGCTCAAATGGAAACAGTGCCAGCATATGGGTAACCGCACGTTTAATTTTACGAATGCGCCCACCACGCCATGCCCATATAGAGGGGCTGACATAATGAATAGTTGGAATTCCCTGTTTTTTTAGTTTTCTCTCAAGCCAGAAATTAAAATCTGGTGCATCAATACCAATAAAAACATCTGGTTTTTCTGCAAGAATCTGTTGCAACAAGCTTTTTCTTAGCTTAAGCAAACCACGAAGATGCTTAATGACTTCAAAATAACCACGAACGGACAACTTTTCCATTGAAAATAAAGTGGTTGCCCCTTCGCTTATCATTTTTGGTCCTGCAATACCAAAAAACGTTAAATCCTTACGTTGCTTTTTCAGCGCACTGATTAAATGTGCTCCTAGTAAATCTCCTGAAGCTTCTCCAGCTACGATGGCAATTTTTGACATAGGTTTTAATGATTAACGAATAATGCCGCGGGTTGATTGATTAATAGAGTCTGAAAGTAATTGGATTTTCCCACACTCATCATGCATGGCTAATAATGCTTTTTAGCATCTTCTAAGCTAAGACCTTTGCGATACAAAGTTTTATAAGCACGTTTGATATAAGTGATTTCATCTGTCGTGAAGCCACGACGTTTAAGACCTTCTGAATTAATGCCATGCGGTTTAGCGTCATATCCAGCCGCTGTTACATACGCTGGTATATCTTTAAAAACAACGGAGCCCACAGCCGTAATCACATGTGAACCAACTTGGCAAAACTGATGGACTAAAGTAAAACCACCTAAAATAGCAAAGTCATGCACATCGACATGACCTGCTAAAGAAGAATTGTTGGCTAAAATAGTATTGTTTCCAACATTGCAATCGTGGGCAATGTGCACATAGGCCATAATCCAGTTGTCGCTACCAATTTTCGTAATGCCCTTATCTTGAGTCGTGCCACGATTGAAGGTGCAAAACTCACGAATCGTATTGTTATCGCCAATTTCTAAAGTTGTAGGTTCGTCTATATATTTTTTATCCTGTGGTTGCTCACCTAAAGACACAAATTGAAAAATATGATTATTTTTACCAATCGTTGTTGGCCCCTTTATTACCGCATGACTACCAACTCTAGTGTTCGCATCAATCTTTACACCTGCTTCAATAATAGAATAAGCGCCTACTTCTACGCTGCTATCTAATTCTGCTTTTGGGTCAATAATGGCCGTTGCATGTATTTTACTTTGCATAAATAACTTTAACTTTACTATCTATATCATTAATTTTTATATATTTTTTAAAATACACATCATACTAGCTTCTGCTACAACAGCACCATCTACCGTTGCAACTCCAGTATATTTCCAAA
>JAHZMC010000070.1 GCA_022599515.1 Betaproteobacteria bacterium
CTTTAGAAAAAGAGGCTTTTTATACATGTTGAAGAGAAATGTTGAATGGGTATGCCAATGCCAACCAACGAGTGAGCCTGATGGCATAGGACAGACCAGACGCGTCTTGAAAATCCATACAGCCCCGACTTCACCTATACGTATATAACTTACTAGACGTACATATAAATGATCTGGTTATTTTTAAACCACACCAAATGGGACTTCTCTATCCGCGGGTAACAGCAGTTACAGTTGCAACTTATACCAGTGAGTGCGCATTATTTTTGACGGCATCTGTTAGGAAAATCAGAAACATTGTCAACCTTTGCCTCAATAGCCTGTTCGATTGAAACTCGTCTTTGTATAATGTAAGTCTTCTTCGTTTTGATAATTTTGACGCCAAAACCAATTGGCGACTCGCGGCGGTCATCAAATACAATGCAATGAGGAAGCGATGAGTCTCTATCAAAAATCAACTTTCTATTATTGTGACTAGTTGGCTTTTCATTTAAAGTGAGGCGCAATACTAGAATTTGTTTTAATGTTGTTTTCATCTTTGTTAATTGCCTGAGCAAATCAGTGTCAATAGCTAGTTTTTTTAGATAAATTAAAATCAAATGATGCTTTCAATCATTCGAGCTACTTATGGGCTACATTTAAAGCAGTTATATAAGTGCAAGCGGGCTTAATTGAGCCAATTCTCTACTTAAATTAATTAATATTAATAACAACTTACGTAAAAATATATGGCTATAGAAAATCATACCCCCATGATGCGTCAATACTTGACGCTTAAATCACAACATCCAGATATGTTGTTATTTTTTCGCATGGGCGATTTTTATGAGTTGTTTTTTGAGGATGCAGAGAAAGCTTCACGCTTGCTGGGCATTTCGCTTACGCAACGTGGCAAAAGCAATGGCGAGCCAATTAAGATGGCAGGTGTGCCGTATCATGCCGCCGAACAGTATTTAGCGAAGCTGACTAAATTAGGTGAAGCAGTTGCGATTTGTGAGCAGGTGGGTGAAGTGCCAAAAGGCGGTGCGAATAAAGGGCCTGTTGAGCGCGCAGTTACTCGCATCCTCACGCCAGGTACATTAACCGATGCGGCTTTGTTAGATGAAACCCGTGATAACGCACTGTTGGGCATTTGCTTTGGTGAAGGTTTAGTCGGGCTGGCTTGGCTGAATTTAGCTTCGGGTCATTTTGTATTGAGCGAAGTGGCGGTAGGGCATTTAGCGCAAGAGTTAGAACGCATTAATCCTGCTGAAATTATCTGCACTGATAATGTGCAGAATGAAGCGATTAAGCAGCATAAAGCGCCTAAAAAACACATTGCTAGTTGGCAGTTTGATTTTGAAACGGCAACCAATGTGCTGACCAAGCAATTAGAAACAAAAGATTTAAATGGCTTTGGTTGCGCAGAGTTGACCGCTGCTGTTTCTGCTGCAGGCGCATTGTTGGAATATGTTAAACATACACAACGCACAGCGTTGCCGCATATTGTTGCGTTGAGTGTTGAACAAACTAGCCAATATATTCAATTAGATGCTGCAACGCGTCGTAACTTAGAAATTGATACCACGATTCGCGGTGAGGCATCACCAACGTTATATTCTTTACTCAATACGACTAAAACGGCAATGGGCGCGCGTTTGTTGCGACATTGGTTACATCACCCTTTGCGCGATAGAACATTGGTTGCGAAACGGCATCAAGCAGTAGCGGAGTTAATCCAAACGGATAAGCAGCTTGAGCTGCATACTCTATTAAAAAATATTGCGGATATAGAACGCATTACAGCCCGCGTTGCGTTAAGAACGGCGCGTCCACGTGATTTGTCTGCATTGCGCGATAGCTTGAATGCTTTACCTGCCGTACAAACTTGCTTGCAAGCTTGTCAAACTAGTTTGTTAGATACGCTTAATACCCATTTACAAGCACCAACTGAGGCAATGCAGTTATTAACGCAGGCTATTCAAGAAGAACCTTCAGTTGTGTTGCGTGAAGGTGGCGTGATTGCGGATGGTTTTGATGCTGAGCTGGATGAGCTGCGGGCTTTGCAAACCAATCACGGTGACTTTTTATTGCAATATGAAACAGCGGAAAAACAGCGCACAGGCTTAACCAATTTAAAAGTCGAGTACAACAGCGTGCATGGTTTTTATATTGAAATCAGCCGCGCCCAAGCCGAAAACGCACCAACAGAATATAGACGCAGGCAAACACTTAAAAATGTAGAGCGTTTTATCACGCCAGAATTAAAAGCGTTTGAAGACAAAGTATTAAGCGCGAATGAACGTGCATTAGCCAGAGAAAAAATCTTATATGAAGGCGTACTGAATCAGCTCGCATTGCATATCAGCGCATTACAAACCAATGCAGGTGCAGTGGCTAGTTTAGATGTGTTGTGTTGTTTTGCTGAACGTGCAGTGAGCCTTAATTATGTGCAACCGCAATTTGTGCAGGATAGTAGCTTGCAAATAGAAGCAGGGCGTCACCCTGTGGTGGAGGAGATAACGCAACCTTTTGTGTCAAACGAAGTGACGTTAAATCCTTACCGACAGTTGCTATTGATTACTGGCCCTAATATGGGTGGTAAATCGACCTTTATGCGCCAAACAGCACTCATTGTTTTGTTAGCTTACTGTGGTTGTTACGTACCAGCTGATGTTGCTAATATTGGTGAAATTGACCGCATATTCACAAGAATCGGCGCATCGGATGATTTGGCAGGCGGTCGCTCAACCTTTATGGTAGAAATGACCGAAACTGCCAATATTTTGCATAATGCAACAGATAAAAGCTTGGTGTTATTAGATGAAATTGGTCGCGGCACCAGTACATTTGATGGCTTAAGTTTGGCCTGGGCAGTCGCTAAACAATTACTAGAGAAAAATAAATCGTTAACCTTGTTCGCCACTCACTATTTTGAACTTACTCGCATTATTGATGAATTTAAACAAGCCGCCAACGTGCATTTAGATGCCGCAGAACATGGCAAAGGCATTGTGTTCTTGCATAAAGTAGAAGAAGGTGCAGCTAATCAAAGTTATGGTATTCAAGTGGCACAATTAGCAGGTATTCCAAAGTCGGTTGTTGCTTCAGCTAAAAGAAAGTTAACCCAACTAGAGAATAACCAATTACAACAAAGTGAACATCAACCTGATATGTTTGCCGCTAATGCAGAACCAGAAGAAGCGCCGCAACATCCAGTCGTGAGTGAATTGGAAGCGATACAGCCAGATGATTTGACGCCTAAGCAGGCTTTGGAGTTGTTGTATAAATTGAAAGAACTCGGCTGATCATTTATGGCTTTTATCCTTGCTGCTGAGATTAGTCAGATGTTGTCACTGCGAGCGAAGCGCGGCAGTCCCGCATTTGGTTAGTTGCGAAAGTGCAAATAGATTGCCACGGGCTTACGCCCTCGCAATGACAATCGGTGGCCTCACTAAATCGACACCGTCATTCCCGCGAAAGCGGGAATCCAAATTAAATCTTTAAACTCAAAATAGATTCCCATTTGCATGGGAATGACGGGTAAGAGTCAATGACTCTCGTTGGTTTTGACCTGCATCCCTTTTAGCAAGCTGAGTAGCGCAGACAAAATAAGAGGAAGGCTAGGATCTATCTCAACCGACTTGATGCTTTAGCATCTAGCGAGGTTGGGGACACCCCTTGCGGGGGTAGTGTCTAACTAATTTCTCTTTTTGCATTTCTTTTCAGGTATTTATAAAGAAAGTGACTAGGTGTCGGGCTACCCCCCCGACTTTGTGAATAGTTAGTCAATATTCATGCGGCGGATAACGCTGCGCTAACCCGTCCTAAGAGCTCTACAAATTAGAATCGCTCAAATTTTAAAACTGTTTTAAACGAGTCAGTTAGTACAGGAACCAACTTTTCAAGACTCAATTCAATTGCGGATAGTTTTTCTATGTATTCATTAGCTTTATCGCTACCAGTTCCCCGCTTTTCAAGATATTCAATTTGGCTTTTTGTCTTGTACCAATCTCGCACATACTTCTTAGCAAGTTCAACATGCGCACAAACGCTATCTGGAAGCAGAAACGTAGCTTCATTACATGCAGTATCAAAATCAAAATCATTATCTTCATTCCAGCCCCAAGCAAGATTTTCTAGTTTTCGTATAATTGTGTCATATACTTTGAAGCGCTTGTCGTAAAGATCTAAACGAACCTTTTCTCTATTAGCAGCAAATTGTTGCTAGGCAATATATATCCCTACAAAAGCAATAACCGGAATAAATAGTTTGGATATATTTACCAGAGTTTCAATATTCATACACTATCAATGTCAATATCTATGGAGTTTCGTTATAGTTTTAATTTGATAAAATATTTGAGAGCTAATTGTTTGCTTTTTATCTTAATGATGATGACCACCAGCCCCATGCACATGTTTATGATCCACTTCTTCCGTTCTCGCTTTACGCACATCGGTAATGGTTGCTTTAAACAATAAACGCTCACCTGCCCATGGATGGTTGCCATCAACAACTACTTTGCCATCTGCAATATTAGTAATGGTGTATAAAATCACTTCGCCTGTTTCATCTTCACCTTCAAACTGCATGCCTTCTTTGAGTTGCTCGGCTGGGAAGGCGCTTTCTGGTTCGATTTGTACTAGCTCTTCATCGTAATCGCCAAACGCATCAATAGGCTCTAGCGTAACTTCAACTACGTCACCAACTGCTTTGCCGTGCATCATTTCTTCTACTTTTGGGAAGATATTATCGTAGCCACCGTGAAGGTAGGCGACTGGTTCTTTGCTTTCTTCAAGCAGTTCACCTTTGCTGTTTTTAAGTTCATAAGTCATGGTGACAACGGTATTCATGGAGATTTGCATGTTTTCTTCCTAGTTTTGTGAAATGATTAAATTGAATTTTAAAGGTTTTAGGCTGTTTTTGCAGGCTTTTTTGCCTGAAAAAACCGTTAATTAATGAGTCTGTTTATAGATGCGCGTTAAAGCTAACAAAAATCAAAACTGCAAGTGCAATCAATAAAACGTAAATAAAGCGCATTTAGTGACCGTGTTGATTGTCTAGCAAGCTGTAATTTTCTGCTGGCGTCAGAACAGTTGGCAGCGCTTCGTCCAGTAGCTCTGGATAATCTTTGCTGTAATGTAGGCCGCGACTTTCGCGTCTTTCCATCGCGCTTTTAACAATTAATTCAGCGACTTGTAATAAATTACGTAGCTCGATTAAATCGTTTGTGACTCTAAAGTTGCTATAAAACTCATGCACTTCATCGCGCAACATATGAATACGATGCATGGCGCGGCTAAGGCGTTTATCGGTGCGGACAATGCCGACATAGTTCCACATAAAACGACGCAGTTCGTTCCAAGTATGGGTAATTAGCACTTCCTCATCTGCATCGGTCACGCGGCTTTCATCCCAATCGGGTAAATCGGTGACATTGTGGGTTGGTGCGGCGAGGATTTGTTTGGCGGCGATGCGACCAAAAACCATACACTCTAATAGTGAGTTGCTGGCTAAACGGTTGGCGCCATGCAAGCCTGTGCAAGATGTTTCGCCAATGGCATATAAATTGGCAATATCAGTCAGACTGTTATGGTCAACGACCACGCCGCCGCATGTGTAGTGTGCAGCCGGTACAACTGGAATTGGCGATGTAGTAATGTCGATGCCAAGTGCCAAGCAGCGCTCATAAACAGTCGGGAAGTGCTCTTTAATAAAAGCCGCAGGCTGATGTGAAATATCTAAATAAACAAATTCAAGACCACGCTTTTTTATCTCAAAGTCAATTGCACGTGCGACCACATCTCTAGGCGCCAGCTCTGCTCGCTTGTCATGGCTAGGCATAAAGCGAGTGCCATCAGGTAATTTCAATAAGCCGCCTTCACCACGTATCGCTTCTGTGATTAAAAAGGATTTAGCGTGAGGATGGAATAAGCAGGTTGGATGGAACTGCACAAACTCTAAATTTGACACGCGGCAACCTGCGCGCCACGCCATGGCGATACCATCGCCTGTGCTGACATCTGGGTTGGTGGTATATAAATAGACTTTACCTGCGCCGCCAGTGGCTAGCGCCGTTTGCTGAGCGGCGATGGTCATTACTTTGCCTGAGCTGTTGTCTAGTATATATGCGCCTAAACAGTTATTGGTTGATTCTTTTTTGAGCTTTTTTGAAGTGATTAAATCGACAGCAATATGGTTTTCTAATAGCGTAATATTGGCGTGTTCACGTACTTTTTGCGATAAGGTTTTTTGTACTGCTTTACCTGTGGCATCAGCGGCATGAATGATGCGGCGATGGCTGTGACCGCCTTCTCGGGTTAAATGGTAGCCAGTTTCGCTATTTTCTTCTCGCGTAAATTCCACGCCCAAATCAATTAACCAATCAATGGCTTCTCGGCCATGTTCTGTCACCATGCGCGTAATATCTGGGTCACACAAACCTGCGCCTGCGATTAACGTATCTGCAACATGTTCATCAATCGTATCGTTGCTGTTGAGCACCGTGGCAATGCCGCCTTGTGCCCAGCTGCTAGCGCTATCTTGCATGGTGCGTTTGCTAACGATGCAGACTTTTTTAGAGTCAGCGACTTGTAAAGCGAGTGTGAGACCTGCAAGGCCGCTGCCAATGATTAAAACGTCGAATTGTTGTGACATAAATATAAACTGAATATCAACTTTGAGTGAACTAATAATAGTGTAACTGTGTCTTTATCCTTAGGCTAGCAAAGAAATGCTAGAAACGCGTTTGGTTTAAGTAGGGAGAGAAGATGCTGCAAACTAAAGAAATAGAAAAGTTAACTCGTACGACTTTCGTGGAAGCTGTGCCGTCTAGTTATACTAACGCATCGCATAAGAGCGATGTTAGAATAGGCGTAACAGCTAAAAATGGGAGTCTTACCGAAGTGGCTAATAAGCTAAACGATATGCCAGTCAATTCAAATCGCGAATTAGATCGCCTTTTGGTTGAGCGTGCACAAGCGGGCGATAAAAAAGCGTTTGGCTTATTGGTAGAGAAGTACCATCGCAAGTTAGGTCGTTTAGTCGGTCGTATGGTGCGCGATCAAGCGGAAGTGGAAGATGTGGTGCAAGAGGCGTTTATTAAAGCGTATCGCGCATTGCATAACTTTAGAGGCGATAGTGCTTTTTATACATGGTTATATCGTATTGGCATTAACACCGCGAAAAACTATTTAGTATCTTTAGGCCGTAAGCCGCAAGTGTTAAATAATGTCGAAATCGAAGATGCGGAAAATTTCGAAGGCGTTACTGACATGCGGGCAATGGAAACGCCAGAAACCGCGATGGCGAATAAACAAATTGCGCAAACGGTGAACGATACCATTGCCAATTTGCCTGAAGAATTACGCACGGCGATTACCTTGCGTGAGTTAGAGGGAATGAGTTATGAAGAGATTGCCGATATTATGCAGTGCCCAATTGGCACAGTAAGATCGCGTATTTTTAGAGCACGAGAAACCATAGCGGCGAAGCTACGCCCACTGCTGAGTTCAGCAGAAAATAAGCGTTGGTAGTCGTGAATTTTGTTTTAATATTGTTAGGCGTTTGTAATAGAGGTTACGTATGAAAAATCAATTATCTGCATTAATCGATGGTGAATTCGATATTGAAGAGGCTGAACACATTGTCACTGCATTGAAGGCGGACGGTGAGATGAAGGAAGCATGGAAACAGTATCATTTGATTGGTGATGCGATGCGAGGGAATCTGCAAGGCTCTCGAGATTTTAGTGCAAAAATCATGCAAGCCTTAGATGCTGAGCCAACTGTATTGGCTGTGAATAAACAAGTAAAAGTAGTCGCGCCCGAAATCAAGAAACGTGCGGTTAAGACCCCGATGTTTTGGTCTATTGCTGCTTCTGTTGCAGCCGTTATGTTTGTAGGGTTAATGGTATTTGAAATGCAGCTTGGTGAGTCAGAAGATATGACGCCAGTTGAACTTGCAAGTAGCGTACCGATGGAATACCTACAAGCGCATCAATCTATGGCGCCGAGTAGTGCGGCTTATTATATACAAGCCGCAAACTATACGGAGTTTAATCAATAATGCGGCAATTGGCAGTGGGACTTGTATTAGCAACAGCAAGTCTACGTGTATTAGCTGGTGGATTAGTCGCAGATGAAATTGCTGTGGATTCACGTTTAACCGATGCTTGGCAAATATTAGAAAAATCTGCCCATGCCGCACGTGAGCTTAACTATGAAGGGCAGTTTAGCTATGTGAATGGTGAAAATGCACGCACCGTTGATGTTAAGCATATGAACTATGGCGGACGTGAAGTGGCGCGTAATATCGTGTTGGATAATAGCAATCGAGAAGTGTATAGCCAAGGCAATGATATTGTTATCCTTCAGCCAACCCAAAAAAATGTGCTAATCAAAAAAAGGCGTGGTAAAAACCTTTTTCCTGCGATGTTGCCAACTGATTTAAGCATCATAAAAGCGAATTACAATGCGCGTTTAGCTGGCACAGAGTATGTGGCCAACCGTGAAGCGCAGGTTGTTGAGCTAGTTCCTAGTGATGCTTATCGTTATCGTTATAAAATCTGGACGGATATGAAGTTTGGTCTGATTTTAAAAATGACTTTGCTAAATAGTGATAATAAAACCTTAGAGCAAATTTATTTTAATCAGCTGAGCATGCTTAATTCGGAGAACTTAAACTGGTTTCAACCGAAAATTGAAGTAGGTAAAGACTATGTAACAGAGCGCGAAAGTCCAATGACACGGGTCGATAATGACTTGATAGTGACTAATTTGCCAGCTGGTTACCAGCAGATTGACCATATCCAGCGCACAAAAGGCAGTAGCAAAGTTGATCAATTGGTCTTTTCAGATGGGATTGGTTCTGTATCGGTATTTATTGAGCCAATGACCAAAGGCAAGCGACCAAAAACAGGTAATATGCCGATGGGTTCAACTAATATGTGCGCGCACGTAACCGATGGGCATCAGATTATTGTGGTTGGTGAAGTGCCAGCCAAGACGGTTAAAAGTATTGCAGAAGCTGTTACTTTTAAAAAATAGTTGGAAAGCAGTTATCGCATGATTGAACAGTACGCCATTATTCTTGCAACAGACTCTCAAGCAGAACTTAACCTAGCTAGTCCGCCAATGGCTTCGATAGAAGTGGTGCGTAAATCTGCTTGTGGTTTATGCGGGCAAACCAGCGGCTGTGGCAATGCATTTTGGGGCAAATTATTTGCACACAAAGCTAGCAGTTTTAAAGCGCAAAACCATATCAATGCAAAAGTAGGGCAAAGTGTCATCGTTGGGATTGATGAAGCTGCGGTGATGAAAAGTGCACTGATTTTGTACCTTGTACCGCTAGCGACGATGTTACTAGGTGCAATATTAGCAGCTCAAATGATTGATACTGATTTGACTGCTATGTTAGGGGCCGGCGTTGGTTTGGTGCTTGGGTATTTTTGGGTAAAAGGGCATATTACAGGGCATGCTTATTACCACAATCATCAGCCTAAAATATTGCGTTTAGATACTGCGACGCATGGTGTCGATACTATTCAGTTTCAATAGCTAGTCTTAATAATTATTATTTTAATCAATTATTCAATATCAATCAGTTAAGGAAGTGAAATGTTGAAGAAGTTTTTATCAACCGTTGTAATCGTATTGTCCGTGATGTTGGCAGCTATGCCAACTTTTGCCGCAAGCTTGCCTGATTTTACCGTGCTAGCCGAAAAGCAAGGTCCAGCAGTGGTAAATATTAGTATCACGCAAGTCATGCGTCGTAATCAGATGCCTTTCCCAGGTTTTCCGAATGATGAACATCTGCAAGAGTTTTTTAAACGGTTTGGTATTCCTGGAATGCCAGGCATGCCTGGTGCGCCTGATCAAGGTGGGCAGGAGTATAAATCGCAATCGTTAGGGTCTGGGTTTATCATCAGTCAAGATGGCTATATTTTAACGAATGCACACGTGATTGATGCGGCGGATGAAGTGTTAGTAAAATTGTCAGATAAGCGTGAGTTTAAGGCGAAAATTATTGGTGCAGATAAGCGAACAGATATCGCTTTAATTAAAATTGACGCGAAGAATTTACCAAAAGTGAATATTGGTGACCCGTCAAAACTGAAAGTTGGCGAATGGGTTGCCGCGATTGGTTCCCCATTTGGTTTGGAAAACACCATGACCGCAGGGATTGTTAGTGCGGTTGGGCGCGCATTGCCACAAGAAAATTATGTGCCGTTTATTCAGACAGACGTTGCGATTAATCCAGGCAACTCGGGTGGACCGCTCTTTAACTTAGATGGTGAAGTCGTTGGCGTTAACTCACAAATTTATAGTCGCAGTGGTGGATCGATGGGTTTATCTTTTAGTATTCCTATTGATGTAGCGGTTGGTATTTCTAACCAATTACAATCATCAGGTAAAATCACACGGGGCTGGTTAGGTGTTGCGATTCAAGAGCTTACTAAAGATTTGGCTGAATCATTTGGCATGAAAGATACTAAAGGCGCATTAATTGCAGGCGTTGAAAAAGCGGGGCCTGCTGAGAAAGGTGGCTTGGAAGCTGGCGATGTCATTATTCAGTTTGATGGTAAACCCATTGAAATGTCGAGTGACCTGCCACGCGTGGTTGGGATGACGGAGCCAGGTAAATCAGTGAATGTTGATGTGTTGCGTAAAGGCAATAAAAAAACATTGCGTATCAAAGTAGGCGAAATGCCGTCAGAAGACATCGAAATTAGCCAAGGCAATACACCGTCAGCTGAAACAGCAAGCAATAAAATCGGTCTGACACTGAGTGCATTAACGCCTCAACAAAAGAAGAAGTTAAACGGTAAAAATGGCTTGTTAGTGATTGCAAGTACCGGCGCTGGTGCAGAAGCAGGTATTCGTCGTGGCGATGTGATTTTAGGGTTAAATAATAATGAAACACAGAGTGTCGACCAATTTAATAAGCAAATTAATGCGGTGCGAGTAGGCAAAACTGTGGCCGTGCTAGTGCAACGTGGTGATAGCACCTTGTATGTGCCCATTAAAGTGAAGTAGTTTGATACGATTAAAAGCCCGCCTAGTGAGACTAGTGCGGGTTTTTTGTTATTCATAGCGTGTATTTGACATCGATAAAGCGCTCGTTTAATTAATTAGCAAACTAAGTCAAGCATTTGTAGTAAAATCAAGCCTATTGAAAAAGAGCGCTTTGTGCGCTTTATTTATTTGTAATCCTTAAAAAGACACATGAAAAACATTCGTAACTTCTCCATTATCGCCCATATTGATCACGGAAAATCAACTTTAGCCGATCGTATTATTCACCTTTGTGGTGGTCTTGAGGACCGTGAAATGGAAGCGCAAGTGCTGGATAGTATGGATATTGAGCGTGAGCGCGGCATTACCATCAAAGCGCAAACGGCGACATTACAATATAAAGCAGATGATGGAGAGACGTATCTGTTGAACTTGATTGATACGCCAGGCCATGTCGATTTTAGCTATGAAGTCAGTCGTTCACTTTCCGCATGCGAAGGTGCATTGTTAGTTGTCGATGCGAGCCAAGGCGTTGAGGCGCAGAGTGTGGCGAACTGCTATACCGCACTTGATTTAGGTTTAGAGGTAACTGCGGTTCTAAATAAAATTGATTTGCCGTCAGCTGAGCCAGATCGTGTGATACAAGAAATTGAAGATGTGATTGGCATTGATGCGCGCGACGCAGTGCAATGCTCAGCTAAAACGGGTTTAGGTGTGCGTGATGTCGTTGAAGCGGTGATTGCTAAAGTGCCAGCGCCTAAAGGTGATGTTTCGGCGCCATTGAAAGCATTGGTGATTGATGCTTGGTTTGATAACTACGTTGGCGTTGTCATGTTGGTGCGCATTATCGATGGCGAACTAAAGCGCAAAGATAAAATTAAAATGATGGCAACAGGCACTCAACATCTGTGTGAGCAGGTTGGTGTGTTTACGCCAAAATCATTGCCAATGCCTTCTCTTAAAGCGGGTGAGGTTGGTTTTATTATTGCCGGTATTAAAGAGTTGGCAGCAGCTAAAGTGGGCGATACCGTTACGCTAGCTGATAATCCTGCAAAAGCAGCATTGGCTGGATTTAAAGAGGTGAAGCCGCAAGTGTTTGCAGGCTTATATCCTGTTGAGTCAAACCAATTTGAAGCACTAAGAACAGCACTAGAAAAGCTAAGTTTAAATGATGCGAGTTTGTTGTTCGAGCCAGAAAATTCAACAGCTTTAGGTTTTGGCTTTAGATGTGGCTTTTTAGGGTTGTTACATATGGAAATCGTACAAGAACGCTTAGAGCGTGAGTATGATATGGACTTGATTACTACAGCACCGACAGTGGTTTATGAGTTGTTGCTGAAAAATGGTGAGGTTGTCCAAATAGAAAATCCATCACGACTGCCAGAACTTTCGTTTATTGATGAGATTCGTGAGCCAGTAATTGCTGTTAACTTATTGATGCCGCAAGATTATGTCGGACCAGTCATGACTTTGTGTAACAGTAAACGCGGCATTCAGCGCAATATGCAATATATGGGTCGCCAAGTGATGTTGAGCTATGAAATGCCGTTGAATGAAGTGGTGTTAGATTTTTTTGACCGATTAAAATCAGTTTCTCGTGGTTATGCTTCTATGGACTATGAGTTTTTAGAGTTTCGTGCAGCAGACTTAGTAAAACTTGATATTATGGTCAACGGAGAGCGTGTGGATTCATTAAGCATGATTACCCATCGTGAAAATAGCGTGCATCGTGGGCGTGCAGTGTCCGCTAAAATGCGCGAGTTAATTCCACGCCAAATGTTTGATATTGCGATTCAGGCGGCAATTGGCGCTAATATTATTTCACGCGAAACGGTGAAAGCAATGCGTAAAAACGTGTTGGCCAAATGTTATGGTGGTGACGTTTCGCGTAAACGTAAATTGTTAGAGAAGCAAAAAGCGGGTAAAAAACGCATGAAACAAGTGGGTAATGTAGAAATTCCGCAAGAAGCCTTTTTGGCAATTTTAAAAGTAGAGGACAAATAATGACGGTGTTGTTTTTTGGGTTGATTGTTTTAGGTTTAGCTGGTGTTTACTTTGGTGTCATTGGTTTCCCACTCTTTATGGTGTTGATGTTGTTATTAACTGGCATTATTTGGCTGGTTGATTATTTGTTTTTTGAGAAAAAGCGCACCAGTAAAGACGAGCCAACAGCCGTAGAGTATGCTAAAAGTTTTTTCCCGGTTCTTTTGCTGGTATTTGTTATTCGTTCATTTATTGCAGAGCCTTTTAAAATACCATCTGGCTCTATGAATCCAACGTTGTTGGCTGGCGATTATATTTTGGTGAATAAGTTTTCGTACGGTTTGCGTGTGCCAGTGTTGAACAATGTATTTTTAAATACAGGTGAACCCAAACATGGTGATGTGATGGTGTTTCATTTTCCCCTTAATCCAAAAATAGACTACATTAAACGGGTGATTGGATTGGCTGGCGATCGTATTCAGTATCAAAATAAGCAGCTAACTATTAATGGTCAACTAATAGAAATGGTGCCATTAGTCGGTGAAGACTACGCAATGCAGGGTGATAGCATTATTAGAGCAGAGCAATTAGAAGAACAATTATTTGATGTGAAGCATCAAATTTTGATACATGACATTCCTAATCGTTATTCACCAAATACGATAGGCGATCAGTTTCTCAATGGCGAAACCATCGTTGTGCCTGAAGGGCATTACTTTGTGATGGGCGATAACCGAGACAATAGCTCTGATGGACGTGTATGGGGTTTTGTGCCAGATGAAAATCTAGTTGGTAAAGCATTTTTAATCTGGTTTAATTTTGACCAGTTTTCAAGAATCGGTCGTTCGATTCATTAATGTATTTATTTCAATAGCTTAAGGAGACTGCAATGTTAGCAAAGCAAAAAGGCATGACGTTTTTAGGGTTTCTGATTGTAGCGATTATTGGGCTCTCGTTAGTGTTGGCAGGTATTAAAATTGTGCCCAATTACATTGAGTTTTTTAGCGTTAAAAAAACACTTACTTCCGTCAGTAATCAGCCTAACTTTAGCAGTATGACTAACGCAGAAATTATTACTTCCTTTGATAAAAGTGCCAACATTAATTACATCACTGTGATTAACGGACGTGATTTGATGATATCGACAGGGGTGAACGGTGAAAATGTCATTTCTGTTCAATATGAAGTGGTTGAGCCGTTGGCTTTTAATTTAAGTGCTTTAATGGATTTTAAAGCCTCATCGGCTAAGTAACGTTCAATGGCATTAGAGACACTACAGAGACGGCTTGGCTATCAATTCAACCAACTTAACTTACTCAAACAAGCGTTAACGCATCGCAGCTATGCCAGTCTGAATAATGAACGCCTAGAATTTCTTGGCGATGGTGTGTTGAACTTTATTGTGGCGCATCAGCTTTACCAGCGGTTTCAAAAATTAGCAGAAGGTGATTTAAGTCGCTTGCGCGCGCAATTAGTCAAAGAAGCAACCTTGTTTGAAATCGCACAAGGACTAAACATTGGCGATTTGCTTAATTTAGGTGAAGGCGAGTTAAAAAGCGCAGGTTGGCGCCGTCCTTCTATTTTGTCTGATGCATTAGAAGCGATTATTGGTGCGACTTATTTAGATGGTGGCTTTGCTTCTGCAGAGGCTTTGGTGCTTAAATTGTATGAAGATAAGCTAGAAAATATTGATCCTAAGGTGATTGATAAAGATGCGAAATCTAAGTTGCAAGAGTATTTGCAAAGTAAAAAAATGGATTTGCCTGATTATGAGGTGACTTCTATAGAAGGCGAAGCGCATGCGCAGACATTCAAAGTCTCTTGCACCATAGCAAAGCGTAATATTCATACATTAGGTGAAGGCACTAGCCGCCGCAATGCGGAACAAGAGGCGGCAGAGTTGGCACTTAAACAACTATTAAAAGATAAAGCAAAATGACAACAAATTTTAGATGCGGCACCGTCGCGATTGTAGGGCGACCTAACGTTGGCAAGTCAACCTTGCTGAATCATATTTTAGGCTTAAAGTTAGCGATTACCTCGCGTAAGGCGCAAACCACGCGTCATCGACTGCTCGGCATTCACACAACAGAGGATACACAGTTTATTTTTGTGGATACGCCGGGGTTTCAACAAAAGCATTTAAACGCGCTAAATAAATCACTCAATAAAACCGTCACCCAAGTGTTAAATGAAGTTGATGTGGTGCTATTCGTGATTGAGCCGATGAAATTGGGCCAAGCGGATGAAATTGTTTTAAAACTACTGCCTAAAAATAAACCAGTGATTTTAGTGGTGAATAAAGCAGATTTGATGGGCGATAAAAACAATTTGTTGCCACTCATTCAAGATTTTGATTTGCTCCATCCGTTCAGTAGTATTGTGCCAGTCAGTGCTAAAAAGAATCTCTATATCGATGATTTGCTATCAGCAGTAAGAACGCATTTGCCAGAACAAGAGGCGATTTATGGTGAAGATGAATTAACCGATAAAAACGAACGTTTTTTGGCGGCTGAAATGATCCGTGAAAAAATCTTCAGACTGTTAGGCGATGAGATTCCTTATTCAATCGCAGTAGAAATTGAGAAGTTTGAAACGATTAATAATCTTCGTCGCATTTTTGCCGCGATTATTGTCGATAAAGATAGCCAGAAACCCATGATTATTGGTAAAAAAGGTGACAAGTTAAAACAAATATCGACTGAAGCAAGGCAAGACATGGAGAAGTTGTTTGGCGGCAAAGTTTATTTAGAAACTTGGGTGAAAGTAAAAGGCGGTTGGGCAGACAATGAAAGAGCGCTTAAAAGCTTAGGCTATTAACAGCCTCTTTCATGGCTTGAACGAATCGCAATCTAATTATGGCGCTGGCTTCCAATCAATATCGGCAAGATAACCAAGCTGTTTATGTATTGCATACTTATGCGTTCAAAGAAACCAGCTTAGTTGCTGAGTTGTTTACCAAAGAGCATGGGCGTGTGGCAACCGTTGCAAAAGGCGCTCGCCGTCCGCGTTCAGCTATGCGAGGACAACTGCAATCTTTTCAAATGTTATCGGCAACTTGGTCAGGTAAAAGCGAGCTGAAAACGCTGCATAGTTTAGATTGGGCCGATGGTTTGGTTTCATTGCAAGGTGAAGCATTAATGTGTGGGTTTTACTTAAATGAGTTGCTATTGCGATTGTTGCCAAGAGAAGACGCGCATGAGCAGTTGTTTGACTATTATCAAGCCACCGTAAAAGCATTAGCCAGTGGCAAACAGTTAGCCACTCATTTACGTCGATTTGAGCTAAAAATGTTGCAAGAAATGGGTTATGCCGTGCCGTTGCAAGTCGATGAACATGATGCGCCGATTGTGGCTGATACTCAGTATCGATACGAGGCTGAACATGGCGCTTGTGCTTTGGCGGCAACGAAAAACGGGATTGTGCTGAGTGGGCAGACTTTACATGATATGGCGCAGGACAATTATAAAAGACCACAAACCCAGCAGCAGAGTAAACAATTGATGCGTTACTTATTAGCGCATTATTTGGGTGATAAACCATTGCATACAAGGCAGTTGTTAATTGATTTGCAAGGTTTATAAAAGAGAGATTAGGACAGAAAATGAAAAAATTAGGCGTCAATATTGATCACGTAGCGACTTTGCGTCAAGCGCGTGGTACCAAATATCCGAGTGTGATACAAGCGGCTTTACGAGCTGAACAATCGGGTGCTGATAGCATCACTTTGCATTTACGTGAAGATAGACGGCATATGCAGGATGCGGATATTTTTGCGTTAAGACCATTATTGCAAACTAAGATGAATCTAGAGTGCGCAGTGACCGATGAGATGATTGCCATTGCATTGCAGGTTGCGCCGCAAGATGTGTGCTTGGTGCCAGAGCGCCGTGAGGAGCGCACCACAGAAGGCGGTTTAGATGTGATTGCCCATTTTGATAAAGTGGCTGCGGCGACGAAAAAATTAAGTGATGCAGGCATTCGCGTTTCTTTATTTATTGCGCCTGATATTGCTCAAATTGACGCGTCACATAAAGCCGGTGCGCCAGTGATTGAATTGCATACAGGTACTTTTGCCGATGCGCATGATGAAACGACACAAGCGGCTGAATTAGCGCGCATCAAAGACGCGCTAAACCATGCGTTGAATTTAGGATTAATCGTCAATGCAGGACATGGTTTAAACAATCACAATGTGCATAAAATCGCTGCATTAAAAGGCATTGATGAGCTGAATATTGGTCATGCGATTGTGGCACATGCACTGTTTGTTGGCTGGGATAATGCAGTACGTGAAATGAAAGCACTCATTAGAGAAGCGACGGTTAAATGATTTTCGGCATTGGGACAGATATTGTTGAAGTCAGTCGCATAGAAGCTTCAATTGAAAAGTTTGGTGATGATTTTGCTGAGCGGATTCTTGCTGAAAGCGAAATGCAAAGTTATCTCGACTCTTCTATCAAACCTAGATTCTTAGCCAAGCGTTTTGCTGCAAAAGAAGCGTTCTCCAAAGCGTTAGGCACAGGCTTGCGTGAACCTGCGATTTTTCAAAATATTGCCGTTTCACATGATGATTTGGGTAAGCCAATCTTAGTATTAGCGCAACCGTTACAAGATTTTTTAGCCACTAAAGCCATTCAGCACATGCATATTAGTATTAGTGACGAGAAAAATTTAGCTGCCGCATTTGTTGTGTTAGAGACATGAGTGAATCGATTGATTTAGAACGTCGCTTTTCTGGTGTGCGCCGTTTATATGGTGAAATTGGACTGACGCAATTACAAGGCTCGCATGTTGTGGTGATTGGCATTGGTGGCGTTGGTTCTTGGGCGGCGGAAGCGCTGGCACGCAATGCGGTTGGTGAAATCACATTAGTTGATTTAGACAATATTGCAGAATCCAATGTGAATCGGCAGATTCATGCTTTGGATGGCAGTTTTGGTAAAGCGAAAGTTAGCGCAATGCATGAACGTATTGTGCAAATAAATCCAAGTTGTATCGTGCATGAAATTGAAGATTTTATTACGCCTGAAAATCTCAGCGTACTATTAAAGCCATGTGATGTGATTTTGGATTGCACCGATGATGCGAAGGCAAAAATAGCTTTGGCATATTTTTGCAAATCCAATCAAATCAGCTTGATTATGTCAGGCAGTGCAGGCGGTCGTTTAGATCCAACCCGTATTCAATTATCCGACATGGCGAGCGTGACAGGCGATAAATTGCTCGCTAAAGTGCGCAATCAATTACGACGTGACCATGGGTTTCCAAAAGCCAGCAATACTAAAAAATCAGTTAAATTTGGGTTGTTATGCGTTTACTCGGATGAACCTGTCATTAAACCTGATGAGGTTTGTGATGCAGCTGAAGGTAGTGTGACGGGGCTTAATTGTGCAGGTTATGGCTCTAGTGTCAGTATCACTGCAACATTCGGCTTTGTATTAGCGCAGCAGGCGATTAATCAATTAGTCGCTAAATAAATTCATTTAAATCAAAAAGTTAAACCTTAGCCATTTCAGATTCATATTCTGGAAAATAGCGGCTAATCACACTTAAATCAAACCGTCTTAAGATGCTGGTGTTTGATTCTCTTGCTAATAAAAACTCAAAAGACTTTTCAACCAGTTGTGCTGTCGTCAATTTTTCATGACAGAATTTACTTGCATAAGCTGGTTCGACACTCACCTCATGCTCTGTCGTACTATTAGCAACGACTGTCACGCGAAAGGTTTGCTGGTTAATTTCGTTGACTGTTATGTTTGCCATGTTCATCCCACAATTTATTGTCTGATTACTTGAAATTTTAACTTTTAGCCCAAAATGTAAGCAAAGCCCAAAAGGCAAAACAAAGTTTAACGGATTAACAAAACGGATAAAAGGAAAAAAATGGCTAAAAAGCAATCAGAAAAAATGGAGTTTAAAGCAGAGGTTAAGCAGTTATTGCACCTCATGATTCATTCTTTGTATTCCAACAAAGAAATTGTCTTGCGCGAACTGATTTCAAATGCGTCAGATGCAGCAGATAAGCTACGTTTTGAGGCACTGGCGGATGGCAGCTTATATGAAGATGACAGCGAGTTGAATATTCGTGTGGCGTTTGATAAAAAAGCGCGCACGGTCACTATTTCTGACAATGGTATTGGTATGTCGCGCGAAGAAGTAGTTAACAATATTGGTACCATTGCCAAGTCTGGTACCAAAGATTTTATGACCGCATTGTCTGGTGACCAAGTAAAAGATGCTAATTTAATTGGTCAGTTTGGTGTTGGTTTTTA
This sequence comes from Betaproteobacteria bacterium, assembly GCA_022599515.1. GTDB lineage: Bacteria > Pseudomonadota > Gammaproteobacteria > Burkholderiales > Methylophilaceae. The sequence continues at coordinate 19,257 of JAHZMC010000070.1, forward strand.
TTCTGCTTTTATTATTGCCGAAAAAGTGACATTAGTAACCCGTCGTGCAGGTAGTAAAGAAGCGGTTAAGTGGGAATCTGCAGGTGAAGGTGATTTCACTTTAGACACAGTCGAAAAAGCCAGTCGCGGTACGGATGTGATTTTGCATTTGCGTAAAGAAGAAGACGAGTTCCTTAACGATTGGAAACTGAAGTCGATTGTGCGCAAATATTCAGACCATATTACTTTGCCAATTTTGATGAAAAAATCAGAATGGAAAGACGGTGAAGATGGCGCAGGCGGTGAAATGGTGACAACGGATGAAGATGAAACCGTTAACCAAGCTTCAGCATTGTGGGCCCGTGGTAAAAAAGACATTACCGAAGAAGAATATCAAGAATTTTATAAGCATCTAGCACATGATATGGAAAATCCGCTGACCTATACGCACAACCGTGTGGAAGGTAATCAAGAGTATATTTCACTGCTTTATGTGCCATCTAAAGCGCCGTTTGATTTATACGACCGCGAGCGCAGTAATGGTATTAAGCTTTATGTCAAACGCGTGTTTATCATGGAAGATGCTGAAAAGTTGATGCCACAGTATTTGCGTTTTATTCGTGGCGTGATTGATAGTGCGGACTTGCCATTAAATGTGTCGCGTGAACTGCTACAAGATAGCCGCGATGTGGATGCGATTAAAAAAGGCTCCGTCAATAAGGTTTTAGGCTTATTAGAAGAGTTGGCGAAAAATAAACCAGAAGAGTATGCAAAATTTTGGGTTGAGTTTGGTCGAGTCATGAAAGAAGGTCCAGGCGAAGATTTTGCGAATAAAGACAAAATTGCAGGGTTATTAAGATTTGCTTCAACGCATAATGACAATGAAACGCAAGATGTAAGTTTTGCTGACTATATTGCGCGTATGAAAGAAGGCCAAGAAGCGATTTACTACATCACAGCAGATAGTTTTGCTGCGGCTCAGCATTCGCCACATTTAGAAATCTTCCGTAAAAAAGGCATTGAAGTATTGTTAATGTCTGACAAGGTTGATGAGTGGATGTTGGGCGGGTTAAGTGAGTTTGATGGTAAAAAGCTACAATCAATTGCCAAAGGTGATTTGGATTTAGGCAAGTTGGAAGACGAGTCTGAAAAAGAAGCGCAAAAGAAAGTGGAAGAAGAGTCTAAAGATTTAATCGAACGCATTCAAAAAGCGCTGGGTGAAGATGTGAAAGAAGTGCGTGTGACGCATCGTTTAACCGATTCACCAGCTTGTTTAGTTGCGGGAGAACACGATTTATCTGGTAACTTGGCACGTATGCTAAAAGCGGCTGGACAGAATGCACCAGACGCTAAGCCTGTGTTGGAAGTGAATCCAGCGCACCGTTTAGTTGAAAAGCTAAAAGTTGAGAAAGACGAAAGTAAGTTTAATGACTACACACATGTATTGTTTGGCCAAGCATTGCTTGCAGAGGGCGGTCAGCTTAACGATCCTGCCAGCTTCGTACGTAGAGTGAATGCGTTGTTGGTATAATCAATTACCATTTCAAAAGCCCTTGTTTTAGAATGCAAGGGCTTTTTCATATTTTCAACACACTTGTGCTGTAGATTGTTTTTTAATTTACATCATGCAAACATTAAGCATCCAATAGTTGGCGTGATACTTGCATAACTTTAATTATTGCAATCATTGACTCACTATTGTTACTAATCGCTGAATAGGAAACCTATGCCAAAATTAACGTCCATTAAACAAGCTTTACGCAATCATCTTGTTTTTTCATCATTTAAAACCGACGAGACGGCAACGCCTAGAGACTGGTATGACACTGCTGCGCACACGGTGCGAGACCATGTGGTTGAGCGCTGGGTGAGAACGGCATCTGCCTACAATAATGAGGATCCAAAGCGCATTTACTACCTCTCATTAGAGTTTCTAATTGGGCGCATGATGAGCAATGCTGCACTCAATTTGGGCATTAATGATGAGCTTAATAAAGGATTGAAGTCATTGGGCCACAGTTTAGAAGAAGCTGTTGAAATGGAGCATGATGCTGCTTTGGGTAATGGCGGTTTAGGACGACTAGCTGCTTGCTTCTTAGACTCAATGGCGACAATGGATATTCCTGCAACAGGTTATGGCATTCGTTATGAGTACGGCATGTTTAAACAGACTTTGGAGCACGGGCAGCAAGTAGAAAATCCAGATAACTGGTTACGCTACGATAATATTTGGGAATTTCAACGCCCAGAATCTGCTTATACCATTAAATTTTATGGCAAAGTCGTTCACACGAATACAGAGGAAGGTTCACAAAGTCATTGGATTGATGAGCAGCACGTGGTTGCTATGGCTTATGACGTGCCAGTGCCAGGTTATGGAACGGATACGGTCAATAATCTTAGATTATGGTCTGCTAAAGCGACGGAAGAGTTCGACTTAGGTCAGTTTAATGAGGGTAATTATGAACAATCTGTTGAAATGCGTAATGACTCAGAAACCATCTCTAAAGTGCTTTACCCAAATGACGCCTCAGCTTCTGGTAGAGAGTTAAGATTAAAACAACAATATTTCTTTGTTTCTGCTTCTATTCAGGACATCTTACGCCGCTTCTTATCGACACGTGAAATTAAAAGTAAAAAAGATTGGAGCGCTTTGCCAGACAAAGTTGCCATTCAATTAAATGATACCCATCCCTCTATTGGCGTTGCTGAAATGATGTATCAATTGGTTGATCTGCATGGATTGGAATGGAATTTTGCCTGGAGTTTGTTGGAAAAAGTATTTGCTTATACCAATCACACCTTGATGCCTGAAGCCCTTGAGACATGGTCATTAGAGTTGTTCGGACGTTTGTTACCCCGTCATTTGGAAATTATCTACCGGATTAATCACGAGTTTTTACAAATGGTGAATCACCAGTTCCCAGGTGATAATGCATTATTGCAGCGTGTTTCAATCATTGATGAATCGAACGGAAAACGCATCAGGATGGCGCATTTGGCTGTGGTGGGTAGCCACACCGTGAATGGCGTTGCGGCATTGCATAGCGAATTGCTTAAAACAACTTTATTTGCGGATTTCCATAAAATTTATCCGAATAAATTAACCAATGTCACCAACGGCATTACGCCAAGACGTTGGTTAAACCAAGCAAACCCAGAGTTAACTGCACTGATAACCAAAGCGATTGGTGCAGGGTTCCAGAAAGACTTGAGCAAACTGGTTAAATTGTCGCCATTGGCGGATGATAAAGATTTCCGCAAAGCCTTCAGAGTTGTAAAAAAACAGAATAAACAGCGATTAGCCAACAAGATTGAATCACTGACAGGCGTTAAGTTGAATGCGAATGCTTTATTCGATGTGCAGATTAAACGAATACATGAATACAAAAGACAGCTGCTGAACGTCTTACATATTATTACAATGTACAACCGCATTCGAAAAGGTGAGGCGAGTAGCATGACGCCGCGCGCTGTTATTTTTGGCGGCAAGGCCGCGCCAGGTTACTGGATGGCAAAGCTCATTATTCGTCTGATTAATGATGTGGCTGAAGTTGTGAATAACGATCCTGTGGTTGGCGATAAGCTGAAAGTTGTGTTTTATCCAAACTACGAAGTATCAGCTGCCGAGCTTTTATTCCCAGGTAGTGATTTGTCCGAGCAAATATCCACAGCTGGTACCGAAGCAAGTGGTACTGGCAATATGAAGATGGCACTGAATGGCGCGCTCACTATTGGCACGCTTGACGGTGCAAACGTGGAAATTAAAGAAGAAGTTGGCGATGACAATATCTTTATCTTTGGCTTAACAACGCCCGAAGTTGCTGCAACAAAAGCGAATGGATATAACCCTTGGGATTTCAATCATGCAAACCCAGAATTGAAAGAAGTATTAGATATGATTGCGAGCGGCTTCTTCTCGGCAGAGGAGCCCAGCCGTTATCAGGCTATCTTCGATAACTTGATGAAAAATGGCGATCACTACTTATTGCTAGCTGACTATGCTAGCTATATTGCCAAGCAAGATGAAGTGTCTGAAGTCTATAAGGATCAAGAGGAGTGGTCTCGCCGCGCGATTCTAAACGTAGCGCGCGTTGCCAAATTCTCTAGTGACAGAACAATAGGCGAGTATGCAGACAATATCTGGAATGTAAAATCTTTTAAAATCTAGGCACTTTAGCTACAAAGTGAAATAAAAGAGGTGCACTTAGTACGTATAAATGTATCAAACAAAAACACTTGAGGAGCAATAGATTAAAAAAAAATTTAGTTTTGGCGCTGGCAACAATCGGTTGTCAGGCAAGTGCATGGAGTCTATTGCGACGGAAGCTACGAAAAGCAGTCCTGGCAAAACCAGTAATAATACGAGCGTAGATTCGCTAAGTAATACGGAAGTCAATAGTGGATTGAAAACATCTTTAACCCAAGGCGTTGATAAAGCCGTGAGTAGCTTAGGTATTGCAAACGGCTTTTTTGGCAATCCTGAAGTGAAGATTCCACTGCCAGACTCGCTAAAATAAGTTGAAAAAGGTATGAAGTTGATGGGTATGGGCGAGCAGTCAGATGCTTTAGTGTTGAAAATGAATCGCGCACCTGAGGCCGCAGCACCAGAAGCTAAAGCCTTATTAGTTGATTTGATAAAACAAATGAGTTTAGCGGATGCAAAAGCGATTTTGACTGGTCCAGAAGATGCGGCTACACAAATACTTCAAAAGAACAACCGCTACAAAAACGAGTGAAAAGTTTTTGCCAATTGTTAAAGACGTAACCTCTAAAGTGCAGCTTTCACAGGCATGCAACAAATATGCCGAGTTAGGTAGCCAATATGGCGTTGTTGATAAACAAGATGCCAATATTGAGCAATATGTGACAAAAAAAGCATTAGATGCTTTGTGCTGGGTTATTGCAAAAGAAGAAGCCGCTATAAGAAAAGACACGATTGGACAAGCAAGCAGTATCCTTAAAAAGGTGTTTGGGGCGGTAGCAAAATAATTTAAAACTAATTTTAATTGCCTTTTAAACCCTAAGTCCTTCATGGCTTAGGGTTTTTTAATTTCCAGGCAATAAATCTGATGGTTTTGGTCTATAAAAAATGTCAAACATACATTGACAGACGGCTTAAAGGCTTGCTATAGTCTCATCTCTCGGCGCTACATATGGCCGAATCGGACGCGGGATGGAGCAGTCTGGCAGCTCGTCGGGCTCATAACCCGAAGGTCACAGGTTCAAATCCTGTTCCCGCAACCAAC
>JAHZMC010000071.1 GCA_022599515.1 Betaproteobacteria bacterium
AGCGGGTCGGCTAGATACAGATTCTGAGGGTTTACTTATTTTAACCGATGATGGCGCTTTGCAACATCGTTTAAGCCACCCAAAGTACAAAGAAATCAAAACTTATTGGGTGCAAGTCGAAGGAAGTCCATCAGAAAATGATTTAAAGCCGCTGAGAACAGGAGTGCATTTAAGCGATTTTGTGGCAAAACCTGCAGAAGTGAAGGTTATTGAAGCGCCGATAGGCCTTTGGGAGCGCTCCCCGCCTATTAGAGAGCGGAAGCATATTCCAACAACGTGGCTCGAAATCAAAATTAGTGAAGGCAAAAACAGGCAAGTTAGACGAATGACCGCAAAAGTCGGATTTCCTACATTGCGATTAATTAGAGCGGCAATTGGGGTTTATTCAGTAGATAGCATTCCATTAGGAGAATATAAAATAGTGCAGAAGTAACAAAACAGAGGGTGTGTTAGTGAAACCAGTCGTTGTATTTAGACATGCACAATGCGAAGGCGCCGGTTATTTAGGCGCTTTTTTGGATGACCATGATATTGCTTGGCAACAAGTGCGAATTGATTTGGGCGAGGCGATTCCTACATCAGTGGATGAGTATAGTGGTTTGGTTTTTATGGGTGGTCCAATGAGTGTCAATGATGATTTGCCATGGATTGCGCCCGCGACAACATTGATTCAACAAGCAGTAGATCAAGATATCCCTGTCATTGGGCATTGTTTAGGTGGTCAATTGATGAGCAAGGCATTGGGCGCAACCATCACTAAAAACCCTGTAGAAGAGATTGGTTGGGGTGAGATGCTGGTCCATGATAATGCGGATGCTGAGCGGTGGTTTGGTCAAACTAAACGCTTTATGGGCTTTCACTGGCATGGAGAAATATTTTCATTGCCAGAAGGCGCTACCCCTCTGCTGTCTAGTCAATATTGCAGTAACCAAGCCTATGCCATTGGTAAGCATTTGGCCATGCAGTGTCATGTAGAAGTGACAAGTGAATTGGTGCAGAAATGGTATCAATGCTGGGCGTCTCAAGTAGAAACATCGCGCAGCCCTGCGGTACAAACCAAACATGAAATGCTGGAGAATCTGTCTGAGCGCATAGACCAGCTCAATCAACAAGCACATGCCTTATATACGCGCTGGGTTGCGGGCTTAAGCATTTAGTTTTTAAGCCGTGCTTGGCTGCGCTAGTCAATCACGCTTTCTTCTCATTGCCTTGTAAATCGTTGTGGTAAAATTCACACTTCGTCTTTCATATTGAGATTGCAACATGTCGGGTAACACCATTGGTACTTTATTCACATTAACCACTTTTGGCGAGTCGCATGGCCCTGCTATTGGTGGGGTAGTCGATGGTTGTCCACCAGGCTTGGACATTTGTGCAGAAGATTTGCAACTGGATTTGGACCGCCGTAAGCCTGGTACTTCACGTCACGTGACGCAGCGTAAAGAAGCGGATGAGGTCGAGATTTTATCGGGGGTCTTTGAAGGAAAGACGACAGGCGCGCCGATCGGTTTGTTGATTCGCAATACCGATCAACGCAGTCAAGATTACAGCAAAATTAAAGATACCTTTCGCCCAGGGCATGCCGATTATACTTATAGCCATAAGTATGGTATTCGTGATTACCGGGGTGGTGGGCGATCCAGTGCGCGTGAAACGGCGGTGCGTGTTGCAGCTGGCGCGATTGCTAAAAAATGGTTGAAACAACGTTTTGGCATTGAAGTTCGTGGGTATATGAGTCAGCTTGGTGAGATTGAAATTCCGTTTCAATCTTGGGCGCACGTCAATGAAAATCCATTTTTCTCCCCCAATATTGATGTATTGCCACAGCTGGAAAATTATTTAGATATGATAAGAAATGAACGTGATTCTGTTGGTGCGCGAATTAGTATCGTTGCGGAAGGCGTGCCTGTTGGTTGGGGAGAACCTGTGTTTGATCGTTTGGATGCGGACATCGCGCATGCGATGATGGGCATTAACGCAGTCAAGGGAGTGGAAATTGGTGCTGGTTTTGATAGCGTTGCGCAACGTGGCACCGTACATTCTGATGAAATGACATCAACTGGCTTTTTAAGCAATCATGCAGGCGGCGTTTTAGGTGGCATTTCTACTGGGCAAGCGATTCAAGTGAATATTGCATTGAAACCAACTTCGAGCATTCCGCAAGCGCGACGCTCTATTGATAAGGATGGGCATGATGTCACCATGCAGACCACAGGGCGGCATGATCCTTGTGTCGGCGTGCGAGCTACCCCAATTGCCGAAGCGATGCTTGCCTTGGTATTGATGGACCATGCTTTACGCCATCGCGCACAAAATGCAGACGTGATTTGCACGACACCTAAAATTTAATGACTAAATTTAGCAGTTGCAGTTAATCCTTGAGTCATAGTCTACACAAAAACCTATCGCGTTTTTATTTTGTTTATTACTTCTTTGTTGGCGTATTTGTGCCTTATTGGGCGCTGTATTTACAATCAGAACATTTTTCACCAGTAGAAATCGGCATTTTGATGTCAATTTTTCAGATTAGCCGGATATTCGCGCCTAACTTTTGGGGTTGGCTTGCGGATCATACGGCTAAGCGCACGGTTTGGATTCGACTTAATACGGTATTGGGTGTACTTGGTTTTATTGCCGTATTTTGGGCCGAGGGCTTTTGGTCGATGCTATTGGTAATGGGCGCATTAAGTTTATTTACCAGCTCAACCATGCCGTTATCGGAATCATTGACCCTTGCACATTTGGCTAATACAAAAGGGCATTACAGTCGCATCCGCATGTGGGGCTCCGTCGGCTTTATTGTAGCCTCTATTTTTCTTGGCTATCTAATTGATTTGGCAGGTATTTCTAGTTTGTTATGGGCAATCTTAGTGGTGCAAATCACTTTATTTCTACTCACCTTTACCTTAACCGAAGCCAACGTAGCGCCGCATCATACCGATCATTTTTCAGTTTGGAATATTTTACGAAACCCTGCTGTCGTTGCCTTATTAATCGGATGCGCTTTAATGGTCAGTGCGCATGGCGTGCTTTATAACTTTTATTCCATTTATTTGGCCGCACATGGCTATAGCAAAGGGATGATCGGGTGGTTGTGGTCGCTTGGCGTTATCTGTGAAATAGTGGTTTTTATGTTGATGCCAATCATCATGCGCCGCTTTAGTCTCAAAGCGATTATATTGGTGAGCTTGGCATTAGCTGTGATTCGTTTTGCCATGATAGGTCTTGCTGTTGATTACTTGGTTTTATTATTAATTGCCCAAAGTTTGCATGCGGCCACCTTTGGCAGCTTCCATGCGGCAACGGTAGAAGTGGTTGCAAAATTCTTCAACGGACGACATCAGGCCAAAGGGCAAGCGATTTATAACAGCGTCACCTATGGGCTAGGCGGTGCAATCGGCGGCATCGCTGGCGGTTATGCTTTGCAAGGGCTTGGAGGCGAGTTAACCTTTCTATTAGCGGCGATATTCCCATTGATTGGATTTGCTGTGATAGCATTTGGCATGAAGTTAGCTGAAACGCATGGTGATGCTGGCATGTTTAGTTAATACTCGTGAATAATTGATTAATAAAGGAGTAGAGTGAAAAAAATAAAAATAGCATTATTTTTCATTAGCTTATTTGCTGCTACACAAGTGTGGGCGGCGATACGCGTTAATGTTGTCGGTTTATTTACGAATAAAGCATTCGTCATGATAATGGTAGTGGCCCGCATAGTTTAACGGCAGGACAGACTAAAAATGGCGTTAAATTGTTATCGGCCGATAGTGCTTCAGCCACCTTTCTGATTGAAGGAAAGCGCCAAGTTTTAGGCATGGGTCAGGCTGTTTCAGTTGGCTCTAGTAGCGCGTCTGCAGATGGTGGTGTGAATAGGCCTGTTATTTTATATGCTGATAGTGCAGGTCACTTTTTTGGCAAGCTAACCATTAATGGTGTGTCGCTTAAATATCTGGTTGATACGGGCGCAACCAGCGTGTCGATGAATAGCGCTGATGCCAAATATGCCAAGATTGATTTTGAAAAGGGTGAAAAAATAAGAGTTTCTACGGCAAATGGAATTGCACCAGCTTATCTGTTAACGGTGAATACTATAAAAATAGGAACGATTGTGTTGCACAATGTTGATGTGACTGTCAAAGAAGGTGGCTCACCACCTTTTGTGCTATTAGGTATGTCGGCACAAAATCGATTAGACTTGAAGCGCCAAGGCGATATTTTAACGATGTCGAAAAAGTATTAGTGTGTAAGTTACATAATAAAAAACGGGCAACTGCCCGCTTTTCATATAATCGTTGGTGGACTATTTAACAACAAAAGTCACTTTTAACACAACGCGATATTTAGTTACTTTACCATCTTTAACTTTAACACTTTGATCTTGCACCCAAGCGCTCGTAATATCTTTAATTGATTCTGATGCTTTTGCAACACCATTTGCTCGCATCTTCAAAGCTTATCTCACTAGATGCGATGATTTCAATAACTTTTGCGACAGATGACATTATTCGTTCCTTTTCACATGACTGAACAGTCATCATACGCTTTAGCTTAAATGGTTGATAGCCAAGTTAACAAAAGTTAACACCGTAAAAATAAACAGAAGCGCACCAATAATTCCCGCAATAATGATTTGTTTCGGTTTGATTTTGGCAATATCGTTCTCGTAGCCTTTTTGACCTCTTACGCCTATCATGCTCCATAAGACTGCTTTAATGACTTGAAAGATCGAAGCGCTTTCTTGCGCTTTTGTTTGATTTTGCATGGCGCTGTTCCTAAAATTTTAAGATGAGAATTTGTTATCGTTTAACGGTTTTATCATGCTCAATTAACGCATAAGCAGAGTGATTATGTATCGATTCAAAGTTCTCACTTTCAACAATATACGCATCAATCCGTTTTTCCTTATTAAGCGCTGAAGCGACATCGCGCACCATATCTTCTACAAACTTAGGATTGTCGTACGCTTTTTCCGTCACATATTTTTCATCTGGACGTTTTAATAAGCCATAAAGCTCGCAAGAGGCTTGTTTTTCAACTAAAGCAATAATGTCTTCTATCCAAATAAAGTCATTAATTTTGGCAGTAACTGTCACGTGTGAACGCTGATTGTGCGCACCATAGTCTGATATTTTTTTACTGCATGGGCACAAGCTAGTCACCGGCACCAATACTTTAACTGTGATACTAAATTGCTCATCTTTGATTTCACCTATGAAGGTCACGTCATAATCTAATAGACTATTCACACCTGAAATTGGTGCCGCTTTGTTAACAAAATAAGGAAAGCGCATTTCTACGTAACCAGAGTTTGCCTCGAGGCGGTGCACCATTTCTCTGAGTATTGTTTCAAATGACTCAATTGAGATAGCACGTTCGTTGGTATTGAGAATCTCAACAAAACGTGACATGTGTGTGCCTTTAAAGTTGTGCGGCAAATGCACATACATATCAAACACAGCCACTGTGTTCTGCTCGCCGCCGTGCTTATCTTTCACCACAACGGGGTGGCGAATGGATTTAATGCCCACTTTGTTAATGTCTAAATGGCGGACATCAGGTGTGTTTTGGACATCTTCTATGCCTTCTAGTTGGTTATTAGGCAGGTTAGGTTGGTTCATAACAGAGATTAGTCTCCAAAATTAAGAATTTTTTTAATGCATTGATTAAAATTGTATTTGTTTAAGCTTTTAGTTTAATTGATTATGTTATTAGCTCAAACCACATTGTTAGTATGGGTTAATTAGTATGGCTTAGTTGCCCGACATTAAATTGACGATAATTTGTTCTTAATTGAGTTGATAATGCCATCACTATCTAGACCACATTGAGCCAACATAGTTTCATGTACGCCGTGCTCAATAAACGTGTCTGGTAGCCCTAAACAAAGCGAAGGCGTTGATAAATTAAGTGTTTGCATTGCTTCCATCACAGCAGAGCCGGCGCCTCCCATCAAGCTATTTTCTTCTATAGTGACAATGAGGTCGTGCATTTTCGCCATTTCTTCAATTAGCGCTACATCTATCGGTTTTATAAACCGCATATTCACAACGCTAGCATTGAGGTTGGTGGCGGCTTTTATACTTGGTTCAACCATGCTACCAAAAGCCAATATGGCGACTTTTTTACCGTCGGTTAGCGACGTTCTTTTGATGATTTCACCTTTACCAACAATTAAGGTTTCCAATGTATTGTTTGTTTCAACGCCTCTACCAGAACCGCGTGGATACCGTACTGCTGCCGGCGCTTGATGCTGATAGCCTGTTGATAGCATTTGTCGGCACTCATTTTCATCGCTAGCCGCCATAATCATCATATTAGGAATGCAGCGTAGATAAGCCAAATCAAAGCTTCCTGCATGGGTTGGCCCATCTGCGCCGACAAGGCCGGCGCGATCAATGGCAAGCAATACATCTAAATCTTGCAAGGCGATATCATGAATCAGCTGGTCATACGCGCGTTGTAAAAAGGTACTGTAAATCGCAACGACTGGTTTTAACCCATCGCAAGCCATGCCAGCGGCGAAGGTTAGCGCGTGCTGTTCAGCAATGCCTACATCAAAATAACGGTCTGGATATTTATCAGAAAACGCGTTTAAACCACTGCCATCGCACATGGCAGGCGTAATGGCGACAAGCTTGTTATCGCTATCGGCCATATCGACTAACCAGTCAGAAAATACTTGGGTATAGGTTTTGTTGCTGCTATTAGCATGTGCAACACCATTCGTTCGGTCAAACTTATTGACGCCGTGATATTTATTTGGATCATCTTCGGCAGGTTCAAATCCCTTACCTTTTTGCGTCACTATGTGTAAAAACTGCATGCCTTCCAATGCACGAATGTTAGTTAGCGTATCGACCAGCGTATCGATATCATGCCCATCAATTGGTCCGATATAGTTAAAGCCAAGTTCTTCAAATAAGGTTCCACCTGGTGAAACCATACCTTTGGCATGCTCTTCTGCGCGTCTGGCAAATTCTTTGACCGGCGGTACAATGTCCAATACTTTTTTACCTTTTTTACGCACAGTGTCGTAAAAGCGGCCCGATAATAGTTTGGCTAAATAGTTGTTGAGCGCGCCAACATTTTTAGAAATGCTCATGTCATTATCATTTAAGATAACGAGCAAATTCGCTTTGGTTTCACCTGCATTATTCAGCGCCTCAAACGCCATACCGGCCGTCATGGCGCCATCGCCAATAATGGCAACACTATGCCGTTCTAATCCACCGTGTTTGGCAGCAACAGCCATGCCAAGTGCGGCAGAAATTGACGTGCTTGAATGACCTGTGCCAAACGTATCATATTTACTTTCCGATTTTCTTGGAAAGCCAGCAATGCCATTCGGTTTACGCAAAGTTGTCATTTCTTCACGGCGGCCAGTTAAGATTTTATGCGGATACGTTTGATGACCAACATCCCAAACTAAACGGTCTTCTGGCGTATTAAACACGTAATGCAAAGCAATCGTCAGTTCAACCACGCCTAGATTGGAAGCCAAATGACCGCCCGTTTTCGATACGCTATCAATTAAAAATAGTCGTAATTCTTCTGCCAAACTTTTTAATTGACTACGGTCTAGGTGACGTAAGTCAGTTGGTGAATTAATCGAAGAAAGTAATGGAGTTGTCATAAAGTGGCTTCTGTATTAGAAGCTGCGCTGAGTGATAAAGTGAGCTAATTGCCGCAACAAATCGGCTTCTTGCCCGTAATTGGATAATACATCAATCGCATTATGATGCAGTTCTGCGGCTAATGCTTTCGCTTTGCTTAACCCTAATAGTGTGACATAAGTGGATTTATTGGCTTGCGCATCTTTACCAGCAGTTTTACCTAATGTTTGCGTATCGGCTTCTGCATCTAAAATATCATCGACTACTTGAAATGCCAAACCAATCGATTTTGAAAAGTGGTCGACCGCATTGATTTTATCTGCATGTTCTTGGTCACTACTATAAGCGCCCATCATCGTTGCTACATGAATTAACGCACCTGTTTTATGCAAATGCATCACTTCTAATTCTGCTTGCGTAATTAGTAAACCCGTATTTTCTAAATCAATCGCTTGCCCGCCTGCCATGCCTCTAGAGCCTGTTGCAACGGCGAGTAAATGTAAC
>JAHZMC010000004.1 GCA_022599515.1 Betaproteobacteria bacterium
ATATAGCCCACCAACCGCCTCAGCAAACTCGTTTGCAATTGCAGAAGAAATAGTATTGCCTGGCATCATCACTGAGGCAAAAATTTCATGCGAGTTACCAATAACAAACGTAACTGCCATTGTTTCACCTAATGCGCGACCAAGGCCAAGCATAATGCCACCAATAACACCTGTTTTGGTATACGGTAAGATGACATTCCAAACCACTTCCCATTTGGTTGAGCCTAGGCTGTAAGCTGACTCTTTTAGCATTGGAGGGACCACCTCAAATACGTCGCGCATCACAGAAGCGGTAAAAGGAATCACCATAATCGCTAAAATAAAACCAGCGGTCAGCATACCAATACCCATTGGAGGGCCTTGAAAAAGTAGACCAAGAATTGGTAATTCACCAAGGTTATCGTTCATCCATGGTTGTACATGTTCTGCAAATAATGGTGCAAATATAAACAAACCCCACATGCCATAAATAATACTAGGGATGCCAGCCAATAATTCGACTGCTACACCAATTGGGCGCTTTAACCAGACAGGTGCAATTTCTGTAATAAATAAGGCAATACCAAAGCTTAAAGGTACTGCAATTAGCATGGCGATGATAGAAGTGACGATTGTGCCGTAAATTGGGACAAGCGCACCAAATTCTTCTGTTACAGGATTCCATTCAGCACTGCTGAAAAATGGCAGTCCGAACGTTTTCAAAGCAGGCCAGCTACCAATGAATAGGGAAACAATAATGCTGACTAACAGCAATAGCACCAAAGCCGCGAAAAACATGGTCGTGCCTTTAAACAGCTTATCTAGCAAGGCGCCCATATTTGGGTTGGGTTTTTGAGGAGAGGACAATGTAGACCCTTTAGTATTGGTTGGTGTATTAAAAGATGAAGTTGCAGGAAGGGCCGAGGCCCCTCCTGCATTTCCTATATGACTATTATAGGATGACATTTTCTATTTTACCTAAAGTTAGTTCCAAACTGCAGAACCGTCTTTTGCCTTCATGTTTGTCTTCCAGCTTTTTTGAATTAAATCAACAACGTTGTCAGGCAACGGCACATAGTCTAATGCTTTAGCACTTAAATCACCGTTTTTGTATGCAAAATCAAAGAACTTTAATACTTCCTTAGCTTTAGCAGCATCGGCTTGCTCTTTGTACATCAAAATGAAAGTAGCACCTGCAATTGGCCATGACTCTTTACCTGGCTCGTTAGTTAAAATCTCATAGAAGCCAGGAGCCTCTTCCCATTTAGCGTATTTAGCCGCTGCTTGGAAAGATTCGATCGTTGGTTGAACATTTGCACCTTCTTTGTTAATCATTGCTGTGTAAGATAGGTTGTTTTGTGTTGCATAAGCTAGTTCAACGTAACCAATAGAATACTTAATGGTTTTAACATATGAAGCTACACCAGCATTCTTTGCGCCAGCAACACCTGTTGGCCATTTAACAGCCGTGTTTGCACCAACTTTATCAGCCCACTCTTTACTTACTTTACCCAAGTAATTTGTAAAAATGAAAGTAGTGCCAGAACCATCAGAACGATGCACAACCGTGATTGCTTTATTTGGTAATTTTAAGCTAGGGTTTAGCTTTACAATTGCAGCATCATCCCACTTAGTGATTTTCTTTAAGTAAATGTTTGCTAATGTTTCACCATCCAAAGCCAACTGTCCTGCTTCGACACCTGGTACATTGATTACTGGTACTACGCCACCAACTACTGTTGGAAACTGCATTAAACCTAGTTTATCTAATTCTGCTTGTTCTAATGGCTTGTCTGAAGCACCAAAATCAACAACTTTATTGGTGATTTGTTTAATACCAGCACCAGAACCACTCGCTTGATAGTTTAATTTAACACTTGTTTTTGCTTGATAAGACTCAGCCCATTTAGCATAAATTGGGTGAGGGAAAGAAGCGCCAGCACCTGTAATTTCTGCGGCAGCGAAAGAGGGTGTTGCAATAGTTAAGCTAGCTGCAAAAATAGAAGCAGCGCTTAATAATTTAACAAACTTGGTTTGCATGAAAATCTCCAATTAAATAATAATAAACTTCAACATAGTGAGCACGATAATTGATTACCTTCATAACCGTGTACTAAACTACTAAGGCATTTTAGAAAGCTTATGTGACAGTATTGTGACAAATAGTGAATGGCGTGGCAATAGCTAACGATTTGTTGCTAATGAAGATAAAAGTGGCTGTTACTATCATTGAGGGGATATTTGCTGTAACAGGCCACTTGGTTTGCGTTGTTGCTAGGTTTCGTTTAAGAAGCAGATTGGTCTTGTATTTTTCCGATCGCCTCTATTTCGTGTTTAATTCTCACGCTATCAAGGTTGGCAATTGGAATGGCAGTAAAGAGTTTGATTCGATTCTGCAGCATGTTAGTTACTTTATTAAAGGCAGCCATTTTTTCTTCATCGCTACCTTCAACTGCCGCAGGATCCTCAACGCCCCAATGTGCGGTCATCGGTTGGCCAGGCCAGATAGGACAAACCTCACCAGCTGCATTATCGCAGACGGTAAAAACAAAATCTAAATGCGGCGCATCTGCTGTAGCAAACTCATCCCAGCTTTTGCTGCGTAAACCATTGGTTGATAATCTTAGATTTTCTAGCGTTTTAATGGCAAATGGATTTACTTTCCCATTTGGAAAACTACCTGCACTAAATGTTTTAAATTTGCCTTTACCCCAATGTTCTAACAACTTCTCAGCTAAGATGCTACGTGCTGAATTGCCAGTACATAAGAATAATACGTTATAAACTTTATCTGACATTCTTTAATCTCCTTGTAATTGCATAGCTGAATTGCATACGTCGATTGCAGAGAGCATCACTGTAATTCGCCAATGCGTGCTAATTGATTAATAAATTCGTCGTTGTTTTCTACTTTAGTCGGGTCTAGTGCTAAAAATGCTTCAATCCGTTTGCGCAAAGTCGCGTATGCCTGTTCAAAACTCGCATTAATTTCAGCCTCTGTGCCTGTTGCTTTAGCTGGATCATCCACACCCCAATGCGCGCGAATGACTTTGCCTAAATATGCAGGGCAAGTTTCACCCGCTGCATTGCCACAAACCGTAATCACAATGTCTGGCACGCTTGGTAAATCATTCCATGATTTGCTGTAATAGCCTTCAGTTGAGATGACTTTTTGTTTGAGTAAGGCAATTGAGCGCGGGTGTACTTCGCCCGTTGGGTCGCTACCCGCGCTCATTGCGCGCATGCCAGCAGGGGCTAATGCGTTAAAGGTGGCTTCCGCTAAGATGGAGCGGCAAGAGTTGCCTGTACACAAAAATAATATATTCATACGATTAATACTTTCTTTCTTATGTTAATTTTCATACCAATGTTTGCTACGGTTAACAATCGCCACAATCGAAAGCATGACCGGTACTTCTATCAGTACACCAACCACGGTTGCCAATGCAGCGCCTGAGTTGAAGCCAAATAAAGCAATGGCGGTTGCAACGGCAAGCTCAAAGAAATTGGATGCGCCAATGAGCGCTGATGGCGCTGCAACACAATGGGCGACTTTGAATTTTTTATTGAGCCAATAAGCCAACAAAGAGTTGAAATACACTTGAATCAAAATAGGCACTGCCAATAACAGAATAATCAGTGGCTGATTAAGAATTTGCTCACCTTGAAAAGCGAACAGTAAAACCAAGGTGATTAGTAACGCGCTTAATGAAATAGGCTGCAGTTTTTTCAAGGTTGCGTTCAATGCTGAATCGTTACCTTTACGCAATAGTACTTTTCTAAGGATTTGACTAATGACCACAGGAACCACAATAAAGAGTAATACCGAAATTAACAGCGTGTCCCAAGGCACAACAATGCTAGATAAACCTAATAGCAAGGCAACGATAGGGGCGAAAGCAAATAGCATAATGGCATCATTAATTGCCACTTGCGAGAGTGTGAACTTTGCATCGCCATTACAGAGATTACTCCACACAAACACCATTGCGGTACAAGGTGCGGCTGCCAGTAAGATTAAGCCAGCAATATAGCTGTCGATTTGATCGACTGGCAGCATGTCAGCAAATAAATGACGGATAAAAATCCAAGCCAATAAAGCCATTGAAAATGGTTTTACCATCCAGTTAATAAAAAGCGTCACACCAATGCCTTTGGCGTGTTGAAGCACTTCACCCATCGCAGCAAAGTCAATTTTTAGCAGCATCGGAATAATCATGAGCCAGATTAAAACGGCAACTGGCAGGTTCACCTCTGCAACTTTAATTGTCGCCAGTGCTTGAAATAAGTCTGGTGCTAATTTGCCAAGGGTAATGCCGACGACAATACAGCCTAATACCCACCAAGTGAGATTACGTTCAAAACTACTAATTTTCGGCTTAGATTGGTTTGATTCTGCATTAGCAGCTTGATTTGTTGTCATGCTCAGTTTTTCCTTTGGTCAGGGTTAATTGAATCGTTTGCGTTGGCGCACAACACGCCGTATTGTCGGCCGTATCAGTGACGGCATCATTAAAAGTAGGTGCGCTTGCTAGTGTTTGATAGGTTTCCCACGCAATACCAGAAGGGTCTTGCACCCAGTGTTTATCTGATTTGGCATAGCAGCATGTTGTACCTTCTTGAGAGAACATAGCCATATCCGCTTGTTCTAATCGGTCTTTAATTTCAGCCAGTTCATCGCTTTTTTCTACTTGAATGCCGATGTGGTCAAGACCAGCTTTTGCACCGCGAGCACTAATGGCAAAATTCACTAAAGGATCATCTAACATCCATTTTGCATAGTCGGTTTTTTGCACAGTTGGTGTCGCACCAAATAGGGTGTTATAAAAAGTGATGCTTTTCGCTAAGTCATCGACTGAAATATGGAGATGCATTCTTTTCATTAGTGTGTTTCCTTTTGTTGAGTTTCGCATGAGGTATCAGGGCAGCAAACTTGCTCGCCTGCGCAACAGTTCTCGGTCAAGTAGGCAAGCAAGTCGTTCATGGCATCATAATTGGCTGAGTAATAAATAAATCTACTTTCTTGTTTTGCACTAATGAGCGCCGCGTGACTTAATTCTTTTAAGTGAAACGACAGCGTGCTATTGGGAATGCCAAGCTCCTCTGAAATAGCACCTGCGGCCAAGCCATTTTTCCCTGCTTGTACTAGTCGTCTAAAAATCGCTAACCTGGCTTCATTAGCGATGGAGGATAGTAGTGTTACTGCTGATTGATTATTCATATTTCTATATTTCCATAATTATAGAAATATGTCAATTGTCATGTTTAAATTAAACCGAGTTGAAAATAGTGTATTCAATTATTTTGACAGTTTGATGACGGCTAATACAAAAAAAGTGGCTAACGACGATAAATAAGTATCAGGCCGTGTTTGATTAGCAGTAAAGGGCTTTGTTGTATAATGCCATCTTCGTTTGATACATCAAAATCTTTAAAGACAAATAGTATGGAAGCAGAACAACTGAATATTATCGCCAATCGACTCAATGATTTGAATGTGCGTAACCAAGACCTTCGGGGGTACCTTTGACTACGAGACTAAGTCGCAGCGTTTAGCTGAAGTAGATGGATTACTGGAAGATCCGAATGTTTGGAATGATCAAGAAAATGCACAAAAATTAGGTAAAGAAAAACGCATGCTTGAAGGCGTTGTGAATACCCTAAGCGGTTTAGAGCAAGGAATTAGTGATAGTAAAGAGCTGTTTGAAATGGCGCGCGAAGAAGGTGATGATGAGTCACTACTGAGTATTGCTAAAGATTCTGAAGCGCTAGAAAAGACCATTGAAGAGATGGAATTTAGGCGTATGTTCTCACAGCCGATGGACGAGAACAATTGCTTTATTGAATTTCAATCAGGCAGTGGCGGCACTGAGGCGCAAGATTGGGCCAATATGTTGTTGCGCATGTATTTGCGTTATTGCGAACGCAAAGGCTTTAAAGTTGAGGTCTTAGAAATGTCAGATGGTGACGTAGCGGGCATTAAAGGCGCATCACTCAAAGTCACTGGCGATTATGCTTTTGGTACCTTGCGTACGGAAAATGGTGTACATCGATTGGTGCGTAAATCGCCTTTTGATAGCAATGCCAAACGCCACACCAGTTTTGCCAGTGTGCAAATCTTTCCAGAAGTGGATGATTCGATTGAAATTGACATTAACCCAGCGGATATTCGTCTTGATACCTATCGTGCCAGTGGCGCAGGTGGGCAACATATTAATAAGACCGATTCGGCTGTGCGGTTAACCCATCTGCCAACTGGCGTTGTGGTGCAATGCCAAAATGATCGCTCGCAGCATCGCAATAAAGAGGAAGCGATGAATATGTTGAAAGGTGCTTTATATAATTTAGAGCTGAGTAAACGCAATGAAGAAAAGCAAGCGTTAGAAGACGCTAAAACTGATATTGGCTGGGGACATCAAATTCGTAGTTACGTACTCGATCAAGGCCGTATTAAAGATTTACGTACCAATGTTGAGGTTGGCAATACGCAAGGTGTGTTGGATGGTGATTTAGATCAGTTTATTCAAGTGAGTTTAAAACAGGGTGTCTAGTTTTAACGTGGTTAATTGAGTGATTGTGCATCAGGATGCTTAATAATATAAAGCACACGTGCGACATCCACATGTAAAAAATCAGCAATCGCAGCATAATCATCTGGTAATGCCGCATCATCCCAACCATTTGCCGAATGTCTTGCCAGATTAACCGCCAATGAGACATTTTTGACGCGGTTATCTTGCTCAGTTTCGCCATCGTCATTCATTAATTGCGTTAATAATGGTGGCATGGCATACACTTTGATAAGCTCTTTTTGTAAGTCGCTGGTATGAAATCCTAATATCTGTTGTTGCACGTCTTTGGTTAGTAGCGATTTGTCATTTTTTTGCATATCAAAAATGATATTCATTTTCTCAGGTGCAAAACACCACATCAGCATTTCTGCAAAATCATGTAACAACGCAGCAATCCAAATTTCTTAAGAATGTAAATCTTTGCGCAAAGCCGCCCAATCGGCCGCGTAATAAGCCGCGCGATGCGCTCTTTTAATCAGTTTTAATAAATGGGTTAAGGCTGACATATTAGATTTAAGCCGATCATCTACTAATAAATCTGGCGATAGGTGACCAAAAAAATTACTGGTGCCCAACATAATAATGGCTTGCTCTACTTCGAGAATGTCTTGTACTTGGTGTTTACCTGGATGGCTATTGGTGTAACTCAGCACTTTGAACACCATAAAAGGGTCATTCAGCACTACGGTCGAAATGGCGTGTGCACTCAGATTGTCTTCATCATCTTTCAGCTTAGCCAATTCTCTAGCCGTCTGCTTAAGCACAGGAATATTAATCTTACGTAAATTTTTTAACCATGCGATGGCATCGTTAATATCATCATTCATTTAACACTCTCCTTGGCTAGCTTTAGCATAAACGAAGATCAACAATGTATTAGCTAGAATAAGGTGGATAAAAACGGTTAAATCATTGAATACAAAAGAGACTGAGTGTTTGCTAGGGTGAACGTATACGAATACAGGTATAGCCCATCTAATCTTATCCTGATAAGGTTATGGTTTACTCTCAAATTAAGCGCATGGAACCCCTAAACGAACTCTCTTCATCCATTAAAACGGCGAAACTGACTGATTTTGATGCTTGGCACGGCCGCATTATTGTATGGCTTGCTGCGGCAACTGCAGGTTTGGTTGTGGTGCTGTTCGCGAAAGGGACAGAATATGCGATTGAGCTATTCTTTCATATGCAACGGCTACATTGGTGGGCGCCGTTGATTGTCACGCCTTTGGGCGGCATGTTGATTGTATGGATCACGCGGAAATGGTTTAAAGGCGCAGCTGGTAGTGGTATTCCGCAAGTCATGGCGGCGCTGCATCAAACCAATACAGAAAATAAATATCCAACGCTGGTTAGCCTTAAATTGGCTATTGGGAAAGTGTTTTTAGGGATTGGCACCTTGCTCGCTGGCTTTTCTGCTGGACGAGAAGGCCCTTCCGTTCAAGTGGCCGCTAGTATTATGCATACCTTCCGCCATTTTTTGCCTTATGGCTTTTCGGTGCAACCTAAACATTTAATTTTAGCGGGTGGCGCCGCTGGTATTTCTGCGGCTTTTAATACACCGCTGGCGGGTATTGTATTTGCTATTGAGGAGCTAGGCCGCCGTTTTGAACAAAAAACCAATGGTGTGATTATTACGGCGATTGTGCTTTCTGGTTTGGTCGCGATTTCTTTACAAGGTAACTATACTTATTTTGGGCAATTATCCGTTGGGATTGTGGATAGAAAAATTATTTTACCAGTATTATTTTGCGGTTTAATTTGCGGCATTTTAGGTGGCATATTTAGCCGCACACTCATTAGCGCCTCAGGCCAAATGAAAGGCCGCATAGGCATGCTTAAACAGTTGCATCCCTTATGGTGGGCTGGTCTTTGCGGCTTATTGGTTGCGCTATTAGGTGTGGTGAGCCACGGTGCCGCTCACGGCTCTGGCTACGCAACAACGCAAGATATTTTATCAGGCAATGTCCATAACGCATGGTTTTATGCGCCCGTTAAATATTTAGCGACTATTTTTACTTATTTGAGTGGCGTGCCTGGTGGCATATTTGCGCCATCACTGTCTATCGGTGCGGGCATTGGCCATGATTTAGTGCCTTTGTTTGGCCACGAATATTACAACAGCGCCATTATTGCTTTATGTATGGCAGGCTTTCTAGCGGCTGTTACGCAATCGCCGCTCACCTCATTTATCATTGTGATGGAGATGATTGATGGTCATGAAATGGTGATTAGTCTGATGGCGATTACCTTTATCGCTTCCATTATTTCGAAAGTATTTAGCAAGCCGCTTTACGCAACATTGGCCGATCAGCAGACAGGCATGACGCAAAAAATTAGCCATGACTGACGAAGTTAACAAACGACTAACCTGTGTTTCTCAAGCCTGCGGCAACGCCGTTAATGGTCAGTAAAATAGCCAGTTTCAGTTTGTCGTTAGTGTCTCCTGCGCGAATAATCGGCACCGCTTGTTCTGGGCTTAGGTTTTTAAGTGTATTTTCAAGCGTGACAGCGGCTTCTTGATCATTTTGCCGACGAAATTTAACGGCTGTTTGCCGAATGTTTTCTATCGTATCAAAAGTTTCTTGACCTCCTTTATTAAGAATCGCCTCACCCAGCACTCTGCCTAAGTAACGGATATTTTCATGTAAGTCTTTGGCTAAGGATTTTTCTGTTTCACGCATGTAGATGCTCAATTATTGAATAGATAATTATTCATTAGCAACAACTGCACCAATACAAAGGCTCTTTATTTACAATAACTTAATTAAATGAAGGTATTATTTCGCACAATGATAATGCCTTGATTCGGCTAAATGCACCTAATCGGAACGTATTGCAATGCGATGAGGTCTGACAAGTTTATATGCGCATTACAAGCAGAACCATATAATGCTAAAATGCGCGCTAGTAAAAAAGTTTGACCATTCATTTTAACTATTCGAGTACCAAATGACAGAACAGGTAAAGCCAGCAGTTTCCGCAGTTGATGCGCCACAAATTAGTGAAGCACCTATTAATGAAAATCATGTCATCGCAGAGCGACGTGATAAATTAAAAGCATTGCGTGAACAAGCAAAAGCGACTAATAGCGCAACATTTCCAAATGATTTTAAGCCGCAGCATAAGGCGGCGCCTTTGCATGCTGAATATGATGCTTTAGATAAAGAGACATTGGATCCGCAAACTGTGCCTGTTTCAGTGGCAGGGCGTATGGTGCTAAAACGTGTGATGGGAAAAGCCAGCTTTGCCACAGTGCAAGATGCAACAGGGCGTATTCAACTATTTGTTAATAAAGAAAACCTAGCTGATGAAAACAGTGAAGCCATTTATGAGGCTTTTAAACATTGGGATTTAGGCGATATTATTGGCGCAACAGGTGCTTTATTTAAAACTAAAACGGGCGAGCTTTCTGTTAAGGTCAGTGAGTTGCGTTTGTTGACGAAATCATTACGACCATTACCTGAGAAATATCATGGCTTGCAAGATCAAGAAATTAAATATCGCCAACGGTATGTCGATTTAATTACATCAGAAGAAACCCGTGAGACGTTTAAAATCCGCTCAAAAGTGATGTCCGCCGTGCGTCAATTCATGACAGAAAACGAATTTTTAGAAGTTGAAACGCCGATGTTGCACCCGATTCCAGGTGGCGCTTCTGCTAAACCATTTGTAACCCATCACAATGCCTTAGATATGCAAATGTTTTTGCGTATTGCCCCTGAGCTTTATTTAAAGCGTCTGATTGTCGGCGGTTTTGACCGCGTATTTGAGATTAATCGTAGCTTCCGTAATGAAGGTTTAAGCGTGCGTCATAATCCTGAGTTTACCATGATGGA
>JAHZMC010000072.1 GCA_022599515.1 Betaproteobacteria bacterium
CGTTGCAAATTCTGTATTAAAATGTTGGCCGATTCGATTTCTTCATCATAAAATTTATATTGATTTTTACCTTGGTCTTTTGCTTTATACATCGCCGCATCAGCGTTAACTAATAGCTTGTTGTCTTGATTATCTTTAGGATAAATCGCAATGCCGACCGAGCAAGAAAGCTCAATATTAAGGTGGTCGATAAAATAGGGCTCTTTAATCGAAGTCACAATGCGCGTAACCACAGGTCGAATATCATCTTCAGAATCAATTTCTTCTAAAATCGCCACAAACTCATCGCCGCCAATCCGCGCTACAAAATCACAACCGCGAATAGCTGCATTCAGTCGGTCTGCAGTCATGGTCAACACAGTATCACCGACATGATGGCCATAAGTGTCATTAATGGGTTTGAACGCATCTAAATCGATATACGCGACAGCAAATGCATGACCATTTCGAACGCAGCGTTTTTCTGCAGAGCGCAGATGAGACTCGAATGCGCGACGATTAGGTAACTTGGTCAGTGGATCGCTGAGATTGTTTTTATCAAATTGATTTGCGCTTATTGGGCGAAACGCGCCAGCGAGTTTGAATACGTTTTTTCCATAGCGCTCATAGAGCAAGAAAAACATAAAAGCCATCAATAGCAAACTAAGTAAGCCCAGCACAATGGCAATCGTTGCAATTTTGAATTCAGTTAACGGTTCTGGAGTTGAGGATGTGTTAGTAGATTGAGAAAAAACACTATAAAAAACAAAGTGAATACTGAGGGTGATTGTGCTGATGGCAACGGCTAATACGATTTTAATTGGCGTATCATTTTTGCCCGTATAGTTTTTTAACCAATAGGCAATCATCAATATCACCGCCATTGCCGCTATCACAATCACCGTTGCGATTGCTGCCATTAATGAATTAATTAGCGTCGTTTGTATGCCGTTAATCGCAAGATAACTGGTATAAAAAAGGCCAAATGTACAAATGCCAGCATGCGCACTACCGACCATAAAGGAGCGTGCTTTCGGTTCAAGTATCATCACAATCGTGATAAAGCAGACTGTAAGCATGAGTGCAAACAGCCATGTGATGAATAATGGCCAAAAAAGACTGATACTACTATTGATATGCGTACTAAAAAAAGTGAGTAGATGACTCGCCTAAAGTGTTGTAATTGCTGCTAGTGCTAAGGTAATAAGAGTTGATTGGGTGAGTTGGTTCGGTGATTGAGTCATCTTATCCACAAACCCAAAGGCAATGAATATAGCGCCACTAGTCGCGATGATGGAAATGAGGATGAGCCAGATGTCGTAATGTGCAGCCATTTATTTCATTTAATCATTTACACTCAATCACTGCTCGCCAGTTGATGACTGACTACATAAACGGGGAGAAAAGCATGGGTTAAAACAGTTGTTAAAACAACAGGGGTGAATACCAAAACCCCTGTGCTTAAACAATTGTAGGCAATTAAATACCGCGTAACAGCTCGTTGATGCCGACTTTACCTAATGTTTTTGCGTCGACTTTTTTCACGATAACCGCACAGTAAAGGCTGTAGCTACCATCTTTAGAAGGTAAGTTGCCAGAAACCACAACTGAACCAGCAGGAATACGACCATAAGTCACTGTGCCTGTTTCACGATCATAAATTTTAGTTGATTGACCAATATAAACACCCATTGAAATCACACTGTTATCTTCCACCACAACACCTTCAACCACTTCTGAACGTGCACCGATAAAGCAGTTGTCACCAATAATCGTTGGGCCAGCTTGCAATGGCTCCAATACGCCGCCAATTCCAACGCCACCAGATAAATGGACGTTTTTACCAATTTGAGCACAAGAACCAACGGTTGCCCATGTATCAACCATCGTGCCTTCACCCACATAAGCGCCAATGTTGACGTATGAAGGCATTAACACTGCATTTTTACCAACAAATGAACCACGACGCGCAACCGCGTTTGGTACGACACGGAAACCACCATCTTTAAAATCTTGCTCAGAATAGTTGGCAAATTTAGTTGGTACTTTGTCATAATATTTAGCAACGCCGTCGCTCAACAATACATTATCTTCAAGACGGAAAGACAATAAAACCGCCATTTTTAACCATTGATGTACTTCCCAGTTTTGCGTATCGCCAATGCGAGAAGCAACGCGCAACTTACCTGAATCTAAGTCAGCTAATACGCTTTCAACAGTTGATTTGATTTCAGCAGATGCATTTGCTGGGTTAATGTTAGCGCGGTCTTCAAAAGCCGCTTCAATAATGCTTTGACGTGAGTCCATAAGAGTTTCCAAATAAATAAGATGACTTTAATAAAAGTACGTAAATAATAGTGCGTAATTGCAAAGGCGCTATTTTAACCTAAACTCTGTTTCTGCCCAAAAAACAAAAAAATGCGCACATTATTCATGTACGCATTTTTAAATGAATGTGAGTTGATTACTTGCGTTTTGCCGCTAAATACAAAGGGCGAACTTTTGGCGCTAGCGCTTTTAAATCAGCAATACGGTTTTCACTGGCAGGGTGAGTGCTTAAGAACTCTGGTGGTGCGCCTGTGTTACCAGCGCTCATTTTTTGCCAAAGCGTCACAGCGGCATCTGGGTTGTAACCTGCGCGAGCGGCTAATTCTAAACCGATTCTATCTGACTCGCGCTCTTGTTCACGACCGTTTGGCAGAGCAAAAAACAGTTGGCTACCTAAACCAGCGCCTTGCATGGTCGCTGCTCCAGCTACGCCATTGCCAACAAAGGCAGCAAGTGCCTGCAAGCCAAATTGTTGCACATAAGCTTGTGACATACGTTCACGGCCATGTTCACGTAAGGCGTGGGCGATTTCATGACCAATTACAGCGGCGAGTTCATCATCAGTTGCTTTGATTTTTTCAACAAGGCCAGAAAACACCATGATTTTGCCACCTGGCATGCAATAGGCATTGAGTTGGTCATTTTTTTCTACGTTCACTTCCCAAGCCCAATCTTTTGCATCTGGTCTAAACACACCAACTTGTGCAATCAAGCGCTGAGAAATGGTATTAACGCGGTTATACATCGCTTTGTCTACATTCAGCGTTGATTTCTGCTTTGCTTCCGTTAATGTTTGAGCGTAAGCCTGTGCTGACATTTGATCAACTTGCGATGCTGGCATGAGCAAGAATTGTGAGCGGGTTACACCAGATTGGCTACTATTGGTTGTGGTTGCGCATCCACTGAGTTGTAAGGCAAATGATGCGACTAAAATGGAAATAATTTTTTTCATTCTTCACTCCTTGATATCTGAAGGTTTGAAAGTTAGCTAATTTTTAAGTGTACGTTACTAATTTTTGGTTGTTAATGAATCATATTAACGCATGGTTTTAGCAATTGGTTGAAGCATTTATTAAAATTTTACTTGCGCGCCTAATTCGACCACACGATTAGGCGGTAGTTTTAGTTGGTTGGTAATGGTTTCAGCGGAGCGAAATAATACCGCGAATATTTTTTTACGCCACAATGACATGCCTAAGCGACCATGGGTAATTAGGATATCCTTGCCAATAAAGTATGAAGTTTCCATTGGTTTTAAATCCAAGCCTTGCATATAACAATTCACCAATTCTCTTGGTAAATCAGGCTCATCCATAAAGCCATAATTAATAATCACGCGATAGAAACCGTGCGGTAGCGTCTCTACGATTAGCCTTTCATTCATATTGGTATGAGGGTAGTCCAAAAATCGTACTGTGAGGATGACAATTTTTTCATGAAGGACTTTATTGTGTTTGATGTTGTGTAACAACGATCGCGGAATACCATCCGCATTGGGCGTTAGAAAAACAGCAGTTCCTTCTACGCGAGAAAGTGGCTCTGCATCAATCGACTCAATAAAAGGGGCGATTTGAATATCATCATGTTTTAGTCTACTGTAAAGTAGTGTGCGTCCAGTTTTCCATGTCAGCATTAAGGTGAAAATAATGACGCCGATGAGTAATGGAATCCAACCGCCATCTGGAATTTTTAAAACATTGGCGCCAAAGAAGGCTAAATCTATGATGAGGAATAGTACAACGAGCAAACCTGTGCGCAACTTGCTCCATTTCCACACCTCATGAAAAACAATGGCCGCTAATAAGCTGGTAATAATCATGTCACCCGTGACAGCAATACCATAGGCGGCGGCCAAATCATCAGAGCTGCCAAAACTAATCACTAGGAGCATGGTAGCGACCATTAACCCCCAGTTGACGCGTGGCATATAAATTTGTCCTTGCGTGCTTTCAGAGGTGTGTTGAATTAGCATGCGTGGAATAAAACCCATTTGCAATGCTTGTCGTGAAACGGAAAATGCGCCGGTAATGACGGCTTGTGAGGCAATCACCGTTGCTAATGTCGCAAGGGTAATGAGTGGAAACAATGCCCATTTAGGCGCTAGAAAATAAAAGGGGTTTTGAATAGCTTCAGCATTATGCAAAATAGCAGCACCTTGTCCAAAATAATTGAGTAGCAATGCGGGTAAAACAAAACCAAACCAGACCAATCGAATAGGGTAGCGCCCGAAATGCCCCATATCAGCATAAAGTGCTTCTGCGCCAGTGACCGCTAACACGACGGCGCCTAATGTGCCAAAAGCAAGCCAAGGCGTGTGCAGAAAAAAGTTTAAGGCATAGGCTGGATTCAACGCATGCAAAATGGTGACATCATGGGCGATGTTGATGATGCCTAAAACGCCAAGTGTACCGAACCATAGCAACATGATTGGCCCAAAAAAAGCACCAACTAATGCGGTGCCTTTGCTTTGTACAAAAAATAAAGTGAATAACACAATGAGTGTGATTGGAACAATAAATTCATGCAGGGTTGGCGCAGCAATTTCTAAACCTTCAACGGCAGATAGTACTGAAATAGCGGGTGTAATCATACCGTCTGCATAAAACATACAAGCGCCCAAAATCCCCAACAACATGATTCGGCGTCTTTTTTTACTACCTTCTGCTGCATGACGACTAGCTAGAGCGAGTAAAGCCATAATGCCGCCTTCACCACGGTTGTCCGCACGCATAATGAAAACAATATACTTAATCGATACAATTAAAATAAGCGCCCAAGTGATGAGCGATAAAATGCCGTAAACATTGGCTACCGTATGCGCAATGGGGTGGTGGCTGGAGGAAAAAACTTCTCTTAAGGTATACAGTGGGCTGGTGCCAATGTCGCCAAATACAACGCCTAAGGCAGCTAAAGCGAGTGCTGAGGTCTGTGAGTTTGATGAGTCGTTTTGCATGGGTGTGATAAATGCGCCTAAGACTTTTTGGTAACGTTCGCTTCTAGTTCGCCAACATGTAATTGAATCTGCAGAGTTTGTCCAAGCTGTAACTGTTTGCTATCTGTAATCGCTTTATCATCATGTGACACGATGGCATAACCTCTGGCAAGCACCGCTTGAGGACTCAGCTGTTCAATACTAATTTTCAGTTGTTTATAGTGTTGTTGATGCTTTTGCAATATTTGCTTACTTGCATAGTTTAGTCGACTTTGTAGCTGTTTAACATAGTCTATTTGGTTTTTTAGTTTTTGCGCGGGTGAAATAAGGCGTTGCGCTAAAAAGTCTAATCGTTGCGACCGTTGATTTAAACTTAATTGCATTTGCCGATTCAATTGCTGATAAAGATTGCTCAGCTTTTGTTTTAAGTGGCTACTATCCTGACACGCAAGCTCGGCCGCTGCTGTTGGCGTTGCTGCCCGTACATCAGCCACAAAATCACAAATGGTAAAATCAGTTTCATGCCCAACGCCGCTAATGGTTGGAATTTCACAGTCTGCAATCGCACGTGCAACAATCTCTTCGTTGAATTGCCATAAATCTTCAATACTGCCGCCGCCCCGACAAATAATGAGCGTGTCGACTTCTTGGCGTTCGTTGGCTTTATGAATGGCACTAGCAATTTTTTCTGCCGCGCCTTTGCCTTGTACAGGCGTTGGATAAATAATCACTTGTGTGTTTGGATTGCGTCGTTTGAGCGTTGTCAGTACATCGCGTAAAGCCGCAGCATCTGGCGAAGTGACGATGCCAATGGTTTTGGCATATTCTGGAATTACTTGCTTGCGATCAACATCAAACAGGCCTTCAAATTGTAGCTTACGTTTTAACTGCTCAAAAGCTTCAAATAAATCACCTAAGCCAGCTTGTCTCAAAAATTCTATGGTCAGCTGAAAATCGCCTCTTGCTTCATATAATGTGACAGTCGCGCGCGCTTCAATTTTATCGCCTTCGCGCGGAATAAAATCGACATAACTATTGCGGCCTTTAAACATCACACAACGCACTTGCGCGCTGGCATCTTTGAGTGAAAAGTACCAGTGACCACTGGCGGCGCGGGTTAAATTGGATATTTCACCAGAGACCCAAAATAAGGGAAAACTCGCTTGCAATACATCACGCGCTAAGCGATTTAACTCGCTAACTGAGAGTATTTGTTGAGGAATTTTTTGCGGGCTAACGCTGTCATAATCTGCCATAGGGTTTATTATCTATTACAATTCCATAAATACGAAGACTGTTTAACCATTAATTAGGAAAATGCATGCAGAAAAAAATAAGTGAAACGTTAAAAGGAAAAACAGGTTATTTACTCGGTTTTATCAGCTGTTTTCTAATCGTTGCCTTAGCCTTGGTGATTCAAACACAATACAATTTAGATCCTTGTCCGTTGTGTATTTCGCAGCGTATTATTTTTATGAGTCTAGGCGTTTTATTTTTCATTGCCGCTTTTATCCCACCAAAGATGCTGCTAACGAGAATATTCACCGGCTTACAAGTGTTGACAGCTTTGGGCGGCGCTTGCGTGGCGATTCGACATTGGTATTTGCAAGCGAATAAAGAAAGCATGATTGCCGATTGTGGCGTCGGTTTTGATTATATGTTTGAGAATTTTCCGTTAGAAAAAGCGCTTAAATTAGTGTTTCGCGGAACGGGCGATTGTGCTGCTATTGATTGGACTTTCTTAGGATTAACATTACCGCAGCTTGGCTTGATTAGCTTTATTGCTATGGGTCTGTATGCCATCTACTTATTGAATTTAAACAAATAATGAAAACGATTAACGACTTTGTTGGCAATACGCCATTGGTTGCTTTGCAACGTATGCAAGGCAAAACCAGTAATAAAATTTTATTGAAACTAGAAGGTAATAATCCTGCGGGTTCAGTAAAAGACCGGCCTGCCTACAGCATGATTATGCGCGCAGAAGCACGTGGCGATATTCAACCTGGCGATACCTTGATTGAAGCCACTAGCGGCAATACAGGCATTGCGTTAGCCATGGTGGCAGCAATGCGCGGGTACAAAATGATTTTAGTGATGCCAGAAAATCAAACGATAGAGCGCCGGCAAAGCATGAAAGCCTATGGTGCAGAATTAGTGTTGACACCTGCAGACGGTAGTATGGAGCTGGCGCGTGATGTTGCGATGAAAATGCAAGCGGAAGGTGAAGGCATTGTCTTAGACCAGTTTAGTAATATGGACAATCCGCAAGCGCATTATGAAGGGACTGGCCCTGAAATTTGGCGTGATACGGAAGGGAAAGTAACGCATTTTGTGTCTAGCATGGGCACGACTGGAACGATTATGGGTACTTCGCGCTTTTTAAAAGAGCAAAACCCAGCGATTCAAATTATTGGCGTACAGCCAGAAGAGGGTGCGCGTATTCCTGGTATTCGCAAATGGCCAGAAGAATATATGCCAACCATTTTTGACAAAAGTCGTGTCGATTCATTGATCTATGTGAATCAACAACAGGCGGAAAATACGACGAGAAAACTAGCCACTATGGAAGGTATTTTTGCTGGTGTTTCTAGTGGTGGAGCACTGTATTCAGCACTACAATTATCTAAGACAGTAGAAAATGCGGTCATTGTTAGCATTGTGTGCGACCGTGGCGATCGTTATCTTTCTTCAGGTGTGTTTCCCGCTTAGCAAATGCTTTATCTCGCTACGCTTTATCCCGTGATACTTTACGTAGTGAAGCAATGTGGTAAAGCCGTTGTAGACAATAGTGTTGGCACTTTTCGCAAAGCATTGCTATTTGCGCTACTGATATTAAATCAGTCAGCGTTTGCCGTTTCTAGCATCGAAATGCGTATTGGCAGTGTCGATGCGCCAGTCGGTCAACTCAAAGACACCAAGTTACATGTCGATTTAAAAGGCAAGAAGCCTAAGCTTAATTTAACCGCCGCAGTTAAACCCGCTGCCGCACCTGATTTTATGCCATTTAAACTGGTGTGTGACACCTTGTTTAGTGAGCAGCTTGGTTATATTGATTGCTTTGATGGCAAGCTGACTTCTGCTGTCATGGATATCCCTTTTTCTTTACATATTGCACAGCAAGCCAATCAAATTGCTTTGGATGTGCTATTCAATGGTGCAAAATTTAGTGATGCTGCAGGTTTGCATGCGGGCGAAGGGTTAATTGGCGATATTCAGTTTACCGCTAATAAAAAACAAACGGGTTGGCAATGGCGCAGCGAGCTCAATTGGGAGAAAGGGGAAGTATTTTGGCAGCCTTTTTATTTTGGCGATGCAGGGAGTGCTTTTTCGGCCAATGGATTTGTTGATGCAAAAAAAATAGTGGTTAACGATGCAGGCTTGATTGTTAAAGACGTTGGGGAAATCAAAGCCAACGCGGCGATTGATGCTAAAACCAAGCAGTTGACTGATGCAACAATCACGGCCAAACAAATTGATTTTAATGGGCTTTATACCTTATTGCTTAAACCAACGCTAGAGAAGTCAGCTTTTGGTAATTTAACCGTTTCTGGCAAAGCGAATTGGCAATTTCAGATTAAAAATACACAGCCAGCTCATTTTGAATTGAAATTAATCGACGCTAATATTGAAGATCAAAATGGCAAGTTTTCCTTTAGTCATGTCAATGCCAACATTCCGTGGGATTATGATGTTGCGCAGAATATTTCGTTGGCTTATGAAAGCGGTAATTTGTTAAATTTGCCGCTAGGTTCCGCAAATTTAAAAGCCGAGCTTAATCGTTATGCGCTAACAACGCCTGAGTTAGTGTTGCCTTTGTTAGATGGCGCGTTAAATTTTAAAGACGTTTCAGCCGCATGGCTGGGTAAAAACTGGTTTTGGCATTTACGCATGGATTTAACGCCAATTGATTTAAAGCAGTTCAGCGCAGCGCTCGGTTGGCCTGCCATGGCGGGGCATATTTCAGGACAAATACCTTTAGTCACTTATGCCAATAAGCAATTGAATATGGACGGCGCGATGACGTTTAATGTGTTCGATGGCACAGTTGGTATGAACAATCTGCGGATCGATGATCCGTTGGGCGTTGTGACGCGCCTGTATGCTGATTTAACGATGCGGAAATTAGATTTAGGTGTGCTAACGCGAACCTATCGTTTTGGTGCGATAGAAGGAAAGCTAGATGGCGATGTTAAAGGCTTGGAACTGGAAAATTGGAAGGCCGTTCGATTTGATGCTTCCTTGCAAACCAGTGACGATAATCAGAAAAAGAAAATATCACAACGCGCTGTTGAGAATATTACAGCCTTAGGTGGCGAAGGCACTGCTGCGGCGTTGCAACGCACATTCTTACGCTTCTTCGATGAGTTTAATTACGACAAGATTGGCATTAGTTGCAAATTGCGCGGCGATATGTGTGAAATGGGCGGTGTTACGTCAACGCCTGACGGGTATATAATCGTTAAAGGGAGTGGTATTCCTGCGATTAATGTCAATGGTTATAACAAGCAAGTCAGCTTGTCGGATTTATTGGGCAGGATTAAACGTATCACGGACAGCAACACTAACGTGATAGTTAAGTAAAAGGGAAAATAATGGAAAAGAACATACTGGTATTGTTATTGGCTGGCGTATTAACGGCATGTGTGACCATTAATATCTACTTTCCAGCGGCGGCGGCACAAGAGGCTGCGGATCAAATTATTGATGATGTGTGGAAAATTAAAGAGGGTGATGCCAAAGCACCTGGTGCCGCATCTGAAACGCCAACACAAGATAAATAAAGGGATGATGATGAAGCAAACATGGATTCAAACTTGGATTAAATTTCAAAGATTGATTAAATTGCTAGTGGCGATAATGGTTGTCTTTACAATACATTTGGCTTATTCCGCACCTAATTTAGAAATTGATACCCCTGCAATTAATGCATTAAAAAGTAGCATGCAAGCGCGTCATGGGCAATTGGCACCATTTTATGGTAGCGGCGCGATTGGTCTGACGAGCAACGGCTTGATTGCTGTGCGCGATGCTAAAGCATTGCCACTAAAAGATAGGCAAGGCATCAATGCATTGGTTGCATCAGAAAATACAGACCGCAGTAAGCTTTATCAAGAAATTGCAGTTGCCAACGGGCATCCAGAATGGGGTAGCAGTATTCAAGATGCGTTTGCTGGACGCTGGATAGATAAAGCGCAAACTGGTTGGTATTATCAAGCTGCTGGCGGTTGGACGCAAAAGTAGTCAGCTAACTCATCGTGCTGTTCATTAAAACCAGCTTCAAATATCAATATATTGTTTTATACAAGTTTATAGAATTAGTCCGTTATTCCACTGTTGTTTTTCGCTTGGGTAGACTTCGTTTTAGGCTAGACTTTATTTAACCTAGTTTACTGTAAGCTGGGGTCAAGCACAGGGGGTTTTATGACGAGTAATGTTGTTAATTTACCTACATATGGCAAAGCCATTAGCCTTGATGATCAAGGTGTTTATTTCACTTTAAATCCAAGCACGGGTGCCGTGCACAGTATTATTCAACTGGTTTACGACGATGAATGGTATTTATTCCAGCTGCAAAAAACTGGCCAAGAAGATGAGGCTGGCTGGATTATGATGGCCGAAGAAATTGATGGTGCTTTGGTTAGTGTGCCTACCGTAGAACTTCGAAGGTATTTTTCGAAACCTGAATATGCCGAACCCAGAGGCGCATGGCAAGTCATTCGCAATTCGAAATTTGGCTTTGGTAAATTCACACCCGCTGACGAACAGGACATTGTTTATCATGCCATTATGGCCTTTTCAGGCGATGAAATGCATACGCCAGTTCGACTCCATAAAGCGGATAAAGAAACATTGCGAAGAGCCGAGAAATTAGCGGCAGAGCAAACTGAATTAGTCTAAAACATAACGAGCCATTACCCACAGGAACGGTTAGCGTAAATTCGCTACGCTAACCATTTTTATTGTATCCTTATGGCTATGATACCGACCCTCGTTTTTGACATTGAAACCATTCCAGACGCAAACGGTTTGCGTGATTTATTAGATTTGCCAGCCGAAACCCCTGACGAAGATGTCGTCAATTTAGCACTGCATCAGCGCCGTCAACAAAATGGCACTGACTTTTTACCGTTATATCAACACCGCATTTGCGCGATTTCTTGTGCGTTGCGTGAAGGTGCTAACTTCAAAGTGTGGACGCTAGGCGATGAAAATGCCAGCGAAGCTGAAATCATTCAACGTTTTTATGATGGCATTGATAAATATACGCCACAAATTATCTCTTGGAACGGCAGCGGTTTTGATTTGCCTGCTCTACATTATCGCGGCTTGATTCATGGCGTCAATGCCAGCCGCTATTGGGAGCTGGGCGATGATGATAAAGAGTTTAAATGGAACAATTACATTAGCCGTTATCACATGCGTCATTTAGATTTGATGGAAGTGATGGCGATGTATAACGCACGTGCCAATGCGCCATTAGATAGCTTAGCGAAACTCTGTGGTTTTCCAGGCAAGCTTGGTATGGATGGCAGCAAGGTTTGGGATGCTTTCAAAGCGGGTAAAATTAAAGAAATCCGCGATTACTGCGAAACCGATGTTGCTAATACGCATTTAGTGTTTTTGCGCTTTCAACTTATGCGCGGCCTTTTAACTAAAGCTGCCTATGAAAGCGAAATTGCACTGGTGCGAGAAACTTTACAAAGTTACGAAGGCGAACACTGGGATGCCTTTTTGGCCGCTTGGAAATAAGTGATTACCTAGTAGTAATTAACTAGTAGTAATTAATCCGCTGTTAATTCTTCAGCTGAATTCGCATCTTTCCAATTTAAAATAACCCTTTTCATTTCGTTGTCTTCTAAGGTGAAATGATGGCTTTGTTTTTCACCGTTGAACGTGGCAACAATGCTATAACGATCGGCTGGCAAACGAATATTCAATCTCGGTGATGCGCCTAGTAATCTGTAGATGAGTTGATTGGTGCTGTCGAAGATCCTTACATCCACATTAGTCGCCGCTTCGCCATCACCAAATCAGAAACGTTGATGCCGCTGATAGCAAGGAAGATAGCGCCTGACAGCGTGGTTTATACAGATTGTTATCGAAGCTATAATGCATTAGATGTGAGTGGCTTTTATCATGAGCGTATTAACCATAGTAAGCTGTTTGCAACAGGCAAGAATCACATTAATGGTATTGAGAACTTTTGGAATCAAGCCA
>JAHZMC010000073.1 GCA_022599515.1 Betaproteobacteria bacterium
AAAGAAAAATCGACTCTGTGCGACCATTAGACTGCAAACCAAAAATAGTGCCACGGTCAAAGATAAGGTTAAACTCAACATAGCGTCCACGACGATAAGCTTGAAAATCACGTTCGCGTTCGCCGTAAGGAGTCTCTTTACGACGTTGTACAATCGGTAAGTACGCTTGTGTAAAAGAGTCGCCCACAGCACGTAGCATGGCAAAACTTTTCTCAAAACCTAATGTATTAAAGTCATCAAAGAAGATGCCGCCAATGCCGCGTGGTTCTTTACGGTGTTTGAGATAAAAATATTCGTCACATTCTTTTTTGAGTGTTGGATAAAGCGATTCGCCAAAAGGCGCAAGCGCTTCTTTATTGACACGGTGAAAATGAGTGCAATCTTCTTCATTACCATAATACGGTGTGAGATCCATCCCGCCACCAAACCACCAAATGTCTTCTTCATGTTCATGTTGCGCTTTTGCCATAAAAAATCGAACATTCATATGCACGGTTGGCACATGCGGATTGCGCGGATGAAACACCAATGAAACGCCCATGGCTTCCCACTGACGACCTGCGGCTTCAGGGTGTGCCACACTGGCGGCTGGCGGTAATTTATTACCTAATACATGCGAAAAGCCAATACCAGCACGCTCAAAAACATTACCTTCTTCTAACATGCATGAGTTGCCGCCACCACCTTCTGGGCGTTGCCAGCCATCATGTAAAAAGGTTTTTCCATCGACAAGTTCTACTGATTCAATAATCCGTGCTTGCAAGCCTTGTAAATAATCAAAAACAGCTTGCGTGTTTACAGTTTGTTTATTGACAGCCTGTTTATTAAGGGTACTCATTTTTTTGTGACTAACCTTGTTACAGCGCGGAAACCAATATCAGTGCGATATTGTGCGCCTTCAAATTGAATGTCTTCAATGATTTGATACGCTCTTTTTTGCGCAAATTTGACGGTTTCACCCAGCGCCGTTACGCAGAGTACGCGGCCACCACTGGTGGTTACTTTGTCTCCATTCAGTGTTGTACCTGCATGGAAAACATAAGCGTCTTCTAAGTTCTTTGGTAGCCCTGTAATTTCATCGCCTAGTCTTGGGTTAACTGGATAATTAGCGCTCGCCATCACCACGCCTAAAGCAAAACGTCTATCCCATTCTGTTTCAGCTTGGTCTAAGGTGCCATTCACGGCATGTTGTAATAAGCCTACTAAGTCAGATTTTAAACGCATGAAAATTGGCTGTGTTTCAGGGTCGCCCATACGGCAATTAAACTCTAATGTTTTAATTTGGCCATCAGGACTAATCATCAAGCCAGCATATAAAAAGCCTGTATAAGGAATGCCATCTTTCGCCATACCTTCAACTGTTGGCTTAATCACTTCACGCATCGCACGCGCATGAATTTCTGGTGTGACAACTGGCGCTGGGGAGTAGGCGCCCATGCCACCAGTGTTAGGGCCTTGGTCGCCAGTCAATAGACGTTTATGATCTTGGCTGGTGGCCAGTGCCAAAATGTTTTTACCATCCACCATCACCATAAAGCTGGCTTCTTCACCTGTTAAAAACTCTTCAATCACCACGCGCGCGCCAGCATCGCCAAAGGTATTGTCGCCTAGCATCATATCGACTGCCGCATGTGCTTCATCTAAGGTCATGGCAACTACCACGCCTTTACCTGCCGCCAAACCATCCGCTTTGATAACGATTGGCGCGCCTTGTTGCGCGATATAATCGTGCGCTGCTTTGATGTCAGAAAACGTTTCATATGCCGCAGTTGGGATATGATGGCGAATCATAAAAGCTTTAGAAAAGTCTTTTGATGATTCTAATTGCGCTGCCGCTTGCGTTGGGCCAAAAATCTTAAGGCCTTTAGCACGGAAGGCATCAACAACGCCTTGGCTTAATGGTGCTTCTGGGCCAACAACCGTAATCGCGATATTCTGATCTTGCGCAAACTGCACTAAATCTTCAATCTTGGTCATCGGCACATTAACCATGTCTGGATTGGTTGCTGTACCTGCATTGCCTGGGGCGACATAGGTCAGACTAACCGCTTTATTTTGTGAAATTTTCCAAGCTAAAGCATGCTCACGACCACCGCCGCCAATCACTAATACTTTCATTGCTATTCCTTAAATGTAGAGCGGCTTAATTAATGGCGGAAGTGGCGAATGCCTGTCATTACCATGGCTAATCCACGTTCATCAGCTGCGGCAATCACTTCGTCATCACGCATGCTGCCACCAGGTTGAATCACACAAATAGCGCCTGCATCCGCTAACACGTCTACGCCATCGCGAAATGGGAAGAACGCATCAGAAGCGACGACTGAGTCTTGCAAACTGAGGCCTGCATGTTCAGCTTTAATGGCTGCAATTTTGGTGCTGTCAACGCGGCTCATTTGACCTGCACCTACGCCAAGCGTCATGCCATCGCCACAGAAAACAATGGCATTCGATTTAACGTATTTAGCGACATTCCAAGCAAATAATAAATCTTGCATTTGCGCTGGTGTTGGTTGTTTTTTAGTCACAATGGTTAAGTCAGCCATTTGCAATTCATGAATGTCTGATGTCTGTACTAAGATGCCAGAACCAACACGCTTGGTATCATGCGAGTTACGACCTTGTTCCCAAGCTGTGTTACCACCCGTTGGTAAGGCGATTTTTAAGACGCGCACATTCTTTTTAGCACTCAAAACTTCAAGTGCTTCAGCAGTATATTCAGGGGCAATTAACACTTCTAAGAATTGTTGTGCAATCACTTCAGCCGCCGCTTTATCTACTGGCATATTAAAAGCAATAATGCCACCAAAAGCAGAAGTTGGATCTGTTTTAAATGCTTTGCTATACGCTTCTAATGCGGTTGAGCCTAATGCAACACCACATGGATTAGCATGTTTAACAATCACACAAGCGTTGCCATCAAATGCTTTTACTGCTTCCCAAGCGGCGTCTGCATCCGCAATATTGTTATAGCTTAACTCTTTGCCTTGAATCTGCTCTGCAGTCACAAGTGAGCCACGAGCAGGGCATTGATCTTGATAGAAAGCAGCCGTTTGATGAGGATTTTCGCCATAACGCAAGTCTTGCACTTTGGTGAATCGTGTATTCATTTGCGCTGGATAGGCGCTGCGCGTGCCATCTTCATTAAAGCTTGATAGATAGTCGCTAATCGCACCATCGTAATTACTCACACGATTAAACGCGGCAACTGACAAAGCAAAGGTTGTTTTTTGAGTGAGCTGACTATTGTTAGCATTCAACTCTTCAACCACCGCTGCATATTGGCTAGCATCGGTTAATACGGCTACATCTTTCCAATTTTTTGCAGCAGATCGCAACATGGCTGGTCCGCCAATATCAATATTCTCAATCGCATCTTCTAATTTGCAATCTGGCTTCGCAACGGTTGCTTCAAATGGGTAAAGATTAACCACCAACATATCGATATTAGGAATATCAGATTCCTGCATCGTTTTAACGTGCTCAGGCAAATCACGACGGCCCAATAAACCGCCATGTACTTTAGGATGCAACGTTTTCACGCGACCATCTAACATTTCAGGAAAGCCCGTATAGTCACTCACCTCGATAACTGGAATATTGTTTTCACGGAAAAGTTTAGCGGTACCGCCAGTAGAAAGAATTTCGATGTCCAGCTTGTGTAGATTTTGCGCTAATTCAACAATACCTGTTTTGTCTGAAACGCTAATAAGTGCTCGTTTAATAATTGCCATAGTTTTTTTGAATAGGTTTGTTTTAGATTAATAGATAATTCGGTTTTTCTATTGCCACAAATGACATACAGCTTAGTAAGATAAATGCTTAACTTAAGTTGTATAACGCCATTTTTTTGCGCAGGGTATTGCGATTTATGCCCAATATTTCGGCTGCTTTGCTTTGGTTTCCGCCTACTTTATTAAGGATGTATTCCAACATTGGCTGCTCTACGCAACCTAACACCATGTCGTAAATTGCATGAGGCGGCTGACCATCCAGATTGATAAAGTAATCATCTAATGAGGCGATAATTGCTTGGCTAAGTAAACAGTCTTTACTCATTATGCAGCAATCGCTTCTGATGATGGGCTAGTCGACTCTTCTTCATAGACTAAGCGCTCGTTTTTGGTTTTTAGCTCAGCAAAGAAATCACTAATAGCTTGCAGTTGTAAGGGAGTTGTTTCTAACGTATTCATGTGGTGGCGGAATGCAGCTGAACCTGCGAGACCCTTGGTGTACCAAGAGATATGTTTACGTGCAACGCGCATGCCGGTTAATTCACCATAAAAATCATATAAATCATGTAAATGTTCTAACATAACCGTATGGATTTCTTCAACGGTTGGCGGCAACATATGGGTGCCGGTGAGTAAATAATGCTCAATTTCACGGAATATCCAAGGTCGTCCTTGAGCCGCACGACCAATCATCACCGCATCTGCGCCTGTGTAATCTAAAACATATTTAGCTTTTTCTGGAGAGGTAATATCGCCGTTGGCAATCAGCGGTATATTAATCGCTTGTTTAACCGCGGCAATCGTATCGTATTCCGCATCACCTTTGTACAAGCAGGCGCGCGTGCGTCCATGCATAGCGAGCGCTTGAACGCCAATATCTTCCGCCATTTTAGCGATTTCAATCGCATTACGATTATCTTTATCCCAGCCTGTTCTTATCTTAAGCGTCACTGGCACGTCTACCGCATTAACCACGGCTTTGAGAATTTGGGCTACAAGCGGTTCATCTTTCAATAAAGCCGAGCCTGCCATCACATTACATATTTTTTTGGCAGGGCAGCCCATATTGATATCAATAATCTGCGCGCCGTTATCTACATTATGCTTAGCCGCTTCTGCCATCATCGCTGGATCAGCGCCTGCAATTTGCACTGAAATAGGATCAACTTCACCTTCGTGATTCGCGCGTCTTAGCGTTTTTTCACTACCATAAAGTAGAGAGTTAGAAGTCACCATTTCAGATACCGCTAAACCTGCGCCCATCTTTTTACAAAGCTGACGGAAAGGTCTGTCCGTCACGCCGGCCATGGGGGCGACGACCAAATTGTTTTTCAGAATATGATTGCCAATTTGCATAGTTCTTAACTTGCGAGGAAAGGTTG
The DNA here is from genome assembly GCA_022599515.1 of Betaproteobacteria bacterium. Taxonomy (GTDB): domain Bacteria; phylum Pseudomonadota; class Gammaproteobacteria; order Burkholderiales; family Methylophilaceae. Next base: position 5,117 of record JAHZMC010000073.1, read on the forward strand.
TCTATTTTATACGCAATTGAAGATCTCGCAAAACAAAATCGCCTCTTATTTCATGCGAATGCGGTGGATTTTTTGGGGATGTTGTGTTTTAGATGGGTGTGTTTATTTTTTACGTAAATTGATATGTGCTTTGATTAGCGTTTCAGCTTGACCTTTCAGGCGTGAGCCGTCGCTATCTTTAACCCACATATGCAAGAGGCCGCTAAAAAACAAATGCGTATCCATAGCAAGCTGTGCTGGTGAAAGATTAGGATTGATTAATCCTTGTTGATGGGCATCTTGATAAACGCGTTCTATATTCTCGACAATGCCAGAACAGTTGCCAAGAATCTGTTGAAGCACACTTGCGAATTCATCAACATACTCACATTTTGACATGATGATTTCATAGGTTTGACGCGTCACTTCATCTTCATTGAGTAAGTGAATGGTATCAAGTAGGAAGTTTTCGATACGTGTTAGCGGATTTTGCTCATTACTGCTTGCCAATAATGTGGCGTCAATTCTTTCAATTAATGGCAGAAAAACTTGCGCATGCATCGCATGAAATAGCTCTGTTTTATTTTCAAAATGCCAATAAACTGCGCCGCGCGTCACGCCAGCAAGTTTAGCGACTTTCTCTAAACTAGATTTACTAACGCCTGTTGTTGAAAACATTTCGCGAGCAGCATGAATAATGCGTTGGCGAGTGACTTCTGCGTCTTCTTTTGTCTTGCGTACCATAATGTTTTTTTTGAATCTTTTATTAAACTTTAAGAATTTTTAATGAAAACCATTTACATACATTCATGTTTGTATATAAAATACATTCATTCTTGTATGTATGCAAGCGTAACTTGCAATTTTAAAACAATCACAGAGGCAGCAATGATTAATCTTACACATAATACGCAACGAACAATATTCGTAATCGCCATCACTTTCTTTATGGTGGCGTGTGGCAAAAGTCAAGAGTCACAACAACCAGTCATGCCAGCAATGCCTGTGAGTGTGTTGGAAATGCAGCCAACGACTGTGCCTATCCAAACCGAAGCAGTCGCCCAAACAGAGGGCGCGAAAGAGGTTGAAGTGAGGCCGCGTGTGGGTGGTATTTTATTGAAGAAGTTGTTTGCAGAAGGTGAAGAGATTAAAGAGGGGCAGCCGATGTTTTCAATTGACCCAGTGCCTTATCAAACACAAGTCTCGCAAGCGAACGCACAGTTGGCACAACAAAAAGCACGTTTAGTACAAACGCAAAGAGAAGAAGTTAGATTAAAGCAACTGTTAGAAACCAAGTCAATTAGTCAGCGCGAATACGATAACGCTTTTTCTGATCAAGCGATAGCGAATGCAAGCTTGCAACAATATAAGGCGCTTTTAAATGAAGCACAGTTGAATTTATCCTATGCTAAAGTCAAGGCGCCAGCAAGTGGTATTGCAGGCCGCTTTTTATATTCAGAAGGTGCTTTAGTCAGCGCGAACACCAGTTTATTAACAACAATCGTGCAAACTTCACCGATTTGGGTGCGTTTTAGCTTGTCTGATTCTGAGTTGGCGCAATTAGGCGGTATGTTGACAGAGGAAACCGTGCAGGGCATAGCGCTTATTTTGCCTGATGGCACACAATATGCAGAGTCTGGCAAATTAAACTTTTCGGCCAGCAGTATAGATCCGACACTCGGTACGCAACAATTACGGGCAGAGTTCAAAAATGCCGACAAAAAACTAATCCCAGGTCAATTTGTGCGGATACGTGTTACCACTGGTAACAATGACGGTGTATTTTTGGTGCCTCAAGCTGCGGTGTTAACTGGCGATCAAGGCAAGTTTGTGTTTGTTGCTGAGCAAGATAAAGAAGGTAAAACTATTGCTGCAGTTCGACCAGTTCAAGCCGGTGGGTGGAGCGGACAAGACTGGGTTATTTTGGATGGGTTGAAGCAAGGCGACAAAGTGATTGTTGATAACTTAATTAAAGTGCGTCCTGGTGCGCCAGTCACTCCAAATCAGCCAGCTGGAAAAGCAGCAGAAGTAAAAGCTGAGACTGTTTCTAACGAAATAAACTAAACAATAGGTGAATTAATTATGACCAAGTTTTTTATTACTAGGCCAATATTTGCCTCAGTATTATCCATCATTATTGTGTTATCTGGATTAGCGGCTGCTTTTCAGCTGCCTGTTGCACAATACCCTGAAATTGCACCGCCGACTGTGCAAATTACAGCAAGCTATCCTGGTGCTAGTGCAGATACATTGTCGAAAACCGTTGCTGCTCCCATCGAGGAACAGCTCAGCGGTGTAGATAATTTGTTGTATTTCAATTCCAGCGCTGACTCAAGTGGGACGTTGGTGATTACGGCAACATTTGATATTGGTACTGATATTGATCAAGCGACTTTCAATGTGAGTAACCGCGTGAACATTGCTACACCTCGCTTGCCAGATGAGGTGCGTCGTAATGGATTAATCGTACAGAAAAAATCAAATGATATTTTGATGGCAGCGATGCTGACATCGACTAATAAAGAACACGATCGTTTGTACCTCAGCAATTACGGTACGTTAAATGTATTAGATGAGCTGAAGCGAATTAACGGCGTTGGTAGCGCCTCTATTATTGGAGGTCAAGATTACTCTATGCGTATATGGTTACGACCAGACCGCATGGCGCAGTTAGGCATCAGTACAACCGATATTGCATCGGCCATTGGTGCGCAAAATAATCAATATGCGGCAGGTAAAATTGGGGCAGACCCAGCGCCTGCAACGCAACAATTAATTTACACCGTGACGGCAAAAGGTCGCTTAGTCGACCCTGCGGAGTTCGGCAATATTATTGTTCGCGCAGATGGACCAAACGGTATTTTGTATCTTAAAGATGTTGCACGCATAGAGCTGGGGGCGCAGAGTTATAACGCTTCTTCTGCATTAAACGGTCAAACGGGCGTTGCTATTTTAGTGTTCTTGCAAAGTGGTGCAAACGCATTAGATACCGCTAGCGCAATTAAAGATAAGCTCAATGAATTGCAAGAAAGTTTTCCAGAAGGCATGACTTATGCCATTCCTTATGACACCAGTGATTTTGTTAGCTCAACCATTGATGAAGTTTTTAAAACTTTTGCTGAAGCGTTGGTGCTAGTAGTGTTAGTGGTGTTTTTATTCTTACAAAGCTGGCGCGCAACCATTATTCCCATCATTGCGGTGCCTATTTCCTTAATTGGTACTTTTGCTGGCCTATATATTTTTGGATTCTCAATCAATCTACTAACACTGTTTGCCATGATTCTAGCCATTGGTATTGTGGTCGATGATGCGATTGTGGTGTTGGAAAATACAGAAAGATTGATGAAAGAAGAAGGGCTAGCACCGCTACCAGCTGCGATTAAGTCAATTAGTCAAGTATCAGCAGCGGTAATTGCCATTGTCTTGGTGCTGTGTGCTGTATTTGTACCAGTGGCTTTTCAAGGCGGTATTGCCGGACAGCTTTATCGCCAATTTGCGATTACGGTGGCAATTGCAGTGGTCATTTCAGGGGTAGTTGCGCTTACCTTGACACCTGCGCTTTGTGCCATGATTTTAAAAGGTGCACATGAACAGGAAAGCACTTTTTTCAAAAAATTTAATAGTGGCTTTAGTCGTTTAACTAAGTTTTATACCAATATTGTTGATTTAACATTGCATCATAAAATCATTGGTGCGGTTGCTTTTGGCGGTTTTGTTATTGCCATGATATTGCTATTTCGCACTGTGCCAGGCAGCCTTGTGCCATCAGAAGATCAGGGCTATATCATTACGGTAATCGCGATGCCAGATAACGCAACATTAAGCCGAACAACAAAAACAACTGAAGATATTCGTGCCATGGTGGCACAAGATTCGGCAGTAGCATCTGAATTTGCGATTAACGGATTTGAGCTATTTACAGGCGCTAATAAAACCAATGCGGCGACTATGTTTGTGCGGATGACCGATTGGGATGAGCGGAGTGCGAGCGCCGATGATATGGTAGGTAAAGTATCAGGTATCGGCATGCAACAACCTGATGGACTGGGTTTCGCTGTGAATCCACCAGCTATTCGTGGCTTAGGTGCATCGGCGGGCTTTGAAGTGTATGTGCAAAGTCAGCGTGATTCCGACCCGATTAAGCTGGCGCAAGTAATGAATAATTTGATGGATGCCATGAGGGTAGAGCCAACATTGACTGGATTGAATACCTTTTTCCGTCCCAACGTGCCGCAACTGAAAATTGAAGTAGATGAAGCAAAGGCGATTTCTTTAAATGTGAAAATTGCCGATATTTACACGACATTGCAAAGCACGATGGGGCAATATTATGTCAATGATTTTAATAAAAATGGACGGACTTATCGTGTGCAGTTGCAAGCTGAGCCTGAGTATCGAATGCAGCCTGAAGATTTGGGTAAAGTCTATGTGCGTAGTCAGCCAACGGCAGAAAATCCGGCTGGCAATATGATTCAATTATCGGCTTTAAGTAGCATCCATAATGTGGTCGGTGCGGAGCAACTTGAGCGTTATAACGGATTGCTATCAGCCAAAATTTTTGGTAGTGGCGCAGCAGGTGTTAGCTCAGGTGATGCGATTGAAACAGTCGAACGTATTGCTAAAGTGAATTTGCCAGATGGTTATAAAATTGCTTGGACAGGCCAAGCCTATCAAGAAAAACGAACAGGGAATGCAGCGTTAATTGCTTTCGCCTTCGCTATTATTATGGTGTTCTTGATTTTGGCGGCGCAATTTGAAACATGGGCATTACCATTGGCCGTGATTATGGCGGTGCCATTCGCATTGACTGGTGCGTTGTTGGCGGTCTTATTTAGAGGTATGCCAAATGATATTTATTTCCAAATTGGCTTGATAACGTTGATTGGTTTAGCGGCCAAGAATGCAATTTTGATTGTGGAGTTTGCTAGCCAAAAAATGGAAGAAGGCATGCCAGTTGGGCAAGCCGCGCTAGAAGCAGCTAGATTGCGATTTAGACCAATTGTCATGACGTCGATGGCTTTTGTGTTGGGTATCGTACCACTAGTGATTGCAACAGGTGCAGGTGCAGCTGCGCGCCAGTCAATGGGTACAGGCGTGTTTGGCGGCATGATATTAGCAACGTTTGTGGCAACCATCTTTATTCCGTTGTTCTTTACCTGGCTGACGGATGATCAGCATGTTAGACATCATGGGCATATTGAAGGTGCGGATGAAGAGAAGGACGCAAAATGAATCAATTAATAAAAACAGTTAGCGGAATAACATTAGCCGTGACCTTGTCTAGTTGCACGATGTTGGGACCTGATTTTTTTAGACCAAAAACGACGTTGCCAGAAAATTATCAGCAAGCGGATGCAACAACGTTAGCTGAAATTCCAGACCAGTGGTGGACGTTGTATCAAGACCCACAACTCAATGCATTAGTTGAAAAAACGCTTAAGAATAACAGTGATATTAAAATAGCTGTTGCGCGTATTGAGGAGGCGGATGCGCAAATGCGAGAGGTAGGTGCTGCTATATTACCAACAGTCAGTCTGGGTGGTAATGCAACCCGTAATCAAGTAACAGAAACTGGTATTTTTCCTGTTTTTGGCCCAAATCCACGTAACAGTTACAACTTGAGCCTAAGCTCTTCTGTTGAAATCGATTTTTGGGGTAAGTTAAGACGGACAAAAGAAGCGGCGCGTGCGAATTACTTAGCCACGCAATATGCGAAAGAAACGGTACAACTTTCTACTGCAAGCTTGGTAGTAACGAGTTATTTAAATATTCGTAGTTTGGATTCGCAGTTACGCAATGTAAAAGAAAGCCTTAGCTTTAGCGAAGAAAGTTTAGCATTAGCAAAAAGACGTGAAGAAGGTGGCATTGTTTCCATCTTAGATGTGCAACAAGCTTCATTGGTGCGTGATAATTTGTTATTGCAAGAGCAAGAACTGATTCGCACAAGAAAGCTAACAGAGCATGTGTTAAACCTGTTAACGCTTGAAGAGTTAGAGGTTACTAAAGGTGAATTGGCAAGCTTGCCAATGCCGCCAACACCACCTGTTGGTCTGCCATCAGCGCTATTGGAGAATCGTCCAGATGTGCGACAGGCTGAACAAACATTGATTGCGGCAAACGCCAATATCGGTGTTGCCAAAGCAGCGTTATATCCGAGTATTTCGCTAACAGGTGCTTATGGCGGTGAGAGTATTGAGCTTGGTGATGTGTTGAAATCTGCTTCGCGTGTTTGGTCGTTGGGACTTGGTTTGAACTTACCTATTTTTAATGGCGGCGCATTATCTTCACGTGTTGATCAAGCCAGTGCGAGAGAAAAACAAGCGTTGCAAACGTATATTGGCACAGTGGCAACTGCATTTAAAGAAGTGAATGATGCACTGGTTAATTTGCGTCAATATAAGGCCATTGAAGCGATTGCCGATTCAAAAAAGGTAACCACGCAAGCAATGTTGGAAGTAGCGCAAAATCGCTACAAAGCAGGCTACTCAGGTTATTTAGATGTATTAGAAGCACAACGTAGCCATATTGATGCAACGCAAGGTTTTGTACAAAGCCGTCAAAACACGTTAACCGCAACGGTAGATTTGTTTAAAACATTGGGTGGTGGTTGGCAACAAAGAGTTGAGTCAGAAAAAGTCGTTAAAAAATAATCAGTTATTTACTTAATTTACTGATGCATTAATATCTGGATTGCTTCGTCACTGCGCTCCTCGCAAAGACACATTGTCATCGCGAGCGCAGCGTTGCGATCCAGAGCATCTGCGTTGAGATCATTTATTCCATCTTCTATTACCCGCCGTAAACAGCAACAAAAATAAACCTTTGCAATTAATTCCCGCGCTTTTATGATGGCGACATGGAAAAAGTATCGACCACCAAAATAGCCTTTGCTAGCTTTATTGGCACCGCCATCGAGTTTTATGATTTTTATATTTACGCGATGGCGTCTGCCTTGGTTATCGGACAAGTCTTCTTTCCTGATAGCGATCCGGCAGTTCAAACCTTAAATGCATTTTTAACCTTTGGTCTTGCGTTTATCGCAAGGCCTTTTGGCGCTATCTTGTTTGGACATTTTGGCGATAAAGTTGGTCGAAAAGCGACATTGGCAGCTTCTTTATTAGTCATGGGAATATCAACATTGCTGATTGGCTTATTGCCAGGTTACGCCACATTAGGATTTTGGGCGCCATTGTTACTGTGTTTGTTGCGTTTTGGACAAGGCATCGGTTTAGGTGGTGAGTGGGGCGGGGCTGCTTTACTAGCAACTGAACATGCGCCGAAAGGTAAACGCGGTTGGTTTGGCATGTTTCCACAGCTAGGCCCTTCTGTTGGCTTTCTATTCGCAACCCTAAGCTTTTTAGGATTAAGCCTATGGCTAACCGATGCACAGTTTAAAAGCTGGGGTTGGCGAGTGCCATTTATATTGAGTGCATTATTAGTTGGTGTTGGTTTATACGTGCGATTTAAATTGGCCGAAACACCAGCATTTGCCAAGGCATTAGCAGAACAATCAACGCACAGCATGCCGATTAAACCATTACTCAAAACGCACCTTAAGCCAATTGTATTAGGTGCATTGGCAATGGTTGTTTGTTACAACCTGTTTTACACCGCCACTGTTTTTTGTTTAAGTTATGGCACTACAAAACTTGGTATTGCGCGACCAGACTTTTTACTGATGTTATGTGTAGCGGTATTAATGATGGCAAGTGCCACACCGCTATCAGCATGGTTGTCAGACAAGTTTGGACGTCGACCAGTCTTATTAATCGGGAGTCTCTTAGCGATACTGGCTGGGTTTGCTATGAATACATTACTCGGTGATGCTTCTATCATCAACATCACGCTACTTTTATCCTTATTGCTATTTTTAATGGGCGCCACATTTGCGCCAATGGGTGCTTTTTTACCTGAGCAATTTCCCGTTGCAGTACGTTATACCGGAGCTGGTTTAGCTTATCAACTCGGTGGCATTTTAGGGGCTTCTTTTGCACCAAGTATTTCACAATGGCTAACGATACAAGGCGGCTTACCTTGGGTGGGATTGTATGTATCAGCCATGGCGACGATTAGTTTTGTTGCGGTTTGGTTAATGCGCGAAACAGCGCACTCATGAAGGCTTAGTTAGTATTTCTAATTGACCCAGCCAAACCATGGCGTGTTCATTAGGGCTTTCTAACTGGTCATCGCCACACATTTCTAAGCTAGATTGTAAGCTCGCGCAAAAAGCAGGACGTTCTGGCTGACCAAAAATCATACAGCGATTTTGATTATCTAGTTGAACGCAGCGTACCCCTGCAGGCTTGCCATTCGGCATACCAGGAATCGGACTGTTGATACTCGGCGCGATACAGCAAGCGCCGCAATTTTCTCTACACTGCATGTTAATTATTAATAATCATTGATTGAGCAAACCGAGCTAAAATTTTTTTGACTGTTATTGCCAAGAGAAACCCAAAGCAGTCACCCCTGCTTTTAAATCTTCCATAGCAAGTTCTACTTGCGCAGGCTCACCTTTTGCACCCAATTCTATCTGCCGATTTGGTTTAAGTTTGGGTAAGCTAAATACTTTAATAGCTGGATATTTTTTGAGCACATCATTCATTAAATCAATCAATTGGCTTTCAATGCCATCGGGGATAATAATGGATTGCTCTGCATATTTCATTTGATGAAACAGGTGCGAATAATACGTTTCAAGTACCCATTCCACCATAGGATGTCCCATGTCAGGAAAGCCAGGTACAAAGTAATGTTCGTTAATGCTAAAACCAGCCACTCGGTTCACTGGGTTAGGAATCAAATCCGCGCCTTGTGGAAAGTCTGCCATCAATACGCGTTTAGGGTAAGCGCCATCGCCAAATTGCGCCTCTATTTCTGCCACAGCGCCTATATGTCGCTCAATTGGCACGCCAGCTGCGTCTGCCGCACACTGTCTGGTGTAATCATCTGGTGTCGCGCCAATGCCGCCAAAGCTAAACACAATATCGCCACGCGCCATGCTTTGTTTAAACATCATGGTGATTTGGTCTGGAATATCGCCTAAAAAGTGCGCCCAACTGAGCTGTAAACCTCGCGCTGCTAACAGCTCAATCATCTTACTCAAATGTGCGTCTTTGCGTTTACCTGAGAGTATTTCATCACCAATAATATAAAGGCCGATATTTTGCATAAAGCTAACTTAATCATTTAGAAAAGCAGATATTACGTTGTATCGTGTTATCCGTCAGTATTTAAATTAGCTAAACGTTCGTTAAATGCATTTACAAATAATGGCGCCAAGCTTTTAATTGTAAGCGCATGTATTAGCGCTTCGGCATCGCCTTCTTTTAGCTTATAAAGCCCCAACGCCGCTCGAATACTAATACTGTGCTCATCACGTTCTAATAAAGTAATCTCATCGCCAGCGCCCACTTCGCCTTCTTCAATGACTTTATGATAAAACCCGCTATAACCGCTCCATAAAAAATCTTTGATAATAGCGGTGTTATCAAGCTTATTAGCTAGTTTAAAACAAGGAATACGCGGCATGGTTGCTTGAATGACAGCGCCACCCACTTTAAAAATATCACCCACATAAACTTCGGTTTCTAATAAACCTGACACGGTAAAGTTTTCACCAAATGTGCCATAAGGCAATGATTCTTTACCTAAGCATTTTTGCCAATGCGCATAATGCTCAATTGGGTAACTATAAACCGCTTGAAACTCACCGCCATGCACCGTTAAATCTGCTTGACCATCACCAACCAAATTGATTTTGTTTAACCAAATACGCAGATTTTGCGGCACTTTATTAATGCCTGTTAATACTGCATCACCATTGATTGCAATGGATTCAGGTTG
>JAHZMC010000074.1 GCA_022599515.1 Betaproteobacteria bacterium
AAACGATAAGCCAGCCATTAAACGCAATGAATCCGCAAGGCAAACTCAGCAAACTGAGTATTAGCTTACAAGGCGATCCCCAAAGCCCTAGCAGTTATCAAGTTGAAAGTGCGTTTAACGCGCTCAGCATTAATGCTTATAAAAACATTCCAGGATTCAGCAACCTTATTGGCGAGATAGAGGCTAATGAACATAATGGGACGTTGCAACTAGCATCAACCAATGTAATATTGAATTTAAAGGATATTTTGCGGTGGCCAATTCCCATCAATACCTTGGACGGAAAAGTCTCGTGGAGTAAAAATAAAGATAAAATAAAAATTATTGCTAACAATATTGCTGTTGCCAATGACCATATTGCCGGTACGCTAAATGCAAGCTATGACATGAATGGTATTAAAGGCGGCTATTTGGATTTGAGCGGCAAGTTTGATAATGGCGATGCTAAGTTTGCACCATTCTACTACCCGCTAATCATGGGTGATGAAACCATACATTGGCTAGACAGTTCTATTTTGGAGGGTAAGGCAAATGATGTTCAATTAACCGTGAAAGGTAGCCTTGACGACTTTCCTTATATTGATAAACAAAATAATCCAGATACATCGTTAGGTGTTTTTAAAGTCACGGCTAGAATTAGTGATGCGTCACTAGAGTACGGAAGCGGTTGGCCGAAAATTGAGAAGATAGGCTTGGATATGCGTTTTGAAGGCAATAGCATGGAGCTGAATGCGGATACAGGCAAAATCTTTGACGTTAATATCATCAAAGCCAAAGCCGTTATTCCTGAGCTCAACACCTATGGTGCGATGGCACAATCTCTTAATATTGATGCTGTGGGTGAAGGCCCTGTTGCTTCAGGTATCAAATTTATTAATAACAGCCCCGTTAAAGAAGTGACATTGGGCTTTACTGATGATTTAAAAACAGCTGGAAAAGGTAAGCTTAATTTAAGTCTAAAACTACCTTTAGACAATATTATTGATGCTAAATTTAAAGGCGACTATTTAATCAACAATGGCACTATGTATGCTAATGAAAGACTAGGCTTACCTGAAATCTCTAATATTAATGGCACGCTGAGTTTCGATGATTTGGGCATTAACGCACGCGCTATCAATGCAAATATTCTAGGTGGCCCAGCCCAATTTGATTTAAAAACAGCAGCAAACAAAACCATCACCATTAATGCAAAAGGTAACGTCACGGCTAAAGGTATTCAGCAATTTAATGGTAACGTATTAAGCAGTGCGCTAGATGGCAACACGAATTGGTCAGCTGATATTGCGATTAAAAAGCCATTCCTAAACATGAATATTCGTTCTAATTTAAAAGGCTTAGCGATTAATCTACCTGCGCCTCTTGGCAAGCAACGCGAACAAGAGGCGCTGTTCTCCATTGACAAACAACAAACAGAAGCTGAGCGCGATACAATAAAAATCGCCTATCAAGATATCGTTTCCGCCATTATTTTACGTTCTGAAAAAAATGATGAATTAGCTTTCGATAGCGGTGATATTGCGATTAATACACAAGCGAAAAAACCTACAAAACCCGGCTTAGCCTTGCGTGGAGAATTTGATTATCTAAACGCTGACGAATGGCTAGCTTTGCCAACTAATTCAAGCAACAGCTCAACTGATATCGACTTAAATAGCGCCGAAGTTTCTATTCGACAACTAGATATTTTTGGTCGTAGTTTAAACAACTTGAAAGTAACGTCAAACCCAAGTAACCAGAATTTAAGCATGACAGTAACCAGTCAAGAAGTTGATGGTGATATTGAGTGGCGAAACCAAAGCAAAACACAAGAAACAGGAGCCGTAGTTGCACGGCTTAAAAAACTACACATCCCAGTCAGTAATGAGGCTGCTGACAATAGTGCTGAGAATAAAGAGATCAAAAGGCTAGACAAACAATATCCTGCTTTAGATATTCAAGCAGACGATTTTAAACTTGGTAAAAAAGCATTTGGCACATTTGCGCTTAATGCATATGAAACAGAAGGTGATTGGGTCATTCAGCAACTTAAAATTAGCAATCCTGATGGCCTCTTAGTGGCTGAAGGACGCTGGCACAATTGGACTACCAACCCTAACACCAATTTACAATTTTCATTAACGGCAAATGATGTTGGCAATACCTTAAAACGCTTTGGTCAACCTGATGTGATTAAAGCTGGTGTTGCGCTAATTTCTGGTCAATTGAGATGGCCAGGCAGTCCGCACCAGTTCAACAAAAAAGGATTGAATGGTGAGTTTCGATTAGGTGCTTCAAAAGGACAAGTGGTTAAAGCCAAGCCTGGCGTTGGTAGGTTATTTGGTTTACTTACCTTACAAAGCTTACCAAGACGTCTAACATTGGACTTTAGAGACTTATTTAGTGCAGGATTCGCATTCGATGAAATCAGCGCTAATGCGAAGATTAATGATGGGATAATGCATAGCGATGACTTCTTTATGACTGGTCCGGCAGCGGAAACTGAGATTAAAGGTGACATTGATTTAAACAAAGAAACGCAATTTCTCAATGTAAAAGTGATTCCACATATCAGCGATAGCTTCTCTTTAGCCGCATTAGCTGGCGGCCCAATTGCTGGTGCAGCTGCTTTTGTTGCACAAAAGTTATTAAAAGACCCGCTAAACAAAATTGCGCAAAGCGAATATACTATTACTGGCACTTGGGATAGCCCTGTAGAAAAAGATGCAGAAAAAGAAAAGCAAGAAATAAAGCCCACTAACTCACCTTTAAACGCGCAATAAACATGACATCAAAAAAATCGACAAAGTACGCAAATAATATCGTTAAAGTAGCTGGCATCCAAATGGCTTCTAGCCCCAGCGTGTCAGCCAACCTGATTGAAGCAGAACGCTTAATTAAGCTAGCCGCAGAAGAAGGTGCAAAAATTGTTGTGCTGCCTGAATACTTCTGCATTATGGGCATACATGACACGGATAAAGTGAGAGTGAGAGAAAAAGAAGGTGACGGCCCTATTCAACATTTTCTCTCTAAAATGGCCAAAAAGCATAAAATTTTGCTGATAGGTGGCACCGTACCATTGGTGAGCAGCGCATCAAACAAAGTACGTAACAGCTGTTTAGTTTATGACGAAAAAGGCAAACAAATTGCACGTTATGACAAAATTCACTTATTTGGTTTGGATTTAGCCACTGAGCATTATCATGAAGAAAACACCATCGAACCAGGTGATGAAGTGATTGTTGTCGAGACGCCTTATGGCAAAATCGGTTTATCAACTTGCTACGACTTACGCTTCCCTGAGCTGTATCGCGCAATGGGCGAAGTCGACATGATTGTGGTTCCGTCTGCTTTTACTGAAACGACTGGAAAGGCGCACTGGGAAACCTTAATCCGCGCACGTGCGATTGAAAACTTATGTTATGTCATCGCGCCTGCTCAAGGTGGCTATCATTTATCTGGCAGAGAGACGCATGGTAACAGCATGATAGTTGACCCTTGGGGCGTAATCTTAGATCGATTGCCGCGCGGCTCTGGCATTGTGATGGCTGGGGTTAATACGCTTTATGAAGCTAGCTTACGCAAAAGCCTGCCAGCGCTTAAACATAAAACCATCAGAGCAATTTAAATGCAACAAACCAGCCATTTAGAAATAGCAAATGAAGCATTACTTGTCCCATCAGGACTAGATTCGCAAGCCATACAAAGCGTATTGAGCAACATTATGTCGCATCAAGTTGATTATGCTGACTTGTATTTTCAATATAGCCGAAGTGAGTCTTGGGGTTTGGAAGAAGGTCAGGTTAAATCGGGCGCTTTTTCTATCGACCAAGGTGTTGGTGTACGTGCGATTAGCGGCGAAAAAACAGCATTCGCTTACTCTGATGAAATTAATTTAGCTGCCTTACAACAAGCTGCTAATGCAACCAAGGCGATTGCTTCAATTGGTGCTGAACAAAGCGCTAACCGTATTATTACGCCAGAAGCAACCTCACTTTATTTACCGAATGATCCCATCGCGTCGCTTACCGCAGAGGCTAAAGTTAAACTACTCGAACGCCTAGAGCAGTTTGCCAAACAAGCTGACCCACGTGTGACGCAAGTGATGGCTTCTATTGGTGGCGAATATGAAGTCGTCATGGTTGCACGTAGTGATGGCGTGATGGCGGCAGATGTAAGACCGTTGGTGCGCGTTTCTATTCAAGTAATTGCAGAACAAAACGGCCGTCGTGAGCAAGGTACTGCTGGCGGCGGTGGTCGCTTTGACTACAGCTACTTCACTGATGCGGTTTTACAAGACTATGCAGCAAAAGCCGTACACCAAGCCTTAGTCAACTTAGATGCGCGCCCTGCTCCAGCTGGTAGCATGACGGTTGTATTAGGCTCTGGCTGGCCTGGCATCCTCCTGCATGAAGCGATTGGTCATGGTTTAGAAGGCGATTTTAACCGCAAAGGTAGCTCAGCCTTTGCTGGCATGATAGGCGAAAAAGTTGCATCAAAAGGCATTACCATTGTCGATGATGGCACAATAGCCGACCGTCGAGGCTCTTTAAGCGTTGATGATGAAGGCAATCCGACTAAGAATACTGTGCTGATTGAAGATGGCATTTTACGGAACTATATTCAAGACACTTTAAATGCACGCCTAATGAAACAACCAACGACCGGCAATGGTCGCCGCGAGAGCTATGCGCACATTCCTATGCCTCGCATGACGAATACTTACATGCTCAATGGCGATAAAGCACCGGAAGAGATTATTAAATCAGTTAAAAAAGGTTTATACGCCGCTAATTTTGGTGGCGGCCAAGTTGATATTACCAGTGGTAAATTTGTGTTTAGCGCAGCTGAAGCCTATATGATTGAAGATGGCAAAATCACCTACCCTGTCAAAGGTGCAACATTGATTGGTAATGGTCCTGATGTATTAACGCGAGTGAGTATGATAGGCAATGATATGGCACTTGATAGCGGTGTTGGCACTTGCGGAAAAGAAGGACAAAGTGTGCCTGTTGGGGTAGGCCAACCAACCCTTAAAATTGACGGCTTGACAGTTGGTGGCACCGTTTAATATGATAGTGTAAACAAGGTCAAAAGCCTTAAAAATTTCATCCGCTTTTACTTTACAAAAGGAGCATTATCATGGCTGTCAGCACTACTAAAAAAACAGTAACAAAAACACCTGTAAAAAAATCTACACCTAAAAAACCTGCTGTTAAAAAAGCAACTGCCGCAAAAACAACATCCTCAAAAACCACCACAACCAAAACGCGGAAAATCAGTGCTGAAGAACGCTATAAAATGATTGAAGTGGCTGCTTATTATATTGCCGAACACAATCACTTTCAGGGCAACGCCATTGATTTTTGGATTGCGGCTGAAGAAGAAGTGAATAAAAAGATTGCCTAGGTTTTAGAATCAAAAAAGTTTGATTCTAAATAACCTTTAAACAAAATAAAAAAGGGTGCTAAAAGCACCCTTTTGACTATCTAACGCTATTATTTCAATACGCGGTTTCTGTATTCACTTGTTCGCGTATCAATTTCAATATTGTCACCCTGGGCAACAAATAGTGGTACTGAGATTTCATAACCAGTGGCTAATTTAGCTGGCTTCATAACCTTACCTGATGTATCACCTTTGATTGCAGGTTCAGTGTAGACCACCTCACGCACGACTGTGGTTGGCAACTCAACTTGAATCGCTTTACCTTCATAAAAACGCACATCACAGGTCATGCCGTCTTCTAAAAATGGCAATACGTCTTCCATGAACTCAACATCTACATCATATTGATTGTATTCAGCATCCATAAAGACATAGCTTGGATCTGCGAAGTAAGAGTAAGTCACTTCTCTTTTCTCTAATACAACCACATCAAACTTGTCACCCGCGTTATACACATTTTCACTTGGCGCTTCTGTTAGCAAGTTTTTAAACTTAGCTTTTACCACCGCACCGCTGCGGCCAGATTTATTGTATTCAGACTTTACTAATACCAATGGCTGTCCATCAACCATTACAACATTACCAACGCGAAGTTCTTGAGCTGTTTTCATAGATTCAATACCAAATTAATGAGGATTTATTTTAAAGCGAGCATTATACGCTAGTTTGCCAAATCCGCACAAAAAGCAAGCAACTTGCTCGCTAAATCTTGTTGATCAATGACAAGCCGTGATTGCAATTGCGTATGCTTGGCTATCTCGGGCAAATTCGCCAAATAATGTTGCCAGACTTCTTGATGAAAGCGTTCTGTTGACCAAGCTTCATGCAACTTCACCAATGTTTGCTGTAACTCTGTGTGTTGATAGAAACTCGTTAAAAAAGCATTGAGCTTCAATAAATGTGCATTATCTTCCTGCCAATACGGCTGCCAAATAAAAGGTTTACCTGCCCAAACCGCCCTCACCCAACTATCTTCGCCTCGAACAAAGTTAACATCACATGCCCACAATAATCGATCGTAATCTGCTTGCTGTAAAAACGGCAATAGGTGCAATGTTAAATTACCAAGCGTTAAACAATCTCCAGCCACCAAGTTGCTGTAACCCAATATTGATGTTGGCACATGAGAGTTGGTAGGCATAAACACTTGCACCGCAATTTCACCATCTACCAATGATTGCAATAAAGCATCGACGGGAGCATTTGAATAGTGAAACAGTGAAATAGTTAAATCACTAGGTTGTGCAGAAACCATGAGTGACTGCCAAAAGGCATGCTGCATCACATCTGAAGCTTGAAAATCATCTCGGTAAGTAATAAGACGCTGTTCGCGCAATAAACCACCAGTATTATCGTAAAAACCTGGGAAATAAAAATGTCGTGTTAATTTTGTTTCATGGTGCTTACCATTCAATCCATGAAATTCTGGCACCCATGATTCTGCTGACAAATAATCCACATTGACCCAAACATTTTGCTGCGTCATCAATGCCAAATAAGCTGTTGGCAATCCACAAGCAAAAGTCTCAATCACGATATCAGCCACCGAATCAAACACTGTATTTTCATCCAAGCGCACAATCGTTACACCGTCAAACTGCTGTTCATCGGCATTCGTAATGTCTGTCAATATCTTACTAGCTGCTGATAAATTGTCGACAAATAACCTAACAGGCAAGTCATACTCTTGGTGAAGCTGTTTTGCTAAACGCCAACAAACACCAATATCGCCGAAGTTATCGACAATTTTGCAGAATATATCAACTTTTTGATGAATGTTAATGACAGTTTCCAAATGTTAAGCTTATAGCAATATGCGGTTTACTGCAGACACAGCAACCGCATATTGTATCAAGAATAAAACCTATATGAATAATGGTGCAATAAAAGCAAAAAAAACGCCGAGCATAAAAATAGCAACGGATACCCAATAAATTGCCAGTGCACTTTTCCGCATTTTCATACACGTTGCTGCTAATTGTGGGTCTGCTGGACAAGGCGCATTACGCGCCTCCCATTGCAAATAACCCGCCAACATCAACATCAGTGCCGCCAAACAAAATACTGGCGTTTTATGCTCGCTAATCCAGATAAGTTGTGGAAATATAGTTAATAAACTCGTTAATGTTGCGACAGAGCCAATCGCCACAAGTGTAGCTGGCAATGCGCAACAGATTAACGTCGATCCACTAGTGAACAAAGATATGATATTGGCACGTTTTGCCGCTTTTAGCGTGTCAAAGTTGATATTCGCCATTATTACTGCCCTTTCATTGAAGCTTTAATATTTGCTTTGATTTCAGCAATTGATTGTTCAACATTTTCCACTTTATCAACCGCATAACCAGCCTCTTTAATTACTTGAGTAAAAGCATCTAATGACACATTT
Organism: Betaproteobacteria bacterium; assembly: GCA_022599515.1. Lineage (GTDB taxonomy): Bacteria > Pseudomonadota > Gammaproteobacteria > Burkholderiales > Methylophilaceae. Next base: position 7,817 of record JAHZMC010000074.1, read on the forward strand.
TGTTGCGGCTTAAGCTCCAAAACAACAATTCGTCGCTTCAAATCGACAAAAGCGCCTTGCCCTTCTGGCATTGCATTTAATTTCTTTTCTATCCCTTTCGCACAAAATGCGCAAACCATACCATTCACTTCAGCTTTAATGCTAGTTGCCGCAGAAACGATTGGTGATGCTAATAAACAACATAAAATAATCAGTATATTTTTCATGATTCATCCTTTAATAATCTAATAAGTAAACATTAAGTTAAGCCTAGGTGCTCGCTCGCTTTTGTTAAACGGGTTGGTAATGCCAAGCTCTAAGAAGTAGTTTTTATTAATCAATCGCAGTGCTGGAGTGACTTGCAAGCTAGGATTGAAGTTTTTGATTGCCTTAGCTTCCAACACAAACCAAGGCTGAGTTTCATCAAAATCTGCTTCATAGAATGAGAAACCACCTTGCACTGCGGCCATATCGTTATTCATCCCTGGCGCGCGCAGCATACGCATCTTGGCTAAAAAATAAAGCCGCGTAGTTTCATAATCAAATTGAACACTGGGGCTATAACTAAAACCATGATGCAACCCCCTTGCCTCACCTACACTGCCCATAAACCAAACGTTGGCTTGTGCAGACGGCAAGTTCCAACGCTGAATAAGTCCCGTGTAGTTAATGCCTGTCATCGTTGTAGCGCGCATCCCTTTGGGCGACATACGCATCACTTCAACACCAAAAGCATGGTGGATGCTTGGTGCATAATTAAACATCACTTCTTGATTGTATTCACCCGTTTCTGTCATTAGCATATAACTGTCTTCAAATCCCATTAGGGCAGCAGACTGTACATGCAAACTTGAAACGGCTAATAGAAATGCAACCGATAGTTGCTTAAACATAAAAACCTCCAATAAATAAATTGAAAAAACGTGGACGGACTCGTCCTAGTCTTTAATTTAATATTGGCGGTCTATAGGCGGGTGAGTGATTAATCGATTTAAACTCATCATCAGCAAATGACAACTTAAATGATTTAAACACAGGAATATTGAGAGCAGGCGCAACAGGCGTAAACGCAGCAGAAGTTGCTACAACACACAAACCACAACTGATGCAATTATGCGACTTACTAGGCACATCATCTGGTTCACTATGACAAGGCATTGACGACTGTACTTGCATGTCACCATGCATGGTTTTTGTCATCATTTGCAAACTCATTGCATTAGCCGCCACCATAAACACAGGTAGCCAGCCAATTAATAGTATGCAAATTAACTTTTTCATAGCAATATGATAGACCGCAATTTGAATTAGTTCAACTAGCATGCCAGTTTTCATTACATTTGATAAGCGATCAACTAAGCAACTTGCTCTCTACCATCAATTTATCTATGCTATACATGCATGATTAACATTATCGAGATATTGATGTCAGAAGAGAAACAAGGATTTATTAAAGAATACTCAAACGATGGATTTTGGGACAAGCTGGTTAAGTTTGCCAAAACCGCTGGTAAAGACATCATTGAAAAAGCGCTGTGGTTATATTACGCAGCAGAAAACCCAAAAACACCAACATGGGCAAAAACCATCATTTATGGCGCTTTAGGTTATTTTATTTTTCCAGTTGATGCCATTCCTGATATTGCGCCGATTGTTGGTTACGCTGATGATTTAGGTGTGTTAGCTTCAGCGATTGCAACAGTCAGCTTGTATATTAACGATGATGTTAAAGCGTTAGCAGCACAAAAATTAAAAGACTGGTTTGGCGAATAGATTTAATGTCGACTGAAAATGAAGATTTAGCTGCTGAAATTATGTGTGAGTGTACTGGCACCACACGCGGCAAGATATTTGACCTTGTAACGCAAGGGTTTGATTTCGAAACGATTTCACGCAAAACAGGCGTTAATACTGGTTGCGGCGGTTGCGAATGTGAAGTTGAATCGTTTATTGAAGCCCTGCAAGAAAATCAATAAGCGTCTTTACAACACTCACCATTATTTCACATTACTTAACCATAAGCTTTCATAAGGTTTTAACGTAATTTGTTGCTGTAAATCCTCAATTTTATTACCTGTGATTAAATCAATCCACTGATCAGTCCCTATCAAATTAATATCAATCAGCGGAATAATTTGTATCTTATTACTGATGTTAAAAATGCAAAAAATCGATTGCTGTCGATCAATACTTTGCCGCCAAAAACCAAAAATTTCTGTGCCAAAATGTAGGGTAAATTGCGTTGCATTGGGGTGAAAAGCTTTTTGTTGCTTACGAATGGCAATTCTATTTTTTAATGCATTAAAGACTTGATGGTGATGACTTGCTTTGTCGTCAAGCGCATTGAGCAAGGTATAGCCTTGTTTCCAACCTGTAGGCAATGCCTCGGTTTTAAATCGAAATACTCTGGCATTGCTTCACAATGAAGCACTGCGCACGATTTTGAACAGACTTTCGATTGTAAACACACTTACTTATTTCTACTTCAATCATGACTACGTTTCGCTTTTGTGAAGGATAAATTGACATGAAACCATCAAGTATCATCTATGTAATATGTATTCTGATAACAGCATGCACCGCACAAACCACCGATACAACAGCGAAACCAACTAAGCTAGAATCGGTGACGGTTTGCAAAGATCCAAGATCTCCCATGTGCACTCGCGAATACAATCCTGTCTGTGCAACAAAAGATACAGGAGTACGTTGCGTGAGAACGCCTTGCCCATCAACCGAATTAAAAACTTATGCCACTGGTTGCACGGCTTGTGCAGATAAAAAGGTCATTTCTTATACCGAAGGGAAATGTACTGAAGAAGAAACCAATTAATGTTGCGCTAAAAAGTACCATTGTAGAATGACAATTGCGCAGAGTATTAAGCTGAAAATTTGCCACACACGACTGCCATTTTGCTCTAGTAATGGTTTACGATTATTAAGTTGCATCAGCTCTGCATTAGGCTTGAGCAGGTCATTCCAGAATTCAGAATAGGCATCGTAGCGTTGCTTATAACTTGGATGGCAGGCTTTTTCTAGAGCCAAATCTAACCACAATGGCAAATCAGGACGATATTCTCGCAACGACTCATATTGCCATTCCGTTACGGATTTAGCACCACGACGATGCACCTTCTCCATTTTATACGGCAGTGCTTGAGCCAACATTTCATACACAATGACTGCTAATGAAAACAAATCACTTTGCATAATCGCCGTGCCATCGACAACGGTTTCTGGCGCAATGTAATTAACAGATCCAACAGGTGCATCTTCTTTTATCGGCGAGTTAATTTCCGCTAGGCCGCGCACATAGACTGTACCAAAATCAATTAGCTTAACTTGTCCCGCAGTCGTTATCATGATGTTCTCTGGCTTTAAATCGCGATGCAGAATACTAGCTCGTTGAAATACACGTAACGCTTGAATGACTTTTTCAATAATTGCCCGCACCTCATGCAAGCTGGCATTGGGATGGTCGTGTATCCACTGCCGCAACGTCGCGCCTTTAATTTCTTCACACGTGTGATACAAGAATTGACCATTCGGCTCTGCTGGCAGTATGCGCATAATATTTTCGTGATCAATTCGATTACCCACCCACTGCTCACGTACAAAGCCTTCTAAATAAACCAAATCTTCAGCAAAGTTAAGTGATGGCGCTTTCAATATATAACGCTGCTGATCTCGCCTATCAGTCACTTGATATAAATGACTGCGGGTCCCGGCATAAATGACTTCTTCGACGTGAAAACAATCAATCTTATCACCCACTTTTAGTGCAGGCGGAATTTTACGCGTGGTTAACTCTTGGTGTGCCTCTTCTATATTTTTTGATGGCACTGTATTCACGCGCAAGATAAAACAGGTTAAGTTATCATCACTGCCATGCGCAAGCGCTTGGTTAACAACCACTTGCGCCACTTGCTCTACCTCATGTTGGTTAGCAACTTCTGTACGCTGCAACGGCGCCAACAACTGCTTCAATTCACTGTGGCTAATAAATCCATGTACGCCATCAGTCGTTGCTATCAGCAAATCGCCAGCCTGTATATCCGTCGTGTGATAATCAATATCTAGATTACTATCCATGCCTAAGGCGCGACTTAGCAACTCTTGCCCATTACCGTGCTGATGGGTATGCGGTCTTGTTAGTGGCTCTACAGTATTACCACGTAAACGTAAAATTTGGCTATCGCCTACATGAAAAATATGAGCAGTGTTTGACTTGAGTACCATACTGCTAAATGTCGTCACTAGTGCATTGTGTTTAGCGGAAGCTTGCCGTCCATGATGGTATAACCAGGCGTTGAGTGGTCCTAAAACACGTTGCGCTGCTGTTTTAACGTCCCAACTATCTGGCGTACTGTAATAATCTTTTAAGAAAGTAGTTACACTCGTAGCACTTGCATGCTGTGCATTCTCACTACAACTCACACCATCTGCCACACAAGCGGCAATGCCTTTATAACGCGTGATGCCTAGTGTTGGCTGATAGGCGGCAAAAGAATCTTGGTTCTCTTTTTTCAAGCCTGCCGTACTATAACCGCCATAGATAACTGCTAGTTCTGCACTCAATCGTCACCCCTATTTTTCATTATTTTAAATAGCTTACAACTAAATGATAGAAAAAGGCCTTCTAATTTACATTAGAAAGCCTTTAAGCCTATTGCAACTTATCTATTAACCAACTTGAATCATTTGCACCTGACCATGCTCATCCACTTCTGCAATTTCACCAGAAGGCTCTTCTAAAAAGAGTAAGGCGATAAAGCCAACCACAGCGGTTGCGGCAATCACCATAAAGAAGGTGTGCGCATCAACCATTGAGTAAACCAATAAGTAAACCACTGCACCCACGTTACCATAAGCTCCAGTCATGCCTGCGATTTGACCAGTTTGGCTACGTTTAATGAGCGGCACCACGGCAAATACTGCACCCTCACCTGCTTGCACAAAGAATGAACACGCCATTACTGCGGTAACAGCCAACACCAGCGACCAGCTTGATTCAACATGTGACATTAAAAAATAACCAACAGCTAAACCAGCTGTTAACACTAATAAGGTTTTTTTACGGCCAAATCTATCAGAAATCATGCCGCCGCCTGGACGTGACATTAGATTCATAAATGCGTAACCTGAAGCAAGCATCCCTGCCAAAACTGGTGTTAAGCTGAATGTTTCTGAGAAGAATAAAGGCAACATAGAAACCACTGCAAGCTCAGAACCAAATGTTGCAAAATACAATACATTCAGAACCGCCACTTGTTTAAATTTATATTGATGAATAGCAGGAATTGTTTCACTAAATACTTTTTTGTTTACTTTCCACACTAATGAAACTTCATAGATAAACAAAGCAACGAGCGCCGCATAAATCATATTGACCACATCAGCAGACAACATATTCACTTTTGCAGGTGATAAACGCCATGCCAACACTGCCAATGCAAGGTACATAGGAATTTTCATAAAGATTAAGAAAAAGAAGTCACCTTTGCTGGTAATTTCCATTGCACCCATGTGTTTAGGTTTGAAATAAGTAGAACCTTTAGGCGTATCTGAGGTATTAAAATAGTAGATAAACCCAATCACAAAACTCATTAAACCAGTAATGCCCACTGCATAACGCCAGCCATCATCGCCACCAAACATTAATGCGATCGTTGGTAATGTAAATGCTGCTGCTGCTGAACCAAAGTTACCCCAGCCGCCGTAAATGCCCTCAGCAGTACCAAGCTCTTTATGTGGAAACCATTCGCTTACCATACGGATACCAATCACAAAGCCAGCACCAATCGCGCCTAATAAGAAACGTGAAATCGCCAACTGCGTGTAAGTATCGGCTAAAGCAAATGCAAAACAAGGGAAAGCCATCACAATCAGCAACACAGAGTAAACCAACCGTGGGCCAAATTTATCAGTCAGCATGCCAATAATGACACGTGCTGGAATGGTAAGAGCAACGTTAAGTACTAATAGCGTTGTAATTTGTGCTTTAGTTAAACCAAATGTTTCTTGAATCGCCTGCAACATCGGCGCCAAATTGAACCAAACAACAAATGTGACAAAAAATGCGAACCAGCTAAGATGAAGTATCTTCATCTTTCCTGTAAAAGAAAAAATATTAAACTTGTCGACAGACATAAGCGGACCCCTTAGTTTTATTTATAAAAACCGATTGATATTAGCAAATCGGCTTCATGGATTTATCATTTGCAATAACACACATATCCTTCTTTGGATGGTGGTCCGCCTTTGGAACTCCAGCAACTATAAGCACAGAACATGCCAATAATAATTTCTTACAATATCAATGCTTTAGAAAATAAATGCCGTTTAAAACATGCCAATATGCACTACTCTTGTGCGTATACTTTCGATTGAGTGCAATATTGAGTGCAGATATCTATGTATCAAACATGCTTTAAAAAGTAATCAAACACTTATCAATATCTTACTTCAATCACCTCAAACTCACCCTCACTTTTTGGCGTTTGTACGCGTACAGCATCGCCAATGCTTTTACCATGTAAAGCTTTAGCTAAAGGCGAGACCCAAGAAATATAACCTTTATTGGGGTCTATCTCATCTTTACCCACGATGCGGTAAGTATGTTCACTATCGTCCTCTAAATTAAAAACGGTTACCCACGCCCCGAAATATATTTTTTCCAGATGCTGCTGTTCTTTACTATCTACAATCACCGCAAAATCCATGCGTTTCATTAAATGGCGACATCGACTATCAATTTGACGCAATCGACGCTTACCATAAATATAATCTCCGTTTTCACTGCGGTCGCCATTACTTGCCGCCCAAGCCACTGTGCGCACCACTTCTGGTCGTTCTATTTTATACAGCTGATGAAACTCTGCTTGTAACCTGGCAAAGCCTTCTGGGGTGATGTAATTTTTTTCGTCAGTTAATGCCATTGGACTCTTGATTTTTCAATACTTTAACGTCGTAAACAAAATACTCAGTGTCACCAAAACAGCTAGAGGGAATCCATTTATGTTGCTTATAAAGTAAGCGAACGCGCTGACCATTCGTTTCATTAATTTTGTTATAAATAGCTTCATTCTTAGCAGTAAAGAAGAATTTTTCTGCTTGCGTACCAGGCACCGTTACCAATACTTGCTCGCCTTCGTAGGTTTTACAAATAAAGCCTTTTTCTGAGATTTTTTGCACAAAACCGACCCGCTCACCTGAAGAGTAAACCCAGTGTAAGGTAAAAAAAGTATAAATAACGAAGAGCAATAATGGGATGAGGATAATACTCAACCATTTAAAGAATTTTTTGATGCTTGCTAGCATGCTAGCCTCTCCACACAAGATAAATTAAGTAGCCATTATCATACAAAACGTTTGGTGCTGTGAACGTTTTATGGGAAAAAGTATGATGATGTTCACACTGTCGTTTAGAATAATGCCATGCCATCAACAACGTCATCTCATTTAATCCTCTGCGCCACGAGCCGCCTTGCTCGCAGTTTGCAAATGGCTAAGCAACGCGAACAAATTGATAGCGGCATAACGCAATGGGAGGCGCTAAAAATCACCACGCTTTCTGATTGGCTTAATGTCGTAATTGAAACCGCCATTTTACTGAATGAGATTGATGCGGATAGCGTGCCGACTGCTACACTAACGACAACGCAAGAAGGGTTGCTGTGGGAGCAAAGCATACAGCAATCGCTGAAAACCAATGCAGCTGCCGATTTATTTGACACTTCTGGTTTAGCTAGCGCGGCAATGGAAGCAAATCGCTTGCTAACCGAATGGCGTTTAACCATCGATTTAACCGATGCAACTGAGGAAACCCTGCACTTTATGCAGTGGCGCGAAGATTTTCAGCAACGTTGCAAAGCGAGCAATGTATTAGAAGCGGTACGTTATGAAGATTGGCAAATAACTTGTTTGCAAAAAGAAGCGGGGCAATTACCAACACATATTCAATTAGCTGGCTTTGACCGTTTACATCCCAATATGCGGCGTTTGATTTCCGTGTTAGAAAAACGCGGCGTGACTGTCAGCACTTATCCGCTCACCTTGTCGGAACCACAACAATTGAACCACGTCATTCTAGATGATCAAGATGCAGAATGCCGTGCTGCTGTGGCTTGGGCGCAAACGCAGCTAAGGCAAAACCCAAATGCCAAGCTGGCGATTGTCGTGCCAGAATTAGAAGCCTTACGACCTAAGTTATCCGATTTATTAGATGATGTATTTCATCCGCAAACAGCTGCTCCTGCGCTCGCAGAAACGCTGCGTTGCTATGACTTTACATTAGGCGTTCCGCTATCCAGCTTGCCGATTATTAGCAGCGCATTAGATTTATTACGCTTTGCTTGGCAGAAGCAGGCAATGCTACAAAGTGAAATTAGCCAATTATTAACAAGCGTGTATTGGTCTAACAGTTTTGAAGAAGCGCATGCGCGCGCTAAGCTTGATGCGCGTATGCGGCAAGAGATGCCATTAAGCTTAACTAGCTATCGTTTTATCCGTTTTTTACACCATGCTTGTGAAGGTGACTATGCGTTAGCCTTACCGAATTTATTAGCTGATACCAAAGCGCTAATGGGTGTTGCGCAAGACAATAGCCGTTTTGCTAGCACTAAAGAATGGGCAGAAATCTTTAAAAATGCGCTTGAACTAACCCATTGGCAAGGCAAGCGCAGCCCTTCTAGCCATGAGTTCCAAGCGGTCAAATCATTCAACAAGGTGTTACAACAACTCGCCAGCTTGGCGCCTTTAGTGGGCAAAATGAGTGCTAATGAAGCAATTAAGCGGCTAACGCAATTATGCAAAGCGCAGATATTTCAGCCTGAACGTAAAACACAAGCGGCGATACAAATCATGGGCATGTTAGAAGCCGTTGCCGAACCATTAGATGGCATGTGGGTGATGGGCATGAATGACCACGTATGGCCACCGATTGCGCGCCACAATGCGTTACTCCCTGCGCATATTCAGCGTGATGCAAAAACACCTAACGCCAGTAGCGATGTACAAGCGGCGTTTGCCTTAGCGATTCATCAACGGCTCATTAAAAGCGCCGTGCAAGTAACTTTTTCGAGTGCGAAAAAAGAGGGCGAACGTGAGTTGCGTGTTAGTCCGTTGATGCATGACATGCCTAAGCTAGACGCGACGCTAACATTAAGTAGCACTTTAGCAGAATCGTTAGCGCAACAATCAGCGCGTGATTGGCAATGGCTAGATGACCATCAAGCGCCGCCCATTAAAACGGGCGAGCATGTGGGCGGCGGCACAGGGTTGTTGAAAGCCCAAGCCATCTGCCCTGCTTGGGCGTTTTATCAATATCGCCTGAATGCAAGAAAACTAGATGAGCCTGTGAATGGTTTAGATGTGATGGAGCGTGGCAATTTAGTACATGCGATATTGGCCAAATTTTGGGATGGGCGCAGTCAAACTGACTGGCAAGATACCATTCCTGATAGCCTAAAAGTAGAATTATTAGGCATGGCAGAGCAGGTATTAGCTGAATTTAATGCCGAGCGAAATAATACTTTTTCTGAACAGTTTTTAAGCTTAGAAGCCGCGCGATTAAGCAAGTTAGTGTTTGCATGGTTGATTGAAGTAGAAATGTTGCGCCCGCAAGGCTTTGCCGTGCTCGCTTGCGAGCAGCAGCATCATATTGAGATTGAAGGCATTCGCATCAAGCTGATTATTGATCGCATTGACCAATTAGATGATGACCGCTTGGTAGTGATTGACTATAAAACAGGGAGCCAGCTTGATTACAAAAACTGGGCGCAACCCAATATCACCGAGCCACAATTACCGATTTACGCTGCGTTTATTTTACAGGAAGCAGGCAGTGATATTGGCGCAGTCTGTTATGCCAAAGTGCGTAGCGCAGATTATGCTTTTGTTGGGATTGCGGCGGCAGATGCACTTATCCAAGGCGCAACCGTATTTGATGATAGTCGAGGTAGAAAAGTGTTTGATGAAACTCGCTTTCCCGATTGGCAAAGTATTATCCAACACTGGAAAAACAGCATTACCGCCACTGCGATTAGCTTAAAAAATGGCGATGCTGCGGTGACTTTTGATAACGAAAATCAACTGGCTTTCTGTGATGTTAAAGCGCTTTTACGCTTACCTGAGCGCCAATTGCAATTTGAGCAACAGCAGATGAAACAAAATAATGCCATGCAGGATAAGCCATCATGAGCGCTGACAACACATTGTCACAAGATTTACTAAATGAAGATAGCTTAAGCCGTGAGCAAGCTTTAGCACATGATTCTTTTATTGTAGAAGCGCCCGCTGGTGCTGGTAAAACAGAGTTGCTCACTCAACGATTTTTAAAGCTATTAATCTCAGTTGATGCGCCTGAAGAAGTCATTGCCATTACCTTTACCAACAAAGCCGCCTCTGAAATGAAGTCGCGCATTATGGATAGCTTGGCCATGGCGGCAACTGGCCAATTACCACTACAAGCACATAAGCAAATTACGTTTAAATTAGGGCAAGAAGTATTAACGCGCTCAACTGAACGCAATTGGAATCTACTCAATACACCGTCACGTTTGCGTATTTATACCATTGATTCACTGAGCGCGAATCTCGCACGGCAAATGCCATTATTAAGCCGCTTTGGCACGCAACCTGGCGTGCGCGATGACCCAAGACCCTATTATGAAGAAGCTGCCATGCGGGTGATTGAGCACCTCGAGCATGAAGATTTTGGCGCAATTGTGCATGATGCTTTGCAATATTTTGATAACGACACTTATAAACTTACTCAATTGTTATCTGAAATGCTGGCTAAACGTGACCAATGGCTGCCATATACGCAAAGCCAACACACCGCACAAGATGCAGAAGCCGCGCTCTCGAGCATGATTAGCGCTGATATTCAAACGGCCGCTGATTGTCTGAGTTTGCGCTATCAGGAAGCTTTAATGCCAATTGCAAGGTTTGCAGCTAGTAACTTAGAGAATAACCATCCCATATTGCAGTTACTTGATTGGGATACGCCAATTGATGCAGAAACAACTGCGCTCGCACAATGGCAGGCGATAGCTGATTTATTACTCACTGCCAGCGGTACTTTCCGTAAGCGCTTAGATAAGAATATGGGCTTGCCTGCAACGCCAGAATCAAAGCCCTACAAAGAAGCGCTACTAGAGATTATTGAATCATTAAATCAAATTAATGGCGCGGAAGCCGCTATTGCGCGTTTACGCACCCTGCCTAGCCCACAACAAGATGAAAGCACTTGGCAGATGATTGCCACACTCGCGCAATTGCTGCACATTGCCGTGGGTGAATTATGGTTGGTGTTTCAAGCGCATGGCGAAGTCGATTTTGTAGAAATCTCACAACGCGCATTACTGGCATTGGAAGATGTTGCAGGTAATGCAACTGACCTAGCCTTGAAACTGGATTATCGCATTCAACATTTATTGGTGGATGAGTTTCAAGATACCAGCCCGTCGCAAATCAAGTTAATCCAAGCATTAACGCGCGGTTGGCAGGCGGATGATGGTCGCACGCTGTTTTGCGTAGGCGATCCGATGCAATCAATCTATCGTTTCCGTAAAGCCAACGTTGGTTTATTCCTACGCGTAGCGCAACAAGGCATTGGCAATATCAAACTTAAGCCATTGAAATTATGGCGCAATAATCGATCAACGCCGGCTGTTGTCGAATGGGTTAACCATGCTTTTAACCTTATTTTTCCATCCAACGATAGTATTAGCCGTGGCGCCATTCAATATCGGCCTTTTGTTGCAACAAAAGACAGTGAGTCAATTGCTGGGGTTAGTGTACATGCGCTATTAGATGAAAAGCCAAATGAAAATCATGGCGATAATGAAGAAGATGAAGCCACATTACCAACCGATATCCGCCAGCTAGAAGCCGAAAAAATCATTGAAATTATTCAACAAACTAGAACCTATAAACCAGATGCCAAGATTGCAGTATTGGTTCGTGCGCGTAGCCATCTCACGGCTCTTGTCACCGAGATTCGTCGTAATCACCCTACCCTCAGCTTTCAAGCCGTTGAAATAGAAGAGTTGGCCAATCGGCAAATTGTACAAGACCTATTGTCATTGGTTTATGCCCTACACCAACGTGCCGACCGCGTTCATTGGTTAGCCATTTTACGCGCACCATGGTGTGGGCTAACGCTAGCAGACTTACATGCATTAGTTGCCGATGATAAGCGCAGCACCATTTTGCAATTAATGCAAAATGAAGCGCGTGTCAGTCAATTAAGTGAAGATGGTCAAAAAAGGTTATTGTATGTGCGCGAAGTGTTATTGGAAGCCTTACAGCATCAAGGTCGCCAGTCTGTTAGTCGCTGGCTGCATGGCGTTTGGTTGATGTTAGGTGGCGCTGATTGTTTATGGGATTCTGGTGATGTGCGCGATGTGCAAGCTTTTTTTGCGCGCATTCAGGTATTAGAAACTGCAGGACAATTTTCACCGCAACAACTCGCCATCGAAGTAGAAAAACTCTATGCCGCGCCTGATGCAAAAGCAGATGATAGCCTGCAATTAATGACGATTCATAAGTCAAAAGGTTTAGAGTTCGATACCGTCATTCTGCCAGGGCTAGACCGTAAAACGGGCGGGAACGAGCAACCCTTATTGTTATGGGAAGAAGTGTCTTCAGACCAAAATAAACAGGATAGCAATACTGTTGATTTAGTCGTCGCGCCGTTTATTCCCAAAGGTAACATGGCGCAAACAAGCAATCCTGTTACGCCTTATGATTATTTAAAAATGTTAGAAAAAGAACGTGCGGCGCATGAAGATGCACGTGTATTGTATGTAGCAGCTACGCGAGCTGAGCGTTGTCTGCATTTACTTGGTGCGGCAAAAATGGATACTGCAGGCAAAATCAACGCACCTAAAAACACTTTTTTAGAAATGTTGTGGCCAATTGTGCAGGCACAATTTAATACAGACCAAGTGATTAAACCTAGTTTATCTAAAAGTGCAAATAGAGCATCTGACGTAGCAACAATCACTTTAGCAAACTTTAAGCCGCAACTGATTCGCTTAAATAATACGTCTATGCCAAACATGTTTTTTCAAATGACGACGCTTACAATTAGCAATATGCAACTAATAGAAGATGACAGCGACTCATTGGAAGCAAATGTTGGTATTTTGACGCATTTATACCTTCAACTAATGGCAGAAAACGGCGCCGAAAATTGGTCTATCGCAAAGCTTGCGACATTAAGTAATGCCATGCGCCGATGGTTTAAACAAAAAGCGTATGATGATGCAACCATTGAGCAAGCGGCGGCACGAGTACATGAATTATTAGAGACCACCCTCGCTAGCGAGCAAGGAAAGTGGGTCTTGCAAAACAGAGTAAGCGCCACAAGCGAGCTGGCGATTGCGTTTCATAATGACCAAACTACTGCTAAAAAGATTATTGATCGCACTTTTATCGAAGATGGCACACGTTGGATAATTGACTACAAATCGGTTACGTTAGCTAAGGATAGTTCAGAAGCCAGTCTTCAAGCGATTGCCGCACAATATCAAACGCAGTTAGATGATTATGCAAGCTTGTTTGAATCAGAAGGACTGCCGATACAAAAGGCGATATTCTTTGTTAGTATCGGCAGATTGTTGCTGTTGTAGTTAAATTAATCCGATGGCATTTCACCATTAGTAAAATGCAGTGTTTGTGTTGGAAACGCAATTTCTGCACCGTGTTTTGCAATAATATCGGCAATTTTTAGCAAGACATCTTGCTTCACCGCATGAAATTCTTCCCATACCACTGTGCGTGAAAAGGTATAAATAAAGAAATCGACCGATGAGGCATTAAAGGCATTAAAATTAACGATTAATGTTTTTGTCGTGTCTATTTCTTTGTGCGCCGTCAACATGGCTTTCACATCCGAAACAATCGCCGCCATGACGCCAATATCATCATAACGGATACCAATTGTCTCATTAATACGGCGATTCGTCATGCGGGACGGATTTTCAACAACAATAGTCGTAAAAATAGCATTCGGTACATAAAGCGGATTTTTATTAAAGCGCCTGATTTGCGTATAGCGCCAACTAATCTTTTCCACGGTACCTTCAATGTCTTTATCGGGTGAGCGTATCCAATCACCCACAACAAAAGGTCTATCTGCATAAATAGTTAAGCCACCAAAAAAGTTAGCCAAAATATCTTTTGCTGCAAAACCAATCGCGATACCGCCGATACCACCAGCAGCAAGCAAACCGGAAACGCTAAAGCCAAATGTTTGCATCAGTGTTAACACTGCGCCAACAAATACAATCAAACGACCAAGTTTAGAGAGCGCATCAACAGTGGTGTAGTCAACATACTCACCCCTCTCACGCTGCTGACCTAAATAGCGCTGACAAGACTCTTTGATTAAGCGCCAGAAAAACCAAGCAAAACAAACCGTAATGGCAGTGTCGCGTAAGATGGGTACAAACTCAAAAAATTCATTGTCTGTTTGCTTGCCAATCACTTTCAGTACAATAGAGATACCAACTACCCAAATCACCACAGGCACGGGTCTAGAGGCGGCAACAACCAGAACGTCATCCCAAAAGCTAACAGATTTTCTTGATGCTTTAACCAACTGTCTAAAGACAAAAGCGACAATAAAATGCATCAACACTGTCGCAATAGAAACACTCATTACTTTCACAATCCAAAGCTCGTTTAAACCAAAGCTTTCCAAGCCATTCATCACTTCTTCCAACGCAATACTCCCCACTTAATATTGTTGCAATATAACACAAACCATTGCTTATCATTTACATTAGCATCTGGTGTAAAATCGTGCAAACATCCAAATCAATCAACTGCCAAAGCACTTAAATGAAATTATTTTCCCATCTTTATGAACGCGTTATGACTTGGTCTAAGCAACCGAATGCACCTTGGTATTTAGGCTTATTAAGCTTTGCCGAATCATCATTTTTTCCGATTCCACCAGACGTCATGCTAGCGCCTATGTGCCTTGCCAACCCATCCAAAGCTTGGCGCTTTGCATTATTAACGACCATTACCTCATTGCTTGGCGGCATATTGGGTTATGTTATTGGTGCAACAGCATTTGATTTAATTACCCCCTATCTACAAGCGAACGAACATTACTGGCAAGCTTTTCAAAAGGCAGAAGCTTGGTTTAAAGACTGGGGCGTTTGGGCGATTTTCATCGCAGGCTTTTCACCTATTCCCTATAAAGTATTCACCATTGCAGCAGGCGCATTGGCCATGCCTTTATTGCCATTTACCATCGCTTCTTTTGTTGGGCGTGGTGCACGATTCTTTATGGTCGCAGGGCTGATGAAATGGGGTGGCGCAGCAATGGAAGCGAACTTAAAAAAATATGTTGATCGCATTGGCTGGGCAACCATTGTCCTAATCGTGATTGCAGTTATATTATGTAAACTGTTTTAATATATCTTTAATCAACTCAACACGATGATTGATATTGCCTAATTCGACAGAGATTCTCAACTTCTCAGGCCCATTCATGCGGCAACGTTTATCGCGTTGTAGCAGATTAATTAGTTTCAATGGGTCAATGTCGGCTTTCGGATTAAACTGCAGCTGAATCGCGGCATCCGACGCATCTATTTTGATTACGCCTAATGGTTTAGCGGCAATCCGTAAGCGATGACAAGCCATCAACGCTTCGCCCGTTTCTGGCAACAATCCAAAACGGTCAATTAACTCTTCTTGCAAGTCATCTAACGCTTCATCATTTTCACAGTTAGCTAAGCGTTTATAAATCACCAAGCGCTCATGCACATCTGGACAATAATCACTCGGTAACAAGGCAGGTACATGCAAGTTAATTTCGGTAGTCACTCCTAACGGCGCATCTAAATCAGGTTCGTTACCTGATTTCAGCTGCTTAACCGCATGGTTCAACATATCGGAATAAAGGCTAAAGCCAATTTCTTGCATTTCACCGCTTTGACTATCACCTAGCAACTCGCCAGCACCACGAATTTCTAAATCATGCATGGCAAGATGAAAACCAGCGCCTAAATCTTCTAGCAACTGAATCGCATCCAAGCGCTTCTGCGCTTGCGGTGTAATTTTACGATGCGGGTCTGTGAGTAAATAGGCATAAGCTTGGTGATGGCTACGCCCTACTCGGCCTCTTAACTGATGCAACTGCGCCAAGCCAAACATATCGGCTTTATTCATGATAATGGTATTCGCCGTTGGCACATCAATACCTGTTTCAATAATGGTCGTACACAACAACACATTAGAACGTTGCTGATAAAAATCACGCATCACATATTCCAACTCGCGCTCACGTAATTGTCCATGGGCAATGGCAATACGCGCTTCTGGCAGAATCTTTTCTAGCTTTTCCTTCTGCACAAAAATGGTATCGACTTCATTGTGCAAGAAATACACTTGGCCGCCACGTTTAAACTCACGCATCACCGCTTCGCGGATAATGCCGTCAGAATAATCGGTATGGAATGTTTTAATGGATAAGCGTTTTTGTGGCGGCGTAGATATCACAGAGAACTCGCGTAAACCTTCCATTGCCATGCTTAACGTACGTGGAATCGGCGTAGCGGTGAGCGTTAATACATCGACCTCGGCACGCAAGGCTTTCATTTGCTCTTTTTGGCGCACGCCAAAACGATGTTCTTCATCCAAAATAGCCAAACCAAGATTCTTAAATTTCACATCTTTTTGAATCAAGCGATGCGTACCAATCACTATATCAATAGTGCCATCAGCCAAGCCTTTTAACGCTTCAGCCTGCTCTTTTTTGGTTCTAAAACGTGATATTTCAGCAATCTTAATCGGCCAATCCGCAAAGCGATCACAGAAATTTTGATAATGTTGCTCTACTAATAAAGTCGTTGGCACTAATACTGAAACTTGTCGTCCGCCCATCACTGCAACAAAAGCTGCACGTAATGCAACCTCTGTTTTGCCAAAGCCAACATCACCACATACCAACCTATCCATTGGTCTGCCTGATTGCATGTCGCCAATCACCGCTTCAATAGCTGATAATTGGTCTGGCGTTTCTTCAAAAGGAAAACCTTCACAGAACGCATCGTAATCTTTTAAGCTGAGTTTAAAAACATGGCCTTTACGCGCAGCGCGCTGTGCATATAAATTAAGCAACTCCGCCGCTGTATCACGGATTTGTTTTAAGGCTTTTTTCTTGGCTTTTTCCCACTGACCACTACCTAAGCGATGGAGTGGCGCACTTTCTGGCGGCCCACCTGAATAACGTGAGATGAGAAATAACTGCGAGACTGGCACATAAAGCTTATCGTCACCATGATATTCTAATAATAAGAATTCGGTTTCACCTTCACCAAAATCAAGATTCTGCAGGCCTCTATAACGCCCTACGCCATGCTGCTCATGCACCACTGGATCATTAATGCGTAGCTCAGATAAATCTTTGAGCATACCTTCAGTATTGCGTGCTTTTTCTTTAACACGGCGGCGCTGTTGACGCACTGTTGAGGCATAAAGCTCAGCCTCTGTAATAACAGCGACATCACTCACAAAACCAGTGTGCAAAGTAGAAACGCCTAACATTACCTGCGCATCACTGGCTTCAAATGCTGCCCACGTTTCACAGACAGGAATAACTAATCCATGCTCAGTAAACAGCTTTGAAATCGTCTCGCGACGACCTAAACTTTCACCAACGATTAAGATGCGTGATTTCGCTTTTTTGATATACGCTTGCAGTTTATGCAAAGGCTCGTCAGCACGTCTATCTACATCAACAGCAGGTAAGGTTTTTTTAGCATCAAGCTTGGCATTAATGAGTGGGAATTGATGTGTTTTACTAAAAAAATCATCCACTTGCATTAATAAAACAGATGGCGTTAGCACAGGACGTTCAACATCGTAAGCCAGCAGCTTATAACGCGAGTTCGCTTCATACCAAAAGGTTTGCGCAGCTTTATCTAAATCGCCATGCGTGCACAGCACAGCTTGTTTAGGTAAGTAATCAAATAGAGTCGCTGTTTCTTCAAAAAATAGAGGTAAATACCATTCAATGCCGCCAGTAGCATTGCCTTTGCTCACATCTTTATAGATTTTGGCGCGTTGTGGGTCGCCTTCAAATTGCTCTCGGAACTGACTTCTAAATAAATCGATACCTGTTTTATCTAAAGGAAACTCGCGTGCTGGTAATAATCGAATTTCAGGCACTGGATACAAACTGCGCTGAGTATCCACATCAAAAGTGCGAATCGTTTCAATTTCATCATCGAATAAATCAATGCGATACGGCAACACGCCACCCATCGGAAACAAATCAACCAAACCGCCACGCACACTAAACTCGCCTGGACTAATCACTTGTGAAACATGGTGATAGCCCGCTTGAGCGCACTGCTGCCTCAAGGCATCAACATCAAGCTTCTGCCCTTTTTTCAGCATAAACGTATGCCCCGATAAGTAAGCCACTGGCGGCATGCGCAGCAAAGCGGTTGCAATCGGCACGATGACAATATCGAAGTTATTTTGACTGATTTGATACAGCGTAGCTAAACGTTCAGAGATTAAATCGGGATGTGGCGAGAACACGTCATAAGGTAGCGTTTCCCAATCTGGCAATAAATGTAAACTTAAATCAGGAGCAAAAAACGGTATTTCCTCGATCAATCGCTGCGCCTCAAAAGCACTGGACGTAATGACAACCAATGCTTGTTTTGTTGTTTTTAAACGACAAGCAAACGATGCTAACGATAAGCTATCTAAGCCATTGGCTGCATAAGGAAAACGGATGGATTGACCAACTGACGGAAGAGTTAACTGCATAAATGAGATTGAAAATGACTTGGTTTAGCGTTGAATTTTGCCTATTATACCCTTAACAAGAGGTCTACTTTGAGGTCAATTTCAATTTGAGTGTGGATTAAATGACAAAAATTAAGGCTTCAACATTTAAAGCCATCGAATCATGGAAAGCTTTATACAATGAATGATAAACAACTCGCCGCCATTCATGCAGCCAAGCATGTGCAAAATGATATGTTAGTCGGACTAGGCACTGGCTCTACCGCTAATTTTTTTATCGAAGAACTAGCGCGAAGGCAAACAGAAGAAAATCTAAAAATCACAACAATCTCAAGCTCTAACATCAGCATGATTAAAGCGCAAAGCTTAGGCCTCAACGTGATTGGTCTACAACAGGTTAATGCCATTGATTTATATATTGATGGCGCAGATGAAATAACACCTGACTTAAATTTATTAAAAGGTCGTGGCTATGATTTAGTCATGGAAAAGCTACTCGCAAAAGCGGCTAAGCAGTTTTTTGTGGTCGCTGATAAAAGTAAATTAGTCGATTGTATTGGCACCAACTTTGCCATCCCGATTGAAGTCATGCCGTTTGCTTGGCAAGCCATTAAAAAAAGTCTTGAAGTAATCGGTGGCATTGGCGATTTGCGACCGAACGTTGCTAAAGATGGCTTGTCTATTAGCTCTTATGGTAGCTTAATATTCGATATGACCTTTGATAAGAGCATGACTGAAGGAGACTTAAACGAGCGCTTGAATAACATTCCAGGTGTCATTGAACATGGTCTATTTTATCAACTAGCATCTGCCGTTTTTATCGCGCATGATGGCAATATTGAAGAAAAGTGGCGGTAGTTCTTTTCGCGTAACGCACGATGTCCATGATTAGACACTTTGTTTATACTAAGACTCATATTAAGAATACCGTTGTTTTTGTATTCATGGCGCTGTTACTTGCTGCTTGCAGTTGTGAAACATCTTCTAATGGAAAAAAATCCACCTCAGGCTTAATCGAAAAACGTGACGAAAACGTCATTACTTTTGTCACTATCAACAGTCCAAACACCTATTACATCAACAGTGATCGAGAGTTTTCTGGGCTAGAGTATGATTTAGCGGTAGCATTTTTAGCCTTTCTTGACGATAAAAAGCAAATTGAATTTATCGTCGTCGATAGCATAGAAGAGGTAGTTGAAGCGCTTGTTAATAATCGAGCGGATATTGCCGCTGCCGACTTGACGGTGACAGAGGAGCGCAAAGAAGTTATTGAGTTTTCTACTCCGTATCAAAATATTCAACAGCAAGTGATTTATAACAAACAATTAACATCAAAACCTGCAAAAAACATAGGCCGCTTGACTGGCAAAGAGATTGTTGTACCTGCATCAACAAGCTTTGTGGAGAGATTGAAAGAATATCAAGAAAAAGAGCCTGCTCTCAATTGGATTGCGCGTAAAGCAGCGCACTCAGAAAATATTCTCGAAGATGTTGCCGACGGCAAAGTTGAATACACGATTGCCGATGACCATTTAGTCTCAGTATTACAAAACTTTCACCCGCAGCTTCATGTGGCTTTTCCATTTGGAGAGCCAGAAAAAATTGCTTGGGGATTTGCCAAAAAACGTAAGCCAGAACTTATATTGGAAGCCAATGCGTTTTTTACAAAAATCAAAAGCGATGGCACATTACGCAACTTGATTGACCGCTATCACGGTAATAGCAAACGCTTAAAACCACTTGATGTGAATACTTTTCTTAAACGTAGTCGCACGCTTTTACCGCAGTACAAAAAACTATTTAAAGACGCGCAAGAAATCACAGGTATTGATTGGCGTATGCTAGCTGCGTTGAGTTATCAAGAATCTCATTGGGATACCTTTAACACTTCCCCAACCAATGTGCGCGGCTTGATGATGCTCACTGAAGCGACATCCGATCAAATGGGCGTCATGAATCGACTTGACCCTAAAGAGAGTATTCCAGCAGGCGCCAAATATCTTAACTTGATGATTAACACGATTCCTGATCGTGTACCAGAGCCAGACCGCACGTATATGGCACTTGCGTCATACAATATTGGGTATGCCCATGTTGAAGACGCGCGTGTACTGGCACAACGGCTAGGTTTAAGCCCTGACTCTTGGGTTGATGTTAAAAAGGCATTGCTTAAATTAAATGATCCTCAGCACTACGCTAATGCAAAATACGGTTATTGCCGTTGCGCACAACCCGTTATTTATGTTGAGTCTATTCGCAGTTACTACAACATCCTGAGTCGCTTCGAACCTGCGCATGAGCCATTTGAGGATAATCCATACAAAATTGCTAGTAATTAATAAAAGGCCATCTACTAAAACGTAATCGCTGTTTTACCACCCATATATGATTGTAAAACAGTCGGAATAGTGACACTGCCATCCGCATTCTGATAATTTTCTAACACAGCAACCAATGTACGTCCAACGGCCAAACCAGAGCCATTTAAGGTATGCACAAACTCTGTTTTCCCATCTGCATTTTTGAATCTTGCTTTTAAACGTCGTGCTTGAAAAGCCTCGCAATTAGACACAGAAGAAATCTCGCGATAGGTATTTTGCGCAGGCAACCATACTTCTAAATCATAAGTTTTTGCTGCACCAAAACCCATATCACCTGTACAAAGCGATACAACACGGTAAGGCAATTCTAAAGCTTTTAGTATACTCTCGGCATGACCAACCATTTCATCTAAAGCTTCGTAGCTTGTTTCAGGATGGACGATTTGCACCATTTCCACTTTATCAAACTGATGCTGACGAATCATGCCTTTGGTATCGCGCCCATAAGAACCAGCCTCTGAGCGAAAGCAAGGAGTATGTGCTGTGAGTTTAATGGGTAAATCATCCACAGCCACTATTTCATCGCGCACAGTATTGGTCAACGTCACTTCAGAAGTTGGTATTAAATACAATTTGCTATCGTTGTGATTAAGCGAAAATAAATCTTCTTCAAACTTCGGCAATTGACCTGTGCCGATTAACGTTTCAGCATTGACCATAT
>JAHZMC010000075.1 GCA_022599515.1 Betaproteobacteria bacterium
GCAACCACCTATAAATCAATTGCACGTCAATCAGCTATTAAGATTGCTAATGCAGGCTTAGACCACAGTAGTAAGTTTCCAAACATAGTGATTCAGAACACCTAATATTAAGCATTAATAAAAAAGCGCCTAAAGGCGCTTTTTTATTTTCAATAATACTGAATCTTATTTCAACTCAACGTCAAAACAATAAACTTCAACACCATTATTACCTGTAATTAGTGTAGCTGGAATCGCTGCACCATTACGCCAGTTGTCCACAGCCTCTTGCTTACCAGCGCCTGTGACTAGAAACATGACTTCTTTTGTATTATTTAATCGACTTTGGCTAATGGTAATGCGATCCGCAGGTGGTTTGGGTGCATCAAACACAGGTACGGCGTCTGCACTATTATCGACTGTTTGATTAGGGAATAAGCTAGCGGTATGTCCATCTTCACCCAAGCCTAAAATAACCAAATCAAAAGTACGCACATCTTTTAAGGTTTCAGCATAGGCTTTTGCACCTGCAACATTACCAAGCTCTGCTGGAATGTCATGAATTTTCTGTTCAGGAATCGCGACTTTACTTAACCATGCATCACGCGCCATTTTGCTATTACGCTCCTCATGGTCAACTGGCAAGCAACGGTCATCATTATGAAACACATGCCAGTTGGCCCAATCGGCTTGTTGCTCGCTCAATAATTGATAAACCGCTTTTGGCGTGCTGCCGCCAGCTAATACAACATAAAAACTGCCTTGCGCTTGAATGGCTTCATTAGCAGCTTGCAAAATTCTGGCAGTGGCAGCTTGATTGATATTGTCTTGTGAGTCAAAAGAATGCCAACGAGTAGCAGATGATTGCGTCATATTACAAAAAACCTTACATTTTATTATCGGAGATGATTAAGTCATGCGATTGCATTTGCTATAATTATACTTGTTCTTACACAATTATCGGCTGAAAAATGACTAAAAAAATTAATCCTTGCACGCTAGTGCTCTTCGGTGCGAGCGGAAACTTATCTCGCGTTAAACTCATGCCAGGCTTATACCGCTTAGATTCACTAGGTAGGTTGCCTGACGATATGAAAATTTTATCGGTCGGCAGATCACCTGTTTTAGCTGAAGACTGGCAAGCAGAAGTCCGCAAAATGCTAGAAGCGAAATTCTATAATGGTCTTGATGAAACTGTTTTTAAACGCTTTATTGCACGTAACCATTACCAAGAAAATGGCTCTGATGACCCAGAGGCGATGAACAAATTAGCCGCGCGTTTAAATGACGATAGTGTTTTTCCACAAAACTTTGCTTACTTTTTGTCAATTCGCCCTGTTGATTTTGCATCAGTCGTTGAACAATTGGCTGCTGTTGGTTTAACTGAT
Source organism: Betaproteobacteria bacterium (assembly GCA_022599515.1). Taxonomy (GTDB): domain Bacteria; phylum Pseudomonadota; class Gammaproteobacteria; order Burkholderiales; family Methylophilaceae. Next base: position 1,368 of record JAHZMC010000075.1, read on the forward strand.
GACAGTAAATATTGGCGACGTGTGTTAATTGAGAAACCTTTTGGTACCAATTTAGAAAAAGCGCAAGAACTGCAAGCGTCGATTACAAAATATTTAAAAGAAGAGCAAATCTATCGCATTGACCATTACTTAGGTAAAGCAGCGCTTCAAAACATTATGTTAACGCGCTTTGCTAATCACATGCTGGAACCATTATGGAATAACGAACATATTGACCATGTGCAAATTACCAATAATGAAACACTTGGCGTTGGCGACCGTACTCAGTTTTACGATAGCACAGGCGCTTTACGCGACATGGCGCAAAGCCATTTATTGCAAACTTTGGCATTAGTGGCAATGGAAAAACCAGCGGACTTTAATCCTGATAGCATTCGTGCAGAAAAGATTAAATTGTTGCAGTCTATTCGTCCAATTGATAAAGCGAGCCTCAATAAACAAGCTTTCCGTGCGCAGTATAAAGAAGGTCATGTGCCAGCGCGTGATGGTCATTCAGAGCACGTAAAAGGCTATATTGATGAACTAGGGAAGCCAAGCTCGGTTGAAACTTATGCAGCGATTAAATTGTTTATCGACAATCCACGCTGGAAAGGTGTGCCATTCTATGTGCGTACCGCAAAACGCATGCATGAAAGTAGCACTGCCATTTCTATCCGCTTTAAAAAAGCGCCGATGGAACTGAAAGAAGGCCAACAACAAAACTGGTTAATCCTTAGCATCCAACCAAAAGAAAGCCTTAAACTTGAAATGCAAACCAAAGTACCAGGATTGGATATTGCAACGCGCTCTATCAGCATGGATGGTCAGCTTCGCCAAGCGACGGATGATAGCGTTGATTCATATGAAACCTTGCTACTGAATCTAATGGAAGGCGATGCTTCGCTATTCTTACATATTGATGAAGTGCAAGCGCAATGGAAATTAATTGATCCAATCGTTGAAACTTGGGCAGCCGATAAAACGCCAGTACATCAATACCCTGCTGGTAGCCGCGATCCGAAAGAGTCTGGCGTGATTTTTGAATCTGAAGATCAATTCTGGCGCTACAGTATTGAATTAGGCGGCGACCAGCACTAAATTTCGGCAAAAATTAAGCATCGATTAGCATTAAAAAGTTATCAACCAATCCGCTTTTTATTGTTATGATTGTCTCTCATGAAAAGCGGAGTTAAACTCCGCTTTTTATCTAATACACGCAAACAACGCAACATGATAAATATTTAAACTAGACAAATAATTAGGCAAAACAATGAGCATTAAATCAGACAAGTGGATACGTAAAATGGCGGAGCAACACGGCATGATTGAGCCGTTTGAGCCGAATCAAGTTAAACTGAGCCCAACGGGCGAGCGCATGGTGTCATACGGCACTTCCAGCTATGGCTATGACATTCGCTGCTCTAGAGAGTTTAAGTTGTTCACCAATATTAATAGCACGATTGTCGATCCCAAAAACTTTGACCCTAATTCGTTTGTAGAAGTGGAAGAAGATTTTTGCATTATTCCGCCCAACTCATTTGCATTAGCGCGCACTGTGGAATACTTCCGCATTCCGCGCAATGTATTAACGGTTTGTTTGGGCAAATCAACTTATGCGCGTTGCGGTATTATTGTGAACGTCACGCCTTTTGAGCCTGAGTGGGAAGGTTATGTCACACTAGAGTTCAGCAACACCACACCGCTACCCGCTAAGATATATGCCAATGAAGGTTGTGCGCAAGTATTGTTTTTTGAAGCAGACGCTGATGACGTTTGCGAAACAAGCTATAAAGACCGTGGTGGAAAATACCAAGGTCAAGTTGGCGTTACACTACCCAAAACTTAGCCAAAAACTTAGCATTTAAAGATTAGGTAAAAAATACATGAAATTTAGATTTCCAATTGTCATTATTGATGAAGATTTTCGTACCGACAACTCTTCTGGCTTAGGCATTCGCGTATTAGCAAAAGCCATCGAAGGCGAAGGCGTTGAAGTATTAGGTGTGACCAGTTATGGTGATTTAGCCTCTTTTGCCCAACAGCAAAGTCGCGCATCTGCCTTTATTTTATCAATTGATGATGAAGAAATTGTAGAAGAAAAACCAGAAGCGATTGAAACATTACGTTCATTTGTAAAAGAAATTCGCTACCGCAATGATGATATTCCTATCTTCTTACATGGCGAAACTCGCACTAGTCGCCACATCCCAAACGATGTGTTACGAGAATTGCATGGTTTTGTGCATATGTACGAAGACACGCCAGAATTTATTGCACGTTTAATTATTCGCGAAGCAAAAACTTATCTTGAAGGGTTACCGCCACCTTTCTTTAAAGCGCTAACGCATTATGCTGCCGACGGTTCTTATTCATGGCACTGCCCTGGTCACTCTGGTGGCGTTGCTTTTTTAAAGTCACCCGTTGGCCAAATGTTCCACCAGTTTTTTGGTGAAAATATGTTGCGTGCCGATGTGTGTAACGCGGTTGATGAGCTTGGTCAATTATTAGATCACACAGGCCCAATTGCCGCATCAGAACAAAATGCTGCGCGTATTTATAATTGCGACCATCTTTACTTTGTCACTAACGGCACATCGACTTCCAATAAAATTGTTTGGAACTCAACGGTTGCGCCAGGTGATATTGTGGTGGTTGACCGCAACTGCCATAAATCCATTTTGCATGCGATTATTATGACAGGTGCGATTCCAGTGTTTTTAATGCCAACGCGTAATCACTTTGGTATTATTGGGCCGATTCCAAAAAGTGAATTTTCTTGGGAAAATATTCAAAAGAAAATCGCACAAAACCCGTTTATTACCGATAAAAATGCCAAACCACGTGTATTAACCATTACCCAATCGACTTACGATGGCGTGCTATATAACGTAGAAGAAATCAAAGAAATGCTCGATGGCAAAATCGACACCTTGCATTTCGATGAAGCGTGGTTGCCACATGCTACTTTCCATGATTTCTATGGTGATTATCATGCGATTGGTGAAGATAGACCGCGTTGTAAAGAGTCCATGGTGTTTTCAACCCAATCAACGCATAAACTGTTAGCTGGCTTAAGCCAAGCCTCACAGATTTTGGTTGAAGATGCAACCAACAACAAACTAGACCGTGATGTATTTAACGAAGCTTACTTAATGCATACCTCAACCAGTCCGCAATATTCGATTGTGGCGAGTTGCGATGTTGCGGCTGCCATGATGGAAGCGCCAGGCGGGAAAGTATTGGTCGAAGAATCTATCATGGAAGCGCTCGATTTCCGCCGCGCAATGCGCAAGGTGGACGAAGAGTGGGGTGCCGACTGGTGGTTTAAAGTGTGGGGGCCTGATGATTTATCAGAAGAAGGCATCGAAGAGCGCGATGCATGGATGTTAAAAGCCAATGAAGATTGGCACGACTTCGGCAACTTAGCTGAAGGCTTTAATATGCTAGATCCAATTAAAGCGACCATTATTACACCAGGCTTAGACATACAAGGCACGTTCTCTGATAAATTCGGGATTCCTGCCGCCATTGTGACGAAATACTTAGCTGAACATGGCGTGATTGTTGAAAAAACAGGTTTATATTCATTCTTTATTATGTTCACCATTGGCATTACCAAAGGCCGCTGGAACACCATGGTTGCTGCCTTACAGCAATTTAAAGATGATTACGATAAGAATCAGCCGATTTGGAAAGTGTTACCTGAGTTTGCACAAAAGCATCCGCAATATGAACGCTTAGGTTTACGTGATTTGTGTACGCAGATTCATGATGTTTATAAAGCCAATGACATCGCTAGACTCACAACCGACATGTATTTATCAAACATGATTCCTGCGATGAAGCCGACAGACGCATTTGCAAAAATGGCGCATCGCGACATTGACCGTGTTTCTATCGACAATTTAGAAGGTCGTACAACGGCGGTGCTATTAACGCCTTATCCACCTGGCATTCCATTATTGATTCCAGGTGAGCAATTTAATCAAGTGATTATTGATTATCTAAAATTTGCACGTATCTTTAATGAACGATTCCCAGGTTTTGAGACTGATGTACACGGTTTAGTCAAAGAAATAGTGAATGGCAAAGCCATTTATTATGTCGATTGTGTACGTGCGTAAAAACTGATTATGCTGACTTATCAATGACACGTCGTTGATAAGTCACATAACTAAAAGCCAACCCATTTTCTGCCTGATGCGACTCGCGCGCAACTTCATCCCACTGCGTCAAATCAAATTCTGGTAAAAAGGCATCCCCTTCAACATCGGTATGCACTTCAGTCATATACAATTTATCTGCGTGCTGAAAACCCTGCTGATATAACTCAGCACCACCAATCAGAAACACCTCATCATCTTCAGCGCAAACAGATAATGCTTGTTCGATACTATGCACGACAACAGCACCTTCAACCTGATAGTGCTTATTTCGTGTCACAATCACCGTTGTTCTGCCTGGTAGCAAACGTCCTAATGACTCATAGGTTTTGCGTCCCATCACAATGTGATGCCCCATGGTTAAGGCTTTAAAACGTTTTAAATCTTCAGGCAAATGCCAAGGCAAAGTATTGTTAATGCCAATCACATTTTTATTCGCAACAGCGACGATAATGGTTAGTTGTGTCATCTTATACGCTAAATGGGTAAGCAATTGGTTCGTGGCATTGATAACCATGCACTTCAAAATCATCAACCGTTACCCATGTTTCTAAATCTTCTAAAGTTTTAATATCAGGGTTAATAATCAATTGTGGTGAATCGAATGGCTCACGTTTTAGCTGTGTGTTTTGCATTAAATCTAGCTGGTCTTCATAGATATGGGCATTGACGATTTTATGATAAGCCTTGCCTGCTTTGTGACCAGTAATTTGCGCCATGATAGCAAGTAAGAAATACACTTGTACCATATTAAAATTCAGCCCTAATGGCACATCACAGCTTCTTTGTGTGCTATTAAGGTAGAGCGTGCCATCTAGCAATGAGAAGTGGTGGCTGTACATGCAAGGGCGTAAACAACCCATATGAAAAACGCCTGGATGATAAAAAGTATAAATTTCACCGCGATTATCAATTCCTGCACGCAAATTATCATAAATATTTTTTAGCACATCGACTGAGCCACCATCAAGCTTAGGGAAGTTGCGCCCTACTTTGCCATAGATTAAACCGCAATCGTCTTCGCCTTTACGATAAGGGTTTGCTAACCAATCTTGATTGTCATTGGCATTAGCATCCCATGTTTTGGTGCCAATTTTCCTGAAATCCGATGCGTTATCATAACCGCGGATATAACCAATCATTTCCGCAATAGCAGATTTATAGTAACTTTTTCTGGTTGTCACTAACGGAAATTGCCCTTGGTCAACATCATAGGTCAAATCTGCATTAATCACCGTTAAACAGCGTTTGCCTGTTCTTTTATTCTCGACCCATTTACCTTCGTCAATAATTCTTTGGCAAAGCGCTAAATACTGTTTCATGCGACTTTTTCTTGGATAAACGTTTTAATGGCGTCCACACTCACATCCATCACGGTAAATTTTTGCGGCAAGTCTTCTATACCATCTAAGCTTGCTGGTCTTGGCGGCACATCGCCTAAAGCTTCAACCAAAGCATCTTCAAATTTCGCTGGTAACGCGGTTTCCAGCACAATCATTGGAGTGCCCTTCACTTTGTATTCCAACGCCACTTTGAGTCCGTCAGCCGTGTGCGTATCAATCACTACGCCATATTTTGCATTGGTTGCGCGTATCGTTTTCATGCGTGCTTCGTGGTTGCTACTACCAGAAACAAAACCAAATGTTCTCACTTTTTTCAATAGTTGCTGAATATCAAATGCACCACCTTGATCAACACCAGCCCACAATTCACGGACTTTATCGCCATTTTGGTCTAATAAATCATAAATAAAACGCTCAAAGTTTGATGCTTTGCTAATATCCATAGAAGGACTGGAGGTGTGATAAGTATTCGCTGAACCACGCGGACGATAAACGCCTGTTCTAAAGAACTCGTCTAAAACATCGTTCTCATTGGTTGCGACGACTAGCTTATCAATCGGCAAGCCCATCATACGCGCGATATGACCTGCGCAAACATTGCCGAAGTTACCTGATGGCACAGAGAAATCCACTTTTTGGTCGTTGCTATCAGTGACGGCAAAATAACCTTTAAAGTAATACACTACCTGCGCGACGATACGTCCCCAGTTTATGGAATTGACTGCACCGATTTTATATTTCGCTTTAAAAGCAGCATCATTAGAAACCGCTTTAACCATATCTTGGCAATCATCAAATACGCCATTTACCGCAATATTAAAAATATTATCGTCTTGCAAACTAAACATTTGTGCGGTTTGAAAGCGGCTCATTTTTTTATGTGGTGACAACATAAAAACGCGTACGCCTTTTTTGCCACGCATGGCATATTCAGCTGCCGAGCCAGTATCACCTGAGGTTGCACCTAAAATATTGGTGGTTTCGCCATTTTTAGTCAGTACATATTCAAATAGATTGCCAAGTAACTGCATGGCCATGTCTTTAAACGCTAACGTCGGACCATTAGACAATGACAATAAGTACAAGTCATCCTCTAACTTAACCGTTGGGGTAATATCTTCTGCCTGTTGGCCTTTACGGGTAAATCCATACACTTCGGCGATATAGGTTTTGTCGATAATGGCACGTAAATCATTTGCAGGAATATCATCATCAGCAATTAGTCGGGACAAAATAGCAAAAGCTAAATCACGATAATTCATATCGCGCATGGCTGTTAAATCTACATCATCAAATTGCGGATATTTATCTGGCATGTATAAGCCGCCATCAGGCGCTAAACCACCAAGTAATATTTGGCTAAAACTTAATGCAGGAGAGTGTCCACGTGTACTTAAATATTTCATGCTTAACCTAATGTCTCCATGCGCAATTTAATAACGTTACCAGTTACCGCGGCTAACGCCTCAATTTCTGTAATGGCAGCATTCATATTTTTCTCTACCGTTTTATTTGTCAAGACAACCATATCCGTTTCCGTAGTATCACTTGGCTGTTCTTTTTGTATCACGGCATCAATTGAAATACCTCTATCCGCCAATATTTTCGTCACTGAGGCAATCACACCTGGCTTATCTGTCGCATACATTCGCAAATAATATGCGCTATTAATTTCGGCAATTGGCAATACGGTTAAGTCTTGCACTTGATCGGCTTGATAACCTAAAGCAGGTGCACGTTGCGTGATAGTTGCGTCTTTCAATCTTGCCACATCAATTAAATCGGCTATCACCGCACTAGCAGTTGGCTCAGCGCCAGCACCTGCGCCGTAATATAAGGTAGGACCAACCGCATCGCCTTGGACCACAACAGCGTTCATTGCGCCATCCACATTTGCTACTAAGCGTTTTTCAGGAATCAAGGTTGGGTGCACACGTAGCTCAACACCCTTATCTGTCAGTTTTGTAATCCCCAACAATTTAACGATATAGCCTAACTCCTTCGCATATTGAATATCTGCTTGTGCTAATTGAGTAATTCCTTCTGTATACACTTCATCAAACTTAAGTGGCATACCAAATGCAATAGCAGACATAATGACCAATTTATGCGCAGCATCTATTCCCTCAACATCAAAGGTTGGATCTGCTTCCGCATAACCTAAACGTTGCGCTTCACCAATCACATCTTGATAAGCCAAGCCTTTTTCGCGCATTTCTGTCAAAATAAAGTTAGTAGTGCCATTAATAATGCCAGCAATCCATTCGATACGGTTTGCACCCAAACCTTCGCGTAATGCTTTAATGATTGGAATGCCACCAGCAACCGCTGCTTCATAAGCGACCATAACGCCCATTTTTTGCGCCGCAGAAAAAATTTCATTGCCATGCAAAGCGATTAACGCTTTATTCGCCGTTACCACATGTTTTTTATTGGCAATGGCTTTTAACACCAAGTCTTTTGCAACGCCATAACCACCAATTAACTCAACGACAACATCAACCTCTGGATTTTCTACTAATGCAAACGCGTCATCCGTGACGTTTACTTCCCCTTGCGTCAATGCATTAGCGCGCTCAATATTTTTGTCCGCAACATGGGTCACTTTAATGTTAACGCCTGTTCGGCGCGCCATTTCTTCAGCATTCCGTTTTAATACGGTATAAGTACCGCCACCAACTGTGCCTAAACCCAAAATACCTACATTTAGTTGCTTCAAACTTTTGCTCCAAACTTCATTCTGTAATTTTTTAAGAATCTTGCTATACGATTAATCGCCACTGTTAAATCGTCCACATTCGGTAAAAACACAACGCGGAAATGATCATCTGTTTTCCAGTTGAACCCTGAACCTTGCACCAATAATACTTTTTCTTCTTCTAATAAATCTAGCACAAATTGTTGATCATCTTGAATGGGATAGATTGCTGGGTCAAGTTTTGGGAATAAATACATGGCCGCTTTTGGCTTAAAGCAAGTCACGCCAGGAATCGCAACCAACATGTCATAAGCTAAGTCCCGCTGCTTGCATAAACGCCCACCCGGTGCGACTAAGTCATCAATACTTTGATAGCCACCTAAAGCTGTTTGTATAGCGAGCTGACCTGGCACGTTGCTACACAATCGCATAGAAGCGAGCATATTCAGCCCTTCTATGTATTCTTGCGCGAAGATTTTATCGCCAGAAATAATCATCCATCCCGCACGATAACCACATGCACGATAATTTTTAGACAAGCCATTAAACGTAACAAATAATACATCTTCCGCTAATGAGGCCATCGAAATATGCTCATTTTCATCGTAGAGCACTTTGTCGTAAATCTCATCGGCAAAAATCACCAAATTGTGATGACGGGCAATATCAATAATACCCAACAGCGTTTCTTTCGGATATAACGCACCTGTTGGATTATTGGGGTTAATCACCACAATTGCCCGTGTATTGGCATTAATTTTTGATTCAATATCTTGTAAATTAGGCAACCAGTCATTGTCTTCTTCACAAAGGTAATGCCTTGCCGTGCCGCCCGCCAACGTTGCCGCTGCTGTCCATAATGGATAGTCTGGCGCTGGTACTAATACTTGGTCTCCGTTGTTCAGTAAGCCTTGCATTGCCATCACAATTAGCTCAGAAACGCCATTGCCAATAATAATGTCATCAACAGTTACACCTGCAATCTGCTTGCTCTGGGTGTAATGCATAATCGCTTTGCGCGGTTCAAATAAACCTTTACTGTCTGTATAAACACCTGATTTAGTAATATTGCGTACCACATCTTGTTGAATTTCATCAGGCACTTCAAGCCCAAACACCCCAGGGTTCCCAATATTGAGTTTAATAATACGCTGCCCTTCGTCCTCCATTTCGCGCGCACGCTCGAGGACAGGACCACGAATGTCATAACAAACATTGTCGAGTTTATTGGACTTTTTTAACTTCTCTTTGAGGGACTTATTCATATTTGCATTCGTATTATAACAATGCCATTGGCGGCTAAGGAAAATCAGTTTTACAAAAACATGTTATCTTACCTTGTGTACACCTATGCAGGCAATTAAACTAAGGTGCTAATCGTCGATTATCAGCAGAATAATGTGCTGCATTTTTTGCTGCATTGGTGATGATTATGTTAATCACCGACAATGTGTCATTCATTCAATACCAAGCGGATTAAAAGTAGTTAAAATATTATTTATGAAATTACATCTAACACAGCCAGAAGACACCAACCTGATTACCGCTTATGACGATCATTTTGTCGAGGTCAATAAAAAGCGCTACAGCAATCATTTAATCGTCATGCCTAATCAAATCATTGAAGATTGGGCTATCGAAGGTTTTGCCAAACTAACAGTAGCGCATTTTACCGACATACTTAAATTGAATCCTGAGGTTATCTTATTAGGAACAGGTAAAACGCATCAATTTGTGCATCCAAAATTAACAGCGGCGCTAATAGAAAAAGGCATCGCTATTGAATGTATGACAACCCATGCAGCTTGCAGAACTTATAATATTTTAATGAATGAAGGACGGCATGTTGCTGCCGCGTTACTGTTGGCCCGCGAACAATAATCCGCTATTTTACAAAAGCTACTGTGGAGATAGTTTGATTTGCAAGCCGCGGTCTGTCACCACAATACCTTTTGGCACATATTGCGTGCCGCTAACCTTAAGGTCATCTGGTTTTACTTTATATAGGGTCAAACCTTTCAACATCTCCTTGCCAACGGTTTTGGCTAAGGCATTTAATATTTCGTTATATTGCTGACTAGCCTGACCTAAGTTAATTTGCTCTATTGCAGGCTCATCTAACAAAACCGAACTAGAAGCCGCATCAAAACGTAACTTGCCTGAGAGGCCTAATTTACCCGATGATTGTTGATTTAGCAGCTTACTTGATAAATCCGCATCCATGACTGTATGCATACGCCCGGTTGTTTGATCAAATGTTACCAATGCATTACTTAACTTTACATCAAACACTTTTAGTAATGAAAAAGGAACCGATAGCTTTTCATTCAGCTTTTCTTGAATCTGGGCGCTCGTTACATTGACAGTGCGATCGCCCATTATCGTTGCGCATCCGACTAAAATAAAGATAGCGAAAGCAGTTAATATTTTCATCACAGACGCTCTAATATTAATAGCCGCTTATAGATTTTTGGTTGATAAGGTTAATGTCGCGTTAGTGCCGCCAAAACCAAAACTGTTAGAAAGTGCGGTTTCAATTTTGACGTTATCAATGCGCTTTTGCACAATATTTAAACCTTCAGCAGCAGGATCTAATGTTTCGATATTCGCTGATGCTGCAATAAAGTTATTTTCCATCATGATTAAGGTATAAATTGCTTCATTCACGCCTGCCGCGCCTAAAGCGTGCCCAGATAACGATTTAGTTGATGCAATCGCCACTGGCGTATTACCAAACACCTCACGAATCGCCTCTAACTCTTTGGTGTCACCTACTGGCGTTGATGTGCCGTGCGTATTGATGTAATCTACCTTCTCAATTAGCTGACCATCATGTCCTTGTAACGCTAATTTCATACAGCGCACAGCGCCCTCTCCGCTTGGTGCAACCATGTCATAACCATCTGAGGTGGCGCCGTAACCAACCACTTCTGCGTAGATTTTTGCACCACGTGCTTTGGCATGCTCATACTCTTCCAGCACCACAATGCCGCCACCGCCTGAAATTACAAAGCCATCTCTATCCGCATCATAAGTACGTGAAGCCTTATCTGGTGTCTCGTTATATTTACTGGATAATGCGCCCATTGCATCAAACAAAAAGCTCATGGTCCAATGTTCTTCTTCACCGCCACCAGCAAACACAATATCTTGCTTACCGAATTGAATTTGCTCTACACCAGCACCAATACAATGCGCACTGGTTGAACAAGCTGAGCTAATACCATAATTAATACCTTTAATTTTGGCTCCGGTTGCCAAACAAGCAGCAATACCACTGCTCATGGTTTTTGTCACCATATATGGTCCAACGCGACGAATGCCTTTTGCCGCCAAAGTATTGGTACTCTCCAACATGCTTTCAGTAGACGTGCCGCCCGCACCAACAATCAAGCCTGTGCGCACATTCGAAACCAACGCTTCTGGCAAAGCTGCATCTGCAATAGCTTCTTGCATTGCAATCCAGCTATAGGCATGCCCCTTTGCCATGAAGCGCAATAACTTGCGATCAATGAGCGCTTCAATATCTAAATTTTTAACTGATCCCGCCACATGCGAGCGCAAACCATGCTCAGCATACTCAGGTTGATAAGTAATACCAGATTGACCTTCATAGAGGCTATTTTTAACTTCATCTTTATTATTGCCTAGGCTAGATACAATGCCTAAACCAGTAATCACAACACGTTTCATTACGTGCTTCTCCCTACTAACTAATTAAAAATTATCTGTTCGCGTGAATAAACCCACACGCAAATCAGTTGCTACATAAATATCTCTACCATCAATACTCATCGTGGCATCGGCAATGCCCATCACTAATTTACGCATAATGACGCGCTTTAAATCAATGGTATACGTTGCCATTTTGGCGCTAGGTAACACTTGTCCAGAGAACTTAACCTCGCCTGCACCTAATGCTCGACCTTTACCAGGACCACCTTTCCATCCGAGATAAAAACCAACCAATTGCCACATCGCATCCAAGCCTAAGCAACCTGGCATCACAGGATCGCCTGTAAAGTGACAATCAAAAAACCATAAATCTGGTGTTATATCCAGCTCTGCAATGATTTGTCCATTGCCATATTTCCCGCCCTCATCAGTAATACTGACGATACGATCAAACATCAACATCGGCGGTAATGGCAATTGTGCATTGCCCTCGCCAAACATTTCTCCTCGGCCACAGGCCAATAATTCCTCTTTAGTATAACTATTTTGTTTTGCCATTATGTTTATTCTTTATCAATTGAAATGATGATTAACGCTATTTTCGCTGGAAAACGCTTTTCATGAAACCCCTATCTGCTATTTATATGCAAAGCTCACCAAGATTTATCAACAACATTCACTATACAAATCTGTATACACCCTTTAAAAAATAGTTTAATATTGTTACATTATGTTACAAATAGTCATTCACTCCAATCTTAAATATTAGGAAATCACGATGAGCGATCGTCAATTAACCGACTGGCGTCAACATGCGTTGGCATTAGAATCAGAAGTCAATAAAGTTGTTGTAGGTCAAAGCAACCCTATCCGATTAATTACCACTGCCATTTTTGCACGCGGTCACGTGTTACTTGAAGGGGATGTTGGCGTGGGTAAAACAACTTTGCTGCGCGCAATTGCGCGCGGTGTTGGCGGCGCGTATCAACGAATTGAGGGTACGATTGATTTAATGCCTAACGATTTGGTTTACCACACTTATTTAGGTGAAGACGGTAAACCACACGTCAGCCCTGGTCCAATTTTAGAGGCTGGTGAAGATTTATCTATTTTCTTCTTTAACGAAATTAACCGTGCGCGCCCACAAGTGCATTCACTGTTATTACGGGTGATGGCAGAACGTACGCTAACGGCTTTTAATAAAGAGCATCATTTCCCGCACATGCTTGTATTTGCAGATCGTAACCAAGTGGAAAAAGAAGAAACGTTTGATATTCCATCTGCTGCACGCGATCGTTTTATGATGGAAATTCCAATTGTAGTGCCAAAAGATCACGACATTATGGAATCATTAGTGTTTGATACACGCTTCCATAACGTAGACAAACTGGTTTCAGGCGTGCCTGAAAACATCCTTGAATATAAAGAACTCAACGCATTTTCTGCACTACTACAAAATAGCGTTACCACCAGCCCTGCTTTACGACAATATGCCCTAGAATTATGGCAAGCGACTAAATCTCCATTAGATTACGGCGTCAAAGTGTCTGGCGTTGATATGAATCGCCTTGTTTTATCTGGCGCTAGCCCGCGTGGCATGGGTATGTTGTTAAGAGCGGCGCGTGTGAACGCTTGGCTCAACAATCGAGACGCAGTATTACCAGATGATATTCATGCAGTTTTCCACGAGACGATTGCGCATCGTGTGGTGTTTAGTCCTGTTTATGAAATGCGCCGTACAGAAATCGCACGCGAAATGCTCGACGGCATTATTAATGTGATTGCTGCACCATAACATCTTCATCAACCAAGATTAATTGATTATGTCTTCGAATCCTATTAAAGAATTTAGCTACCATATTAACTGGCGCTCCAACTCGCGCCGACCTGGTAGCCATCGTAGCAATCAGCGTGGCATGGGCATGGATTTTCGTGGACATGCCACCTTACTTTCTTATCCTGATCCTAGACGAATTGATTTGCGCCAAACCATCCGCGATCCGATGGAACAGATTTATGTACGCATTTTTAATCAAAAAAGTGCAACGCCTGTATTTGTCTTATGTGACATGTCTGGCTCTATGCAATATGGCAGTCATCAACGCAAAATTAGCATCGCGGCTGAAATTGCACAGTCCGTTGCGCAGTCTGTGACGCATAATGGCGATCCGTTTGGCTTTATTGGCTTTGATGATGAGATTCGTGAAGACTGGATTAGCACACTATCGGCAAGGCCACATATTGCGGTCGAGATGGCTGAGCGCTTAAAAGAGTATCAACCAGGTGAAGTTGGAAGCTCAGCGTTGATAGATACCGTTCGTATGCTGCCACGTGAGCGCTCATTAATCTTTTTAGTGTCTGATTTTCATATGCCCATGGCCGATTTAGAGGAGTCGCTAGTGTTAATGCTGCGCCACCATATTATTCCTGTCGTGTTATGGGATACGTCAGAATATACCGATTTGCCTGAGTTTGGCATTGCCAACGTTACGGATCCGGAAACAGGCGCAAAACGCACTTTATTTTTGCGTAAAAAATATAGAGAACGTATTTTAGAAAGCTTTAATCAACGCCGCAAAGCCATCGAAGAATTATTTTTGCGCTTTGATATGCAACCTTTCTTTGTCACCAACCAATTTGATGCCGACTTATTAGGCGACTACTTTCATCAGTATGTCGCGGCTTAATCATGATGAGTAAATATATGCAACCAAGTTATACAACCCGTAATGCTTTCATTCATCTATTCACAATGTGCCTCATGTGTTTTTCGCATCAGCTGTATGCTGAGGTTAAATTGCCTAGCGTTGATGATCAATTTGTTGAATTAAAGCTAGAAGATCCAACACGTGATGCTGGTTATGTCGTTGGGGATATCCTCAATCGAAAAATCACGCTAACCATTAAAAAACCTTATCAGCTGATTGATGAATCACTCCCGATTGTCGGTTACGAGCATCGTTATAAAGGCCAAGTTTCTGGCATTGAGTTATCTGCTATCAATAAAAAAACAACCGTCAACAGCGAGGGTGAAACCCATGTATTGGACTTAAGCTATCAAGTATTTAAAACAGGTCGCGTGGCAAAACCAGCGGCATTGCGGGCAGAAATTTTAAGACTACGCAACACAGAAAATGTCAAAGAAGTCGTCGAATATCGTATCCCTTCTTTTAGTTTTAGAATTTCGCCGTTATCTGTCATTGGTCAAGTAAAACTAGATCAAGAAATGTACCCTTTTATTCCGCCACTCACGCTGGATAGCAGCAATGTCATGTTCAGAATTAAGCTATTAGCTGGATTGCTGGGTTTAGCATTACTGGGTTTACTTTATATCCTCGGCACCCATGCATGGTTGCCAAGAATGGGTGCACCATTTGCTAGAGCCTATCGCGACATTAAAAAGATGAACGAGTCGCCAGACGGCATTAAACAAGCCGTATCACGCGTGCATGAATCACTGAACAAAACAGCTGGAGCCAGTTTGTTTAGTAATAACTTGGATGTGTTTTTGATTAAAAAACCAGCATTCGCTCCAGCCAAACAAGAAATTGAGCAGTTTTTTGGATTATCGCATCAAGTATTTTTTGAAGATAGTTCGCATAAGCTGCATCATGAAAAACCAAAAGCTTGGTTACTGTCACTCTGTAAAACTTTGCGCAACTGCGAGCGCGGCTTAGTGCCAGATATTGCCCAAGGGGATAACACTTAATGGCCTTTACCAATCCATTAGTGTTGTGGCTATTGCCGCTAGCATTATTACCCATATTACTAGAACGGTCGCACACCAGAAGTTACTCATGGGTGGAAATGCTGCCGCATGATTCACTGTCTGATTTAATCGGACTATTACTCAAACTATTAGCAACCATCAGCATCGCTTCAATTATTATAGGTATTGCTGACCCACATACACTAGAACAAAAAGTAGAGAAAATTGGTATTGGCGCTCAAATAGGCTTGGTGCTTGATAGAAGTGCCAGTATGGATGACCCTTTTTCTGGCGGCGTTGCCGCAGGCAATGTTGGTGAAACAAAATCAGCCGCGGCTAGCCGCTTAATGACTGAGTTTGTTAATGCCCGCGAGAACGATATGGTTGGCATTATTACTTTTAGTAACTCTGCTATGTATGTATTACCATTAACGGAAAACCGTGAAGCAGTGCTGTCTGCCATCAAAGCAACATCTGGTAATGCGCTGTTTCAGACTAACATTGGCGCAGGCTTAACGAGTGCGGTCAGCTTATTTAAAGATGTACCAGATTCAGGCTCTCGCGCCATTATTTTAATTTCTGATGGTGCAGGCAGAGTAGATGGTGTGGTACAACAAAAACTGAAAGATTGGCTACATCAATTTAATATTACCTTGTATTGGATTGTATTAAGACAACCTGGTGGCATTAGTATTTTTGACCCAAAATATGAAAACTGGAAGGAAGTTGAATTACCGCCAGTGCAAATTGAACTGTTGAACTTCTTTAAAACATTAGACACCCCTTTTCAGGCTTATGAAGCGGATGACCCAAAATCATTAGAAACAGCTATCTTTGATATTAATAAAAAAGAAAAGAAACCGATTACTTATTTGGAAAAAATTCCAGGTAAAAACTTTACCCAACTCTGTTATCTTATTGCAGCGTTGATGATTGTTTTGCTACTTGGCGTGAAATATTTGGAGAATAAAACATGGCGCTCGGCTTAAAATTGTTAACGGTCAAAAGACTCACATGGCTCTTAGTCGGCATCGCATTGCTATCCGCGATTGGCATCGCATATCAACTAAAAAGACTCAACCAGATTAATGCATTTAATGCAGCTGTGACCACAGGTAATTCACCAGCAACAGACAAACTCAGCTATGAAGCAAAGTATGCGCAAGCATACTGGTTAGCTAAAAAAGACTATTATAAAGAGGCAACCAACCTATTTACTGGCTTAACACAAACCAGTACGCCAAGTAACCGCGCAGCTGTATTTCATAATATTGGCAATATGTTCTTTCTAAAAGCACTGAGAATTGATGCTGGAAACGATATAAGGGCGCGCGATGAAGCGGAGTATTTACTAACAGAAGCTAAAGTTTCTTACAAAAACGCAGTCAAGCTAGACAATAGTAATTGGGGTACGCGCCGCAATCTAGATCGCGTACTTTCTTTATTACCTGAAGTGCCAACGCCTGGCATGAGTGATTCTGATTCTCCAGGCATTATTATGGGCAATATCCCTGTTGGGTTGCCATAATAAGGCATTTTAGATAACGATTAATGAAACGATAGTATGCGAAATTGGATAAATTACATTAAAAAGAATAAAGACTCTGTCTTATTGGGCGGCGCTTTATTATTATTGGTAGTGGCGATGTTTCGCCCCACAGTGCCAGTCAAACATGACATTTATACTTACTTACTAGTCGCTGATATTTCGCAGAGTATGAACACACCTGATATTAAAAAGGTGAATGGCAAAACCATCACACGAATGGAGCATATGCAAACGCTGATGCATGAAGTCGTCTCCTCTTTACCCTGCGGTACTAAAGTTGGTATATCGCTGTTTGCTGGCGTTAGTACCGCAGCGCTTTACCATCCAATTGAAGTCTGCGAAAACTTCCATGCAATCAAAGACACCATTGATCATTTAGATTGGCGCACAGCTTGGTCCGGGAACAGCCGTATTCGTGAAAATATCTACAGTATTTCTAGAACTTTGCGCTCATTTCCTAAAGAGCTGGTTTCGCAAGTCGTGTTTTTTACCGATGGTGAAGAATCGCCCAAGTTGCATATTTTCAATACCAAAGATTTAAAAGGCGTTCAAGATGCCAAAGATTGGTTATTTGTTGGTGTGGGTAGCTTAGAAGGCGCTGCCATTCCAAAACTGAGTCAAGACAATCAAGTAATCGGGTATTGGTCTAATGAAAGTTTTGCGTTACAGCCTGGAATTGCCCAAATTTCGGAATCCAATATTGGTACCAGAAATGATAGTGTTGCTTCAGGAGAATCTGATCGCTATATCTCTAAATTAAATGAACCCTACCTCAAAGAAGTAGCTAAAGAAATCGACGCACTGTATGTGCATGGTGACAATACTCACAGCGTATTAGCCATGATGAAAAAACAAAAGCCAGCACGCCGCGATATTGCACCTTTTGATATCGGCTGGATACTGGCAGCATTGTCAGGCTTCATCCTGCTAGGCGCTTATTACAGTAAACATCCATTACGGCGCATGGCAGAAACCATTGGTTTATATAAAAAGTCGCTGAAAAGACGATCTGACAAAGAAGCGGCTATCGCACACGACAACTATCTTCGCTAAGCTTTATTGATGCTTCCACCATCTTAACCATACGCGCAACTGTCGATGTTGCTGCGCGTTTTGGTTAGCAAACAAAATAAGCGCTGGCAAAACACCAAACAACTGAATGTTGAAATTATGCCAAGCAACCCCAATAATAAGAATGATGGTTTTATAGCAATATCAATCGCTTGAATTAATTGAGCTTTCATATAAGGTAATAGTGGCATGACACAAACAAATTGGCAATCAAGCTTAATCGCACAAGGCGCAGTCTATCAAGATGAAGCCATTCGACACTTTGGTGATGCGGAGCAAGCTTTACAAGCGACGGCAACAACCAATACATTATGTGATTTATCTCATCTTGGCTTACTCGCCTTGTCTGGTGACGATGCGGTTACTTTTTTGCAGGGTCAAGTTACCAATGACGTTAAAGCACTCAATGGTAACAATGCGCATTACAGCGGCTATTGCACACCAAAAGGCCGCCTACTAACGTTGTTCCTTGCTTTTTCGCATAACAATACCTTGCACTTGCAATTTAACCAATCACTATTAGCGCCGATTATGAAGCGTTTAAAAATGTATGTGATACGGTCAAAAGTTGATATTCAAGACGTTAGCAACCAAATGACTCGCTTAGGCATTAATGGTCCTGAGGCTGCTGCAATTGTAGAAAAAGCGCTGTCAATAGTGCCAACTGCAGATTATGCAATGACGCCAATTTTAAAAGCGCAACAAACAATCGGCACTATGGTTAAACTGCCTAGCATTGATGGGCATCAACGGTTTGAATTATTCATAGACGAAGCGTATGTGCAAATCACTTGGGACACTCTAAAAGAAAGCTGTCAATTGGTTGGCAAACCTTGTTGGGATTGGTTAGACATTCAAACAGGCCTGCCGGATATTGTGGAAGCAACACAAGAACAATTTGTGCCACAAATGCTGAACCTAGATTGTTTACACGGCATTAACTTTAAAAAAGGTTGCTACACAGGACAAGAAATCGTGGCACGCACCCATTATTTAGGTGCCATTAAGCGTCGCACTTATCTAGCGAACATTTCTGCTGATAATGCACCTAACGCAGGTGATAAAGTCATGGATAATAACGGCAGTGAAGTTGGACAAATCGTCAAAGTCGCGCCAAATTTAACGGGTGGTTTTGATGCACTAATTGAGATACGGATTGAAGCGCAAGCGGCTGGCAATATTAGCTGGAACACACACCCTGTGACATTTGGAGCGTTACCTTACCGTTTAACAAACGATTAATAACTATTCGTGTTGCTCTAACGTAGCAGAAGTGGCTGGCTGATTGCCACCCTGATTAAATCCTGATGAATCAATCACTTGATAAAAAACTTCATCAGATTTAATCATCCCCAACTCGTTACGCGCACGCTCTTCTGCAGCCTCATTACCTTGCTTCAAATCACGTACTTCTGCTCTTAGCGCATCATTTCGTTGCTGGCTCGCGCTATTCTCTATTTGCTGCTTTTCAACTTGCTGATTCACTTTCCACACACGTAGCCAGCTGCCCTTACCTAGCCACAATGGATATTGTAGCAAGGCAATCAGCGCAATTAGGATAATGGTGAGTGCCCGCAAGGCAATACTTCAAACTTATTTAAACAACTGATAAAAAGCAGACAAACCAGCATAACTTGAAGCATCGCCAAGCTCTTCTTCAATACGCAACAACTGATTGTATTTCGCTACGCGCTCTGAACGGCATAGTGAGCCTGTTTTAATTTGTAATGCATTCGTCGCTACTGAAATATCGGCAATAGTCGTGTCTTCTGTTTCCCCAGAGCGATGTGAAATTACGGCAGTGTATCCCGCACGTTTAGCCATTTCGATGGTTTCAAATGTCTCCGTCAACGTACCGATTTGATTCACTTTAATTAACACTGAGTTAGCGACTTTCTTTTGAATGCCTTCTTTTAAGATTTTAGCATTCGTCACAAACAAGTCATCACCAACCAATTGGACTTTATCACCTAGGCGTTTGGTTAATAAATCCCAACCTTCCCAATCAAATTCGTCCATGCCATCTTCGATGCTGATAATTGGATATTTATCGCATAAAGTGGCCAAATAATCACAGAATTGTGCAGAAGTAAGCGAAACATTTTCAGAAGCTAATACATATTTTCCCTCTTTGTAAAACTCACTACTCGCGCAATCTAAACCTAAGTAAACATCTTTGCCTGGCTCGTAACCCGCCGCTGCAATCGCTTCCATAATCAACTGCAATGCAGCTTCGTTTGATGGTAAATCTGGCGCAAAACCACCCTCATCACCAACTGTAGTTGCTAAACCTTTTGCACTGAGTGTTTTTTTCAATTGATGAAAAATTTCAGCGCCGCAACGTAATGCCTCGTGAAATGTTGGCAAGCCAGCTGGAATAATCATAAATTCTTGAATGTCGACTGAATTATCAGCATGCTCACCACCATTGATAATATTCATCATTGGTGTTGGCAATTGCATGCGGCCAGAACCGCCTAAATATCGATATAAAGGTAAACCACTCTCTTCTGCTGCTGCACGTGCACAGGCCATTGAAACCGCCAAAATTGCATTTGCACCTAAACGATCTTTGTTTTCGGTTCCATCTAATTCAATCAAAGTCTTGTCAATAAACGCTTGCTCTTCAGCATCTAAGCCGACAATCGCTTCTGTAATTTCCGTGTTTACATTCTCAACCGCCTGCAATACACCTTTGCCCAAATAACGTCCTTTGTCGCCATCACGTAGCTCTACCGCTTCTTTTGCGCCCGTTGAAGCACCTGAAGGCACTGCAGCACGGCCAATCACGCCGCTTTCTAGCAATACATCTGCTTCAATCGTTGGGTTTCCGCGTGAATCCATAATTTCGCGGGCAATAACATCGACAATTGCGCTCATTGTTTTTTCCTTTGGTAATCTAAATGTTTAAAATAAGTATTTAAAAAGGGTATGCGTTAAATCAAACTTTAATCAAAGCAGTTTATAGCGACATCTCAGCAAAACCTGCTTTTTTGACTAAATTGTCAATGTCGACTAGCACATGTAATAAATCTTCCATTTTGTCTAATGGCCATGCATTAGGCCCATCTGATAAAGCCATAGCTGGATTCGGATGCGTTTCCATAAACACGCCCGCAATGCCACTTGCCACCGCCGCCCGGGCCAATACAGGCACATGCTCACGCTGACCACCACTTTTATCGCCTTGACCACCAGGTTGTTGTACAGAATGCGTTGCATCAAACACCACAGGACAATTGGTTTCACGCATAGTCGCAAGACCTCGCATATCAGAAATTAAAGTGTTATAACCAAATGAAGCGCCACGTTCGCACACCATAATATTATCAATGCCGCCATTGGCCTCTTTGGCTTTATTCACCACTTGCAACATATCGTGCGGCGCTAAAAACTGACCTTTTTTAATATTCACTGGTTTGCCAGATTGTGCACAAGCGACAATAAAATCCGTTTGACGGCACAAAAAAGCAGGTGTTTGTAGTACATCAACAACAGCGGCCACGTGCGGCACTTGCTCTGCTGTATGCACATCGGTTAAAACAGGCACACCAATTTGGCTTTTCACTTCATCTAAAATTCTCAAACCTTCTTCCATCCCAAAACCACGGAAGGTTTTAGTCGAGCTGCGATTCGCTTTATCATAAGACGATTTGTAAATAAATGGCACACCAATGCGTGCTGCCATTTCTTTTAACTGACCCGCCGTTTCAATGGCAAACTCGCGCGATTCAATCACACATGGGCCTGCAATTAAAAATAAAGGCTGATGCAAACCAACTTCAAAGCCACATAATTTCATTTATTTGATTCCTTTATGCGCCAAAGCAGCTTTAACATAAGCGGTGAATAATGGATGGCCAGCGCGTGGATTAGACGTAAATTCAGGGTGAAATTGGCAAGCAACAAACCACGGGTGGGTTGCTTCAGGCAATTCAATCATTTCACACAATTGTTCTGTTGGCGTACGAGCAGAAATCACCAAACCAGCGGCCTTTAATTGCTCAACATAATGGTTATTCACTTCGTAACGATGACGATGACGCTCATTTACTTGCTCGCCATAGATGCTCGCTGCTTTGGTATTTGGCTCAATTGGACAAGCTTGCGCACCAAGTCGCATGGTGCCGCCCAAGTCAGAATTTGCATCGCGCTTCTCAATTTTTCCTGAAGCATCTTGCCATTCATCAATCAGTCCAACTAACTTGTGTTCTGTTTCTGGATTAAATTCGGTACTGTTAGCATCAGCTAAACCTGCCACATTTCGCGCATACTCAATCACCGCTAATTGCATGCCTAAACAAATACCAAGGTAAGGAATTTTGTTTTCGCGGGCATATTGAATGGTTTGAATTTTGCCTTCAGTTCCACGCTTACCAAAGCCACCTGGAATCAAAATCGCATCCATGTTTTTTAATACATCGGTGCCGTTCTTTTCCACTTCTTCACTATCAATAAAGTGAATTTTCACTTTAGATTCTGTATGAATACCTGCGTGGATAAGCGCTTCTGTCAGCGATTTATAAGACTCGGTTAAATCGACATATTTACCCACAAAAGCAACATCCACATGGTGTTTTGGATTCGCTAAGGAATGGCTAATTTTTTTCCACTCACTTAGGTCGGCTGCTTTAGCCAAAATACCTAACTTATGGCAAACAATCTCATCCATCATTTGATCGTGCAATAACAATGGAATTTTATAAATCGAATCGGCATCTACCGCACTAATCAC
>JAHZMC010000076.1 GCA_022599515.1 Betaproteobacteria bacterium
TACATAGAAATATTTTATAATCGTAAGCGCAGGCATACAAGTTTAGGTAATATCTCACCTGCACAGGCTTTGAAGCAATTCAAACTAAAACAGGAAGAGCTTGTCTGAAGTGGTAGTGTCCACTTTATTCAACAGGGGTCAAAATCGTCCTTGTCCAACAAGTGGATGGTAAAGAAATTTATATTGCTGATGTGAACGTAAGCCTGCACAACGCGCAACAAGAAGAAGTTTTATATGTGGTAACTGATGGTCCATTTCTGTTTGTGAATTTACCTGATGGCAAGTACACAATCAACGCTACTTATCTTGATATTAAACAAACAAAACAAGTAAATATCACCAAAAAACATAGTCGCGTTGTTATGTTGTGGGACGACAAACAAGCCGATAATTCAGTAGTAAAGGAAATATCAAATTAGCAACAGCGCATTTGTTTATTGACGCTTTTGTGCTGTGATGAACATAATGCTAACTTTCGCACCCAAGCAATGACTGTTATGCAACAAGAAAAATCTGGCCAACTTCATGCTTCTTGGCAGGCCGTGATCGGGCAAGAGTTTGATAAGCCTTATATGCAATCGCTACGGGATTTCCTTAAGCAGGAAAAAACCGCTGGCAAAGTGATTTATCCACCTAGCCCATTGATTTTTAATGCATTCCATCACACGCCATTTAAGCAAGTACGCGTAGTGATTATTGGGCAAGATCCCTATCATGGCCAAGATAAAAACCTACCACAAGCACATGGCTTGAGTTTTTCTGTGCCTAATGGTGTTAAACCACCGCCATCGCTTGTGAATATTTTTAAAGAAATTAAATCTGACCTTGGGATTAATATGAGCGGAAGTGGTGATTTATCGCCTTGGGCTCAACAAGGCGTTTTACTCTTAAATGCGACATTAACTGTACAACAAGCGAATGCAGGCTCGCATCAAAAGCGCGGTTGGGAAACATTTACTGATGCGGCCATTGCAGCCTTAAATGCACAACGTGAACATCTAGTCTTTGTGTTGTGGGGCAGTTATGCGCAGAAGAAAGGCGCTGCGATTGATGCAACAAAACATTTGGTGTTGCAATCAGTACACCCTTCGCCACTTTCTGCGCATCGTGGTTTTTTTGGTAATCATCAATTTTCAACGATTAATCAATATTTGCAGCAACATGGCCAAGCGCCTATTGATTGGCAACTTTAGCGTTATCCTTTGCATGTCATATAATTCATACAATAGATGCTGTATTATCATTGCAACATTAACTCATCAACTCTGAAGGAACTGTGCATGCGTCACGTACTCATTATTGTGATTACTATGCTGACATTATTAAGCCATGTTGCTTATGCCAACGCGCTTGATTGTTATGCACCTTCACCTAATCTCACTACCTTCGGTGACGCCTATTACGATTTAGAAAATACCAGTGTCTTATCTGATGAAACGAAAAATAAAATTAATACTTTCTTTGGTGCGTTAGCTGGCCAGTGGAAAGGCAATGCCCAAGCAATTGAATGTAGCGGACCAGATCGTGCGCCACAGATTAAGTCAAGCGATGCAACAATCACCGCACGGGCACGTATTGACTCCGTGATGGGATTATCAGTCAATGCCAATAAACATTATGTGCAAGAAAACATCAAAAAATCAGAACTTTTAGCGTTATTAGGCAATTCAGCTGTTTTTAATGTTGAGCTTGCTGGTGATCATCACTTGGTCTTTTCAGAAAAAAATAGACGGTTGAATACACCCTTAAAAAAACAAAATCCTAATGCCACCAGCAGCAACTTAAAGACGATTATTAATAAAATTACAGGTAATACAAAAGCTGAGAATACGACGACAGAAAATACTGCTAAAGAAACCACAACAACAAAAACGCCTGAAGCAAAACGACTCAGCCGCATAACTGAAACCATTTTTAACATCATCCTTGAGAATAACAGCTTAATGATTTCAAGGTCTTATTATATCAATGGCGTCTTTACGGGCGCAGAATTGTGGTAATTGGTCAGAGATTAATATGGCAAAAAATCTAGACTTAGCCGCCAATAAACAAAATGCCATTGCGTTTTACCGCACCGCCTATTTGGGCGAACCTGCGCAAGCGGTTGCGGATTATGTTGGTGCAGAATACATTCAACATAACCCCTTGGTCGGCAATGGTAAACAAGCCTTTATTGATTATTTTGAAGCAATGGCACGTGATTACCCAGATAAACGTATTACATTTGTTCGCGCAATTGCAGAGGATAATTTGGTTGCCTTGCATACCCATCAAGTGTGGCCAGGCAATGATGAATATGTAACTATGGATTTTTTCCGTTTTGATGAAAATGGCAAGATTGTTGAACATTGGGATGCCATCCAAGGTGTGCCAAATGAAACAAAAAACGGTAATTCGATGTACGAATAGCATTAAGGAAATATGAGTCGAAAAGCCAGTATTGCCAACGTCTTTATTACCTTCCTAAAATTAGGACTCACTTCGTTTGGTGGGCCAATCGCGCATATTGGCTATTTTCGTAAAGAGTTAGTCGAAAAACAGCAATGGGCGGATGAACATCAATTTAGCCAGTTACTCGCCATCTGCCAATTTTTACCAGGCCCCGCTAGCAGTCAATTGGGGTTTGCACTTGGCTTAATCCGCGCAGGATGGCTGGGTGCACTTGCTGCTTTTACCGCCTTTACCCTACCCTCTGCGCTGCTGCTGATTGGCTTTGCCTCAATGCTACCTCTACTGTCCAATACTGTGGGCATTACTATTATTCACGGTTTAAAGCTAGTTGCCGTTGCCGTGGTTGCAGATGCTGTATTGAGCATGGCGAAAAAGCTCTGCCCTGATACCACACGCCGCTTGATTGCACTATTGGCCGCGAGTGCTTTGCTATTGATGCAATTTGCTTGGGCACAAGTTTTAATCATTGCACTCGGTGCAATTGCTGGAATATTACTTTGCCGTGAAACTGAATCAATGAGTAGTGTCATGCCCTCAATAAGCAAATGGCAACAGCGGATTGCGTTATTACTATTGAGCCTATTCACTGCATTATTGCTTGCTGCCTTATTCATCCAAAACCAGTCAGGACTGATTGCAGTTAGCCAAGCATTTTATCGCGCAGGTGCGTTGGTTTTTGGCGGCGGGCATGTCGTATTACCATTACTCGAAGAATCTGTCGTGAATACGGGCTGGGTAAGTAATGAAAATTTTCTAGCGGGTTATGGCGCATCGCAGGCAATTCCGGGGCCGATGTTTGCTTTTTCTGCCTATCTGGGTGCAATTATTCCTGATAGTCACAGCATCAGTTGGATAAGTGCTTTAGTCGCATTAGTCTTTATGTTTTTACCAGGCTTTTTATTAATCGGCGCAGCATTGCCTTTATGGCAGTCAGTCTCCAGCAAGCCTTTAGCCACTAAAGCCATTAGTGGTGTTAATGCCGTGGTTGTTGGCATTTTAGCGGCTGCTTTGATAGACCCGATTATCATTTCCAGCATGATCTCCATCGTCGATTTACTCATCGCTGGCATCGCGTTATTACTATTAGTCAAATGGCGGTTATCACCATTATTCGTCGTTGCTTGGTGTGTGTTTGCCTCAATGGCTACTCAGTTTATTTAATCAAGTTTTAGTCAAAAAAAAACCCCAACCAAGGGGATCGATCAGGGTGAAAATGCCTTTTTTGGAAGGCTTCCGCTCAGGGAGGAAAAAAGCGGAACGGTAACAAAACATACATCTCGTTACCATGCAAATATGACTAGTCATGGCTGGTGAAGTTCATTTCATCTATGCAGTTTTTTGTAACGAATTGTAAAAGCGAAAAATTAACTAGTAAGACTCCCCTTAAACTATTCAAAAGCTGCATATCATGTCGGCTATAAAACTCTCTGATTCACTGCCACCTACCAAGACCGCAAGGGTCTTATCCGTGGAATATAGCAACTAAAGTTGCTTATTCACACGCTATAATAACGCTATGGACATTCCGAATATAGCTAGCGACCCTTTACTGTCAGGTTTAAACAATAAGCAATTAGAAGCCGTCACCTTGCCGCACCAATCGTCTTTGATTTTAGCGGGCGCGGGCAGTGGCAAAACGCGTGTATTGACTACGCGTATTGCATGGTTGATTCAAACTGGGCAGATTTCACCCATGGGTTTGATGGCGGTAACGTTTACCAATAAAGCCGCAAAAGAGATGTTGACGCGCTTAACCGCGATGATGCCGATTAACACGCGCGGCATGTGGGTAGGCACGTTTCATGGCTTATGTAATCGTTTATTACGCGCGCATCACCGGGAGGCTGGCTTACCGAGTACATTCCAAATTTTGGATACAGCCGACCAATTGTCTAGCATCAAGCGTTTAATGAAATTAATGAATGTGGATGATGAAAAATTTGTACCTAAGCAAGTACAAGGCTATATCAACACCTGCAAAGAAGAAGGCTTACGCGCTGATAAAGTGGATGCTTACGATGCGCATTCGCAACGCTTGAGAGAAATTTATGCTGAGTATGACAAACAATGTAACCGTGAAGGTGTTGCTGATTTTTCGGAACTATTATTACGTTGCTATGAGTTATTAGAGCGTGACCCACATATTCGCAACCATTACCAAAGCCGCTTTAAATACATTTTGGTTGATGAGTTTCAAGATACCAATCGCCTACAATATTTATGGTTAAAATTATTAGCGGGCAAAGAGAATTGCTTATTTGCCGTGGGCGATGATGACCAATCGATCTATGGTTTCCGTGGCGCACGGGTAGGCAATATGCAAGATTTTGAACGCGACTTCAACGTCAAAAAAATCGTCAAGTTAGAAGAGAATTATCGTTCGCATAGCAATATTCTAGATGCTGCTAACGCCATTATTTCGCATAACAAAAATAGGCTCGGCAAAAACTTATGGACGTCTGCTGGCAAAGGTGAACCCGTTCGTATTTACGAAGCTTATAACGACACCGATGAAGCCGCGTTTATTGTTGATGAAATTAAAATGCTACATGCCGAAGGCATTAACCTGAGTGCGATGGCACTGCTTTATCGCAGCAATGCGCAGTCGCGTATTTTGGAGCATGCCTTATTCTCGGCAAAATTACCTTACCGTGTCTATGGTGGTTTACGCTTTTTTGAACGTGCTGAAATTAAACACGCTTTGGCCTATATGCGCTTAATGGCGAATGCCAACGATGATACCGCTTTATTACGTGTGATTAACTTTCCAGCACGAGGCATTGGCTCACGCAGCTTAGAACAATTACAAGAAACAGCGCGTCAGCAAGACTGCAGCTTATGGGCAGCAGCCTGCCAAGCAACGGGAAAAATTGCAGGTTTTGTACAACTCATTCGTGAAATGACCGACCAAGCTTATGGCGTTTCTTTAGCAGAGGTGGCGGAATTAGTGACGACTGTATCTGGCTTAAAAGCACATTATGAGAATACTAAAGATAATGAAGATCGCATTGCCAACTTGGAAGAGCTGGTCACGGCCGCGGTTGCGTTTACCAATCAAGATTTTGGCAATCATAACAATGTCGATGGCGAAACCGAACAAGATTTACTCACCCAATTTCTAACCCATGCCAGCTTAGAGGCCGGTGAGCACCAAGCTGAAGTAGGCCATGATGCGCTACAACTGATGACCGTACACGCGGCAAAAGGCTTAGAATTTAGAACGGTTTTTATTAGCGGTTTAGAAGAAGGTTTGTGTCCGCATGAGCAAAGCATGTATGAGCACAATGGCTTAGAAGAAGAACGTCGATTAATGTATGTCGCCGTGACGCGTGCGCGACAACGCTTATATTTGAGCTATGCCCAAAGCCGCATGTTGCACGGTAAAGTGCGCTACGGTATTGCCTCTCGCTTCTTAGATGAGATTCCAGAAGAACTGATTAAACGACTCAATAGTAAGCCAGCAGCTAAATTATCCAACTACAACTATGAAGAAATGCCGCATGTGATGACGGGGCATAAAAGCCAAGAACAAAAGAATGCTATGCCGTGGAAAGTCGGCCAAAGCGTTGCGCATGCTAAGTTTGGTAACGGCGTGGTGGTGAGTTATGAAGGTGCCGCGAATGATATGCGCGTACAGGTGAACTTTAGCAATGAGGGCTTAAAATGGTTAGCGCTAGAGTTTGCTAAGCTCAATCCTATTTAAGCGTTTAAATATAAAGTTAAGCAGCGCGAAAAATATCGCGATAGCTCACATATTGAAAAGCTAACGTCAGTGCAACGCTGATTAATAAAGCGCCAAAGACTAGAATCGTCATTAACGATTGGGCGAATGCTAAGCTGACAAACGCGAATAATCCAGAAAAGATGCTTGCGGCTAACATGAGTAACATGATGCCTGAGGTTAACAATAACCAAGCTGCTGTCATCGCCACCACATATTGCAGCGATCCTGCAATACTTGATTTAAGTGCCTTCGTTACTGCGTAATCATTAAATGCAATCAGCATGGGTGCAAACCAAACGGCCATTACTAATGGAATAAAAAATACAATCAATTTAATAAAAATTGGCATCATGGTTTGCATTGCTAGCATCACTTCTTGCTCGCTCATTTCGGCTTCCTTATTCATGATGTCTGTTAACACTTGCATATCCGAGCTTAACAATAGACTGACAATGATAAAGTAAGCCAGATTGACAAAGCCTAGCATCACTAACTTTCTCATTTTAGGCTGTATTAATTGCATGACAGCTGAAAGGTTATCTTCTTTTTGAAACTCGGTATTGCGATACAAGCGAATGGCAATCGCGATAAAAATAGGCCAGATTAAAATCGTGATAAAGGCAAAAATCTGCATACCTGGAAAAGAAGGAATAAAAACAAAAATTCCAAGGTAAGTGAGCGCTAACAACAGCCACTTTCTTGGCGCTTGTTTAAACAACGCAATGCTCTCACCAACCCAACTAATCCCTGTTTTTGTACGTGACGCTAAAATTGCCATGTCAGCTCCTCGCTATAACGCGCTTGGCGTTGCTCTTTTTAGCAAAATATTTTTAAAATAATTAGGGTCTTTGGCGTGCGTTAATTCACCTTCATTGGGGAAGTGCAAATCATATAAACGAGAGAGCCAAAAACGCAATGCAGCAATACAGAGCAAACCTTGCCACGCTTGTTGCTCATCTTCATTAAAGGCGCGCACTTCGGTATAAGCTTGCATAAAGGCATTCAAACGCGGTTCATCAAACTCACCAGTTTCCGTCAAACACCAATCATTAACGGCAATCGCCACATCATAGGCCAAAACATCATGGCAGGCGTAATAAAAATCGATAAAACCACCCAAAGTTGCGCCATCAAACAACACATTATCACGGAATAAATCTCCATGAATGACGCCTTTTGGTAGCGCAGTTAAATCTAACTTAGCTTGAAACGCTAATGCTTGTGTTAATAGCGCTTGGTCGTCTTCAGACAATTTATCCATCACTTGCGCCGCTGTCTCATCTCGCCAAACAGCATCACGCTGATTGTTAGAAGCCTGCTCAAACGCAACACCTGCAACATGCATCTGCGCTAATACGCGACCAACTTGTGCACATTGAGATTCATCTGGATGCTTAACATCACTACCTTTCAGACAACTCACCAGCAAAGCCGGCTTATCTTTAATCACGCGTAATGCAATCCCATGTTTATCGGCTATAGGTGCTGGACATGGAATATCATGCTCAGCCAAATAGCTCATTAAATCGACAAAATAAGGCAACTCATCAATGGTATTTGCTTCAAAAATAGTGAGCACATACCGTGATGTTTCGGTGATTAAAAAGTAATTGGTATTAGTGATACCTGCGGCAATCCCTTTAAGCTCAGTTATTTTTCCGATAGAAAAATCCTGAAAACAATCTTGGACTTCTTCAAGTGTTAACGTGGTAAAAACCGACATAAGGCTTACTTAATGATTAAAGAGGCTAAATACAGGCGCTTTAGCCTTTATTAGGTTTGAAATTAAAATCTAAATAGCGTCCATTTAGGCACTGCCAATGGCGGATTAGGACCAACATTCACCCAATCACTTTGCTGATCTTCTTTATATAAATAGTAAGAGACGCCGTGATCTGGTGTTACTTTCATCATATAAAGCTCGCCATTAATACGATATTCTTGTATCGTTTTTTTGCCCTCTTTGCGAATGGTGACTTCAGGCTCATCTTCTAAGGGCTGACCCTCTTGCACTTTAGGCGGAGGCTCAACTTCTTCTAATAGCTCAGCTGTAGAGGGCGTTACTGCTAACAGTATTCTAGGCACTAAACTAAGTGACATAATTGCCAACAAGCTTAACAATAATTTTTTATGCATCACATGCCACCTATTCAAGATAAAAGTTATATGTTCATTCTAACAAAAAGCACGCTTATATTCGTTGATTGATTACAAATAAAGCTGACTTTTCTTTTCTTCTGGTGTTAATTCAAACCCTTTAGATTGATAATATTTAAAAATCGTATCCACAATTTCTTCTGGCTCATCAATCACTTGGATTAAGTTCATATCATCTGGCGAAGCCATTCCTTCTGCAATCAAGGTATTTTGCAACCAATCGAGCAAACCTCCCCAAAATGCAGATCCCACCAGAATAATTGGAATTTTGCGCGTTTTACCCGTTTGCACCAAGGTGATTGCTTCCATCAGCTCATCCATCGTGCCAAAGCCACCGGGCATTACCACATAGGCTGAGGCATATTTAACAAACATAACCTTGCGTAAGAAAAAAGTTTTAAACGTAATGCCAATATCTTGATAACCATTGCCAGATTGTTCAAAAGGCAGCTCAATATTCAAACCTACGCTAGGCCCACTTCCTGCGTAAGCACCTTTATTGGCGGCTTCCATAATACCAGGCCCACCACCCGAAATCACAGTAAAGCCAGAATCTGATAACAACCGTGCGATTCTTTCTGTTAATTGATAATAGGGATGATCTGGTTTGGTGCGCGCACTGCCAAAAATAGAAATCGCAGGTGTGATTTTCTTCAGCTTCTCGGTTGCGCCTACATACTCAGCCATAATCTCAAATGCATGCCATGACTCATTGGCTTCTACATCACTATGCAATATTTCTGCCGTGGTCATTTGCGGTAATTTATTGGTTGTCATTACTTATCTTTCTTTAATTAGTGCTAATTCAGCCTCATCAATAATCATATTACATAAAGTCTGCTCATATATGGGAAAATACTACATCAACCAAACTAGCAAGCCTAAAAATTGATATGAAAACCTTATTACTCGTTGATGGCTCTTCTTATTTATATCGCGCTTTTCATGCGATGCCAGATTTACGCAATGCCGCTAACGAACCGACTGGCGCGATTCACGGTGTGCTCAATATGTTGCGCCGTTTGCATAAAGACTATCCAGCCGATTACTGCGCTTGTGTGTTTGATGCGAAAGGTAAAACTTTCCGCGATGATATTTACCCTGAATATAAAGCTAATCGTGCACCAATGCCTGATGATTTACGCCCTCAAATAGAACCCCTACACGAGGCAATTGTTGCTTTAGGTTGGCCATTGATTATGATAGAAGGCGTTGAGGCAGATGACGTCATCGGCGCATTGGCAAAACAAGCGGAAAGCGAAGGCATACGCACCATTATTTCAACAGGTGATAAAGATATTTCGCAGCTAGTGAACAATCACATCACTGTCGTTAATACCATGCGCGATGCGTTTAGACGAACTGATGATGTGTTGGACATTGCCGGCGTAGAAAAGAAATTTGGCATCCCGCCTAACTTAATCATTGATTATTTAACACTCATTGGCGACAAAGTGGATAACGTGCCAGGTGTCGAAAAAGTCGGTCCAAAAACAGCCGTTAAATGGTTACAAGAATATGGCACGTTGGATGGCATTATTGAGAATGCCGACAAGATTACAGGCAAAGTCGGTGAAAACTTACGTGAAGCATTAAGTTGGCTTCCAACGGCTAAGGAACTGATTACCATCCGTTGCGATATTGGCATTCAAGATAACTTAACTGACCTTGCACCAAGGCCTTTAAATAAGTCCAAACTAGTCGAATTGTTTGACCGCTTTGAATTAAGAAGCTGGAAACGCGACCTAGAAAACATGGATGAAAATAATGTTGTGCCAAAGGGCATTAGCAAAGCACCTGTTTCGCAAGCGACACATGAAGCCAAACAAAATACGACGGATTTATTTGCCGCTTCTGTGAATACAGAACGTGAATATACGACGATATTAACAAGCGCTGATTTAGATCTGTGGCTAGAAAAGCTCAGCAAAGCTGAGCTAGTTTGTTTTGATACAGAAACCACTTCACTTGACCCCATGTTAGCGCAAATTGTTGGCATGTCTTTTAGTGTAGAAGCAGGAAAAGCAGCTTATTTGCCACTAACGCACGATTATTTTGATGCGCCAACACAACTACCTTTTAAGGAAACATTAGCTAAAATTAAACCCATTTTAGAAAATGTTGCCATTAAAAAAGTCGGGCAAAATCTAAAATACGACAAACATGTTTTAGCCAATTATAGCGTTGAACTAAATGGCATCGCGCATGATACCTTGCTGCAATCGTATGTATTAGAAAGCCATCGCACCCACAATATGGATGACCTCGCCATGCGCCATCTTGGCTTAGAAACCATTCATTTTGAAGATGTGGCTGGCAAAGGCGCAAAGCAAGTGAAGTTTAATGAAGTGACGGTAGAAACTGCCAGCGAATATGCGGCAGAAGATGCGGATATTACATTGCAACTGCATCAAACCTTAATGCCGCATATCACCAAAGATGACAAACTGAACTTTATTTATAGCCATATCGAAATGCCTTCAATGGAGATTTTATATACCATCGAACGCAATGGCGTGTTGATTGATGCCGACATGTTGAATAAACAAAGCCATGAAATTGGCATGCGTTTAGTTGAGTTAGAAAATAAAGCCTACGAACTAGCAGACCAAAAGTTTAACTTAGGCTCACCTAAACAATTACAAGAAATTTTGTTTGATAAACTGGGTATTAAACCGATTAAAAAAACGCCTTCTGGCAAGCCGAGTACCGATGAAGATGTGTTGCAACAACTGGCGTTGGATTATCCATTACCAAAAGTGTTATTAGAATATCGCGGCTTAGCAAAGCTAAAATCGACCTACACCGACAAGCTACCAAAAATGATTAACCCGAATACTGGTCGCGTGCATACTAGTTACAATCAAGCCGTTGCGATAACTGGGAGATTGGCTAGCTCAGATCCTAATTTGCAAAATATTCCCGTGCGCACTGCAGAAGGCCGCCGCATACGCGAAGCCTTTATTGCGCCAGCAGGTTCGCACATTGTCTCGGCCGATTACTCACAAATTGAGCTACGCATCATGGCGCATTTATCCAAGGATGAAGGTATGCTAAAAGCCTTTGCCAATAACGAAGATATTCACCGAGCAACTGCGGCAGAAGTCTTTGGCGTAGAAAAAGATAAAGTCGATAGCGAACAAAGACGCTTTGCCAAAGTCATTAACTTCGGATTAATTTATGGCATGAGCGCTTTTGGCCTAGCGCAAAACCTCAATATCGAACGCAGCGCCGCACAAAACTATATCGAACGCTACTTTGCCCGTTACCCTGGCGTACGCCAATATATGGACGACACGAGAGCACTTGCCAAAGAAAAAGGCTATGTAGAAACCTACTTTGGCAGACGACTATGGGTACCAGAAATCAACAGCCCCAACGGCACCAGAAGAGCTGGCGCAGAACGCGCCGCGATTAATGCGCCGATGCAAGGTACAGCGGCTGATTTGATTAAGCTAGCCATGATTGCCGTGCAGAATTGGTTAACAAGTGAAGGTTTAAAAACCATACTAATTATGCAAGTGCATGATGAATTGGTGTTGGATGTGCCTGATGCTGAGCTTGAATTGGTGAAACAGAAGTTGCCAGAATTGATGCAGAATGTGGCTAAGTTGGATGTGCCATTATTGGCTGAGGTTGGGGTTAGTGGGAATTGGGAAGGCGCGCATTAATAATAACATAGGGGAAAACAATGGAAACAATAAAAATAAGTCTAGAAAACTGTTACGGCATTGGTCAGTTAAGCTTTGATTTTAGTTTTGACACAAACTCAAAAAGCTATTCGATTTATGCACCCAATGGCTTCATGAAATCTTCCTTTGCTAAAGCTTTAATGAATATGGCAGAAGCAAAAGATATGGTTCACCCTGATAGGCCAACAACTTGCAACGTAACCGATGCCGCTGGCACAAGCAAAAGAAAGTAACTCGCCTAAAGGCGAAAAAGAATATGACTTAAATGAGATAAATTTCTTGCATAGCCATTTAATATACTAATCCAAACCTCACCTTTTAA
>JAHZMC010000077.1 GCA_022599515.1 Betaproteobacteria bacterium
GGTAATGAATTGTTTGAAGTTATCTTCATCATCGAGATTCTTAGATGCCTCAGCCGCATGTTCTAGTAAGGCTGTTTCTACAGCACCAATTTCATCTGGCTTAAAGCAAGCACGCCTAATGTCATCGTCACCTTTATCAACTCGTGGCAATTTCTTAAAATCAAAACTATCAATGTAGACTTCATTTTGCCTAAAGAGATATTTCATCATCGCATTGATTGTGCTTTGCTCATTAAGAACAGTCGTTAGGCTGGCGATTCTTTTTTTCTTGTCTTTGTTAGTGCGGAAGTAGTAGTAGCCTTCGCAATCTGTTCTAGCTAAATCGCGAATCTTTGTATCTTTTTTGATGAAGCTTAACCAATGGTCAAGATGGGTTTTGATTGTTCCAAGCCTTCCTTCAACAATTAGGCCTGCTGTTAAGTCTTTTTCGCGGTATTTGATATAAAGCTCAACACCTTCTTTGGTTGAGATGGAGAAGTAGGTTTTGCCTTGTTGAACATTAGAGTGAATCTCTAAGTAGTAAGATTTGGCGCGGTCAAGCGCGGTGGCTTTGTTTTTAGTGCGGAGGCTTTTGCGAACATACTTATGTTCTTTTTCAAGCCACATGCGGAACTGCCATTGATCTCCGCGTTTATAGATAATCGCGTCGTCAAATATTGGCGTTTCATCGTCTCTAAAAAGTTGTTTTTTGAGTGCCATAATCTTTCAAAATTACAACGGTCAACAGTAGCTTACCTAAAGTGTAACTATCTGTGTAACTGTAATTTCAAAAACTATAAAAATCAACAACTTTAAAACGATGTGAAATTATTGTGTAACTTTATTTGTTAATAAAATCAATAACTTAAGTATTAAATACTACTCCCACTCAATGGTTGCGGGTGGCTTACCTGATACATCATATACAACGCGATTAATGCCTCGAACCTCGTTAATAATGCGGTTCGATACTTTACCTAATAGTTTATAAGGTAATTCTGCCCAATGTGCGGTCATAAAGTCATTGGTCACCACAGCACGCAAAGCAACGACATAGTCATAAGTGCGGCCGTCTCCCATCACGCCAACTGATTTAACAGGCAAGAAAACGGTAAAAGCTTGGCTGGTTAAATCGTACCAAGTTTTGCCCGTTTCTTTGTCTACCGTATTGCGCAGCTCTTCGATAAAGATAGCATCGGCTTGTTGCAACAATAAGGCGTATTCACGTTTAATTTCGCCTAGTATACGCACGCCTAAACCTGGCCCTGGGAAAGGGTGGCGATACACCATATCGCGCGGCAAACCCAAAGCCACGCCGAGTTCGCGCACTTCATCTTTAAATAAATCACGTAGTGGCTCTAATAGCTTTAAACCAAGCTGTTCCGGCAAGCCACCGACGTTATGATGGCTTTTAATCGTCACAGCTTTTTTGCTTTTTGCGCCGCCAGATTCAATCACATCTGGATAAATGGTGCCTTGCGCTAAAAAGGTCGCACCTTTATGACCTTGGTCGCCAGCTTTGAGTTTGGCGGCTTCGGCTTTAAATACTTCAACAAACTCACCACCAATGATTTTGCGCTTTGCTTCAGGGTCGCCAACACCCGCTAGCTTGTTCATAAACTGGTCGGCGGCATCTACACGAATTACGTTGGCATGCAGCTTACCTTTAAACATTTCCATCACCATGTCGCCTTCGTTTAAACGAAGCAAGCCGTGGTCTACAAACACGCAGGTTAATTGATCGCCAATGGCGCGGTGAATTAATGCCGCTGCAACGCTAGAATCAACACCGCCAGATAAGCCTAAAATCACTTCTTCATCACCGACTTGTTCTTTGATATTGGCAACGGCCTCTGCAATATAGTCGCCCATCACCCAATCAGGTTTTGCCGCACAAATGTCTAATACAAAGCGCTCAAGCATGGCTTGACCTTGTTTGGTGTGCGTTACTTCTGGGTGGAATTGTACGGCATAGAATTTTCTATCTTCATCTGCCATTGCTGCAAAAGGTGTGGTTTCATTGCTACCAATCACTTTAAAACCAGGCGGTAATTCAGTCACTTTATCGCCGTGACTCATCCAAACATCTAACAAGCCATGACCTTCATCATTGGTTTCATCTTGAATATCTCGGAAGAGGGCAGAGTGACCGCGTGCGCGCATTTGTGCATAACCAAACTCACGTTTAACACCAGCCTCTACTTTTCCACCCAACTGCAATGCCATTGTTTGCATGCCGTAACAAATGCCGAGCACAGGAACACCTAATTCAAACACGCTTTGAGGCGCTCGATCGGTTTCTTCTGCATAAGCACTGGCGTGGCTACCAGAAAGAATAATGCCTTCCGCGCCAAACTCACGAACAAAGTCATCCGATACGTCACAAGGATGAATTTCGCAATAAACGTTCGCTTCGCGTACTCGGCGTGCAATGAGTTGCGTGACTTGTGAGCCAAAATCAAGAATCAGAATTTTAGAATGCGTCGTGGTTGATGTCATATGATTTTTAAATCTTGTTTAGTTATTATGTGATGCTATATAAAAGTTTGGGCAAACAGCTGATAGCAGCTGTTTGCCCAATGTTAAGTTATTCAGTTAGTTTACGCGGTAGTTAGGCGCTTCTTTCGTAATCTGCACATCATGCACATGCGACTCTTGCATACCAGCACTGGTAATTTGCACGAACTCTGCTTTTTCACGCATTTCAGTAATGTTTTTTGCGCCAACATAGCCCATCGAAGCACGTAAGCCACCCATTAACTGGTGAATGACCGCAATCACGCTGCCTTTGTATGGCACGCGACCTTCAATACCTTCCGGTACTAATTTATCTGCATTGCCATTATTGTCCTGGAAATAACGATCGCTAGAGCCTTTTTTCATCGCGCCGATTGAACCCATGCCACGATAAGATTTATATGAGCGACCTTGATAAAGCTCAACTTCGCCTGGCGCTTCTTCAGTACCTGCAAACATACCTCCTAGCATCACGCTATAAGCGCCTGCTGCAATGGCTTTTGAAATATCACCAGAAAAACGAATGCCGCCATCTGCAATAAATGGCACGCCAGTGCCGCGTAAAGCCTCTTCAACATTGGAGATGGCTGTAATTTGCGGAACACCAACGCCAGCCACAATACGTGTAGTACAAATTGAACCTGGTCCGATACCGACT
Source organism: Betaproteobacteria bacterium (assembly GCA_022599515.1). GTDB lineage: Bacteria > Pseudomonadota > Gammaproteobacteria > Burkholderiales > Methylophilaceae. The sequence goes on from JAHZMC010000077.1 coordinate 3,155, forward strand.
TTAACGCAATCCGCACCTGCATCAACCAACGCTTTTGCCGCATCTGCTGTGGCAATATTGCCGCCAATGACTTCAATATGTGGGAAATTCTTTTTAACCCATGTCACACGGTCTAATACGCCTTGCGAATGTCCGTGTGCCGTATCAACAACAAGCACGTCCACACCTGCATCAGCCAATGCCGCAACACGTTCTTCTGTGCCTTCGCCCACACCAACAGCCGCGCCAACACGTAAACGACCTTGCGCATCTTTACAAGCATTTGGGTGGTCGCTGGATTTTTGAATATCTTTGACTGTTATCAGTCCTTTTAGCGTGTCATTATCATCAATCACCAATACGCGCTCTAAACGGTGACGATGAAGTAGCTCAATTGCTTGCTCACGTGGCGCACCTTCTTTAATCGTTACTAAACGGTTACGCGGCGTCATGATATTGGTAATTGGCTGATCAAGATTGGTCTCGAAACGCAAATCACGGTTAGTGACAATGCCAACCACCTTGTCATTATCAACAACTGGCAAGCCAGAAATTTTATGTAATGCAGTGAGTTCTAATACATCGCGCACTGTCATATGACTTTGAATCGTCACAGGATCGTTAACAATGCCAGACTCGAAACGTTTTACACGTGACACGTGCGCCGCTTGTTTAATCGGCTTCATATTTTTATGAATGATGCCTAAACCACCTTCTTGCGCCAATGCAATAGCAAAGGGCGCCTCAGTTACGGTATCCATCGCCGCAGAGGTGAGCGGGATGTTTAATCTGATGTTGCGGGTGAATTGAGTGCTTAGGTCAACTTCGCGCGGCATTACGATAGAATGCGCGGGAACTAATAAAACATCATCAAAAGTGAGAGCTTGTTGCAGCAAACGCATGAGTAATCCTTTAATTCCAAAACGCGATTATACAGAATTGGCGATAAAACGCATCAATTTTCATCGCAATCATGACGTTTATCTTTATCAACATCACGTCTTTAGGCACGTTATATATTGTCAAATTACAGTAGCTTTCTGTAATCTACACACTTGAATTATCGCGATTGCAAAGAGGCTAGCAATGAAATTAAAACAATTAATGTATTTGGGATTGATGGTTGCATTGGCGACACCAATGTTGGTGGATGCGCAGATTTATAAATGGAAAGACAAAAATGGTGTAACGCGCTATTCAGATACGCCGCCAACTGATAATGTATAAGTCGAAAAAAATTGGTAAAGAAAAAACAACAAAACCCGCGCCTGCGGCCGAAAAAGAAGCCAACCCAGCCGCTAATAATAAAACACAGCCATCTTCTGAAGATGAGGCAGCACAGCTACGCATACGCAATGCTGAAATAGAAAAGAAAAATAAAGAAGAAAAAGCGGCACAAGCTAAGCTAAAAGCAGAAAATTGCCGTTCAGCAAAAGCGGACTATCGAACATTTATCCAAGGCGGACGTATATATCAAATGAATGAAAAAGGTGAGCGTCAATATTTTGATGATGCTGCTTTAAATGAGCGTAAAGCAAAAGCACAAGCCAATATGCAGCAATATTGTAATTAATTCAGTTCGTTACTCCATTTCAGGCGGTGCGTCTCCACCGCCTTTTTTCATGGCTTTTCCATCTGCAGCACGCTGTTTTCTGACTTCTTTCGGGTCCGCAATCAGCGGGCGATAAATTTCCACACGGTCTAAATGACGCAGTGGGGTATCTAATCTGGTTAATTTTCCAAAAATGCCAATCTGATTAATACTTAAATCAATTTCAGGAAATTTGGCCGTAATACCCGATGCTTTAACTGCTTCTTCAGCTGTTGTTTCTGGTGCAACTTGCACCGGAATAATCAATTGCTGATGCGGCAAAGCATAAGCGACTTCTACAGTGATTAGGTTACTGTTAGGCAAAATTAATCCTTTTTAACGGTATATATATTATCTGCTTGCGTTACAAAACAATCAACAAACGTTGTGGCAATGTGGTTAAACACTGGCGAGATTAGCTTTTCAAGAAAGCCGTTCGCAAACTCATAATTAAGTCTAAACTGAATTTTACAAGCATCTGCGCGCAATTCAATAAAGCGCCAGTCACCTTCTAAATGTTTAAACGGCCCATCTTTTAGGGCAATGTCCATGCTGCTAGGAAATACTTTGTCATTTACTGTTGTGAAGTTTTGTTCAATGCCGTGGTATTTAATATGTAAAGTCGCACTGGTGCTGGCATCCGTACGTTCATGCAAATCGACGCCGCCACACCACGGTAAGAAGTTGGGATAATCTTCTACCGCATCGACTAAATTAAACATCTGTTCTGCCGAGTGCATCACTAAAACAGTTTTTTCTACCTTATTCATTAAAGCGTTCTATTTAAACTAGCGTAAAATAACTATTTTAAGCTATTTAGTGTTAAGTCATGAGCATTGCCCAAAATAAAAAAGCATTTTTTGATTATTTTATCGAAGAAAAATACGAAGCAGGAATCGTCCTAGAAGGCTGGGAAGTCAAGGCGATTCGTGATCACCGCATCAATATTAAAGAAGCCTATGTGGTGATTATGCGCGGTGAAATTTTCTTGATTGGCTGTCATATTACACCGTTAGGCATGGCATCAACGCACATACGACCAGACTCGATAA
>JAHZMC010000078.1 GCA_022599515.1 Betaproteobacteria bacterium
ATAACCCAGTCATTTCCATATCTAACCAAATCAAATTATCTTTATTTATTACATTACTTTCAGCTTCCATCATGATTTCCATTAAAATAGTAAAAAATTGCGTTGTACTAGAACTATCAACGCATAAATGCTTCAAAATACTTAATTGACATCATATCAGGTTAGCAGAGTAGTTTAAAAACATGGCACATACACTTACATTTATTTTCATTGGCTTACTGGCTTTTAACACCATCATTCGATTTTGGTTGGGCAGAAGACAAATTAGTCACGTGCAAGCAAATCGCAATGAGGTTCCTGCTGCTTTTACGCAAAACATCGCTTTAGATGCGCATCAAAAGGCAGCGGATTACTCCACTGCAAAAACAAGTTTAGGTTTGAGCGAAATGCTTGTACAAGCGCTACTGCTTCTTGCGTTTACTCTCGGTGGTGGCTTGCAATGGATAGATACAGTATGGACAACGATAGTACCGAATCATGAAATATTGAGAGGTGCGCTTGTCATTTGCAGCGCGCTATTGATTAGTAGCTTGATTGATTTGCCTTTTGATTACTACAAAACATTTGTTGTGGATGAACGATTTGGCTTTAATAAAATGACGCGCCAGATGTTCTTTATGGATTTGATTAAACACAGCGTTGTTGGCTTATTATTAGGCGCTCCACTCTTATTTGCAGCGCTATGGCTAATGCAAGGCGCTGGTGAGTATTGGTGGTTTTATTTATGGGTTGTTTGGACTGTATTTAACATCTTAATGTTAGCGGTTTATCCTACTTTTATCGCCCCATTATTTAATAAATTTACACCACTTGCTGATGAAAGTTTGAAAGCAAGAATTGAAACTTTATTGGCTAAATGTGGCTTCAAATCACAAGGCTTATTTGTGATGGACGGTTCAACAAGAAGCAGTCACGGCAACGCTTACTTTACAGGTTTTGGTAGTAGCAAACGCGTGGTTTTCTTTGATACTTTACTTGAACGTTTAAACACAGAAGAAATTGAATCTGTTTTAGCACATGAGCTAGGTCACTTTAAACACCATCATGTGATTAAGCGTGTAGCCATGATTTTCTTCATGAGTTTTATTGGTTTAGCTTTGCTAGGCTGGTTAATTGACCAGTCATGGTTCTTTCAAGGCTTAGGCGTTACAACGGAAAGCACTTACATGGCGTTACTATTATTCATGCTGGTTTCACCTGTATTTTTGTTCGTTATTCGCCCTTTGATGGCCAGCTACTCTAGAAAAAACGAGTTTGAAGCAGATGATTACGCAGCTAAAAATGCAAGTGCTAAGCATTTAGTAGAAGCGTTAGTTAAGCTGTATCGTGATAATGCGTCAACATTGACGCCAGACCCATTACATTCAGCTTTTTATGATTCACATCCGCCTGCAAGTATTCGCATTTTAAAATTAGCGGCGTATACTGGTTAGCAATACTCATAAACGATAAACCATGAATAAGCTGATTTTTCTGATTTGCAGCTCAATCAGCTTTTATGCTGAGGCGAATGACTTGTTCGCACTAGCCGATTTAACAGCAGGCAAAGCAATGGTTGAGCAAAACTGTATTAGTTGTCATGCTTCTAGTTATGGCGGCGATGGTTCGGAAATCTATTCCCGCGCGTTTCATAAAGTAGAATCTTCAGCCGCTCTTATTGCACAGGTGCGTGCCTGTAATACTAATCTAGATTTAAAGTGGTTTGAAGAGGATGAATTGAATGCTGCCGCTTACCTCAACAAACAATATTATAAGTTTGAACAATAAATTGCAGACCTTACAAGGTTTAGTGGTTGCCGCTTATGGTAAACGCTATCAGGTAGAATTGCCGGATAAGAAAAGAATTAGTTGCGTCACCCGTGGCAAAAAGACAGATTTAGCTTGCGGCGACATTGTGAATATTAAACTGACAGACAAAGCCGAAGGCGTTGTTGAGTCTAGCGAACCACGCAACTCACTTCTTTATCGCAGCAACGCCTTTAAAAGCAAAATACTGGCATCTAATGTCACGCAAGTCGTCATTGTGTTAGCCACACAACCCAGCTTTTATGAGGCTTTATTAAACCGCTGCTTAGCTGCGGCAGAGGCAGCGAATATCAAACCGCTGATTGTGTTAAACAAATGCGATTTAGCAGAAACTAATGATGCAAAAAATAAACTGAAAGTCTATGAAGATTTAGGCTATGAAATTGTTTACCTGTCTGCCAAAACGGATATCAACCCTCTGTTACCCTATTTAAGTCATCAGCAGAGTGTATTAGTTGGGCAATCGGGCATGGGTAAATCAACAATTATTAATGCATTACTTCCCAATGAAAGTGTGCGTACACAAGAAATTAGTAATACGCTCGATAGTGGCAAACACACAACAACGGCTACCCACTTATACTATCTTGATGCAGATAGTACATTGATTGACTCGCCTGGTTTGCAAGAGTTTGGCCTTAATCACTTAACGCAAGAGGATTTAGAGCTTTCCTTTATTGAGTTCAAGCCCTATTTAGGGAATTGTCGTTTTAATGATTGCAAGCATCAAGTTGAGCCAGATTGTGCCGTTAAACAAGCTGTTAATGCAGGTAAAATCAATCCAGTAAGAATGGCTTTTTATACAGAGTTATCGCAGGAGCTTTTATCTAATTAACCCTATTCTTTAGAGGCTACCGTGCTTAAAACTGCATTTATTTCACACCCAGATACGTTATTGCATGTAATGGATGGCAATCATCCCGAATCTCCCGCCAGAATAACAGCGATTAAAAATGCAGTGCTTGCTTCCGATTTATCAAAAAGACTCACTTTTTACGATGCGCCAAAAGCCACAAAAGAAGCTTTGTTACGCGTACATAGTCAGGCTTACGTTGACTATATTATAGGAGTTGCACCCAAAGCCGGTTTAGTTAAGCTAGATGGTGACACTGCGATGGGGCCAATGAGTTTAGAAGCAACTTTACATGCTAGCGGCGCTGTTCTTCACGCAGTTGATTTGGTGATGCAAGAAAAAGTGGATAATGCTTTTTGCTGTATTCGCCCACCAGGCCATCATGCCGGACGTGCGAATAGCGCGGGCTTTTGCATTTTTAACCATGTAGCGATTGGTGTCGCTTATGCGCTAAATCAATACAAACTAAAACGAGCTGCTATTATTGATTTTGATGTGCATCATGGTGATGGCACCGAGGACATTTTTAAAGACAATCCGAATGTCATGCTTTGCTCTACTTTTCAGCATCCTTATTATCCACATAGCGGTGCTGAAACAGTCAGCAATCATATACTCAATGCGCCTTTGGCGGCAAAAAGTAATGGAGAAGCAATCAAAAAAGTATTTGAGGAAAAATTTAGGCCCGCATTAGAGGAGTTTAAACCCGATATTGTTTTTATCTCAGCTGGTTTCGATGCCCATGTGAATGACCCATTAGCAAACCTTGCCTTAACAAAAAATGACTATGTTTGGATGACAAATTTTGCTAAATCGATTGCAAAGAATTGTTATCATCAACGCATCATCTCTTCTCTTGAGGGCGGATACCACTTACCATCACTGAGTGAAAGTGCATGTGCCCACATTGATGCATTAAACAATCAATATGATTGATATTACCTGCTCAAACAATTAAAAATTGATCGGTGCCAAGGGTATTTTTACTCTAAAGCATTACCTTATGAATCATTTATCGCTTGGGCACAAGCGCATTGAGTTGAGATGCTATAATTCTCATTTTAGTAGCAAATTAACCTCAAAAGCCAAAACCAAGCAATCATGGAAATTACAACACGTTTAGAATTTGATGCAGGTCACCGCATCCCCAACCATAAAAGCCAATGTCGCAATTTGCATGGTCATCGCTATGTGATTGAAATTACTTTGGGCGGCGATATTATCAGTAATGAAAAAATCTCAGAAGATGGCATGGTCATGGATTTTTCTGATGTGAAACGCATTGCGCGCGAAAGTGTGGTTGATGTTTGGGACCATGCATTTTTGGTTTATAAAAATGATGCTGTTATCCTCGACTTTTTAAACACATTGCCCGACCACAAAACCGTCATTTTTGACACTGTGCCAACTGCAGAAAATATGGCGGCTGAAGCATTTAGAATCTTAAAAGGCCAATATCACGATACTTACGGCAATCACTTAAACTTGGTTCGCGTAAGATTATACGAAACACCTAATAGCTGGGCAGATGCTATCGCTTAACTCACAAATACTGCATCACATTTTGCAAACCAGCTTGCCATGTTGGTAAGGCAATACTAAAATCCTGTTGTAATTTAGCATTATCTAAACATGAATTAGCTGGCCTCGATGCGGGTGTTGGATAATCAGCAGTTGTTAATGGTTTGATTGCTTGCATATCAGTCATTAATACAGGCTGGTGATTCGATGCTTTATATTGCCGAACAATCTCACAAGCAAATCCATACCATGAGGTATTACCCGTATTGGTAAAATGATAAACACTACTTTGCTGACCATCCCATTGCGCCACTAATTGTTTTAGTGCAGAGGCAATACTGATACTCGATGTCGGTGCGCCAATTTGGTCAGCAACAATCCCAAGTTGCTCTCTTTCACTAGCTAATCGTAAGATTGTTTTGAGAAAGTTTTTACCGTATGTGCCATAAACCCAACTGGTACGCAAAATCAGATGCGGCAAGCCAACCGTTTGTATTGCTAGTTCGCCTGCCAATTTACTTTTACCGTAAACGCTTTGCGGATTAACTGCATCTGTTTCAACGTAAGGTACGTTTTTACGACCGTCATAAACATAGTCAGTCGAGAAATGAATCAGCGCACTACCTAGTTTTGCTGCTTCTTCTGCTATCACTTGTGGCGCTGTGGCATTAATCGCATAGGCTAAATCAAGCTCAGACTCTGCTTTATCAATAGCCGTATACGCTGCTGGATTGATGATCAAATCAGGTTTAATTTCGCGGATAACGCTTCTAATTGTGTCGACATTGCTTAAATCCAGTTCGTGGCGAGAAAGTGCAATCACCTGATGCCCAGACAACTGAGGTAGCAAAGCATGTCCAACCTGACCGTTAACACCAGTTAATAAAATTCGATTTGGTTTCATTATTCTTTGTTTAAACTTAATTAAAGTTTAAGCTTATTTAAATTTAGGTGCATCGGAAAAAGCCATGCCTGCAGTATCTTTTCCAGAAAGCGATGGCGCGCCATCTAAAGGCCATTCGATGCCAATATCTGCATCATTCCAACGAATACTCACTTCATGTTCGGGCGAATAGAAATCCGTTGTTTTATATAAAAATTCAGCTGTTTCTGACAAGACTAAAAAGCCATGGGCAAAACCTGCTGGCACCCATAACATGCGCTTATTGTCAGCAGAAAGTCGTTCGCCGACCCATTGCCCAAACGTATTGGATGACAGCCGCAAATCAACTGCCACATCAAAGACTTCACCTTGTGTAACGCGTACTAACTTGCCCTGGGTATGCGCAGTTTGATAATGCAAACCACGCAACACATTTTTAGCTGATTTAGAGTGATTGTCTTGTACAAAATCAATGCTTAATCCAGTGGCTTGCTCAAACACCTTGGCATTAAAGCTTTCATAAAAAAATCCGCGCTCATCTCCAAACACTTTGGGTTCAAAAATAACGACATCAGGAATGCTTGTTTTAATTGCTTGCATCTAAAAAACCCGCTCTTCTAACATTTGACGTAAATACTGACCATAACCATTTTTAGCGTATTTTTTTGCTAAGACTTTCACTTGCGTTGCATCAATAAAACCCATGCGATAAGCGATTTCTTCTGGACACGCCACCTTTAAACCCTGACGCTTTTCTATGGTTTGAATAAAGCTACCAGCCTCAAGCAGTGAATCATGGCTTCCCGTATCTAGCCACGCCATGCCTCTACCCATCACTTCAACTTGCAAATTGCCAGCTTCTAGATAAATGCGGTTCAAGTCGGTGATTTCTAACTCACCACGCGCTGAAGGCTTTAGATTTTTAGCCATTTCTACTACTTTATTATCGTAAAAATATAACCCTGTCACCGCATAACGAGATTTTGGTTTTGCAGGTTTTTCTTCTAGGCTAATAGCTGCACCGTTATCATCAAACTCGACCACACCATAACGCTCGGGATCATGCACAGGATACGCAAACACCGTCGCGCCACTGCTGCGTTGGGCAGCTTGTTGCGTAATTCCCCCCAATTCATGACCGTAAAAAATATTATCGCCTAACACTAATGCACAAGCATCATCGCCAATAAAACCTTCACCTAAAATAAACGCTTGCGCCAAGCCGTCTGGCGATGGTTGAACGGTATAACTAATCTTCATTCCCCACTGACTGCCATCTCCTAATAATTGTTCAAATCGTGGTGAATCTTGAGGCGTTGAAATGACTAAAACTTCTTTAATCCCACCTAACATTAATGCTGACAATGGATAATAAATCATCGGTTTATCGTAAACTGGCAACAATTGTTTGGAGACAACTTCTGTTACTGGATATAGCCGTGTGCCTGAGCCACCGGCTAAAATAATACCTTTAGTCGCCATTATGCTTTCTCCCTAGCTTGATAGTTGTCCCCTATCCACTTTTTGTACTCACCGCTGGTCACATGTTCTACCCAACTTTGATGGTTTAAATACCACTGCACTGTTTTTTGGATGCCTGTTTCAAACGTTTCAGCTGGTTTCCAGCCTAACTCACGCTCTATTTTAGTTGCATCAATCGCATAACGTTGGTCATGTCCAGGCCTATCTTGCACATAAGTAATTTGATCGCGATAGCTACCTGAGGCTTTAGGTTGCGCTTGGTCTAACATGTCGCACAACGTATGCACAACTCCCAAATTAGTCATCTCATTCCAACCACCAATATTGTAGGTTTCACCGATTTTTCCAGCTTCAAGCACACGGCGTATCGCACTACAGTGATCTTCCACATACAACCAATCACGCACATTACTGCCGTTGCCATAAATAGGTAAATCTTTACCATTTAAGGCATTGTGAATAACCAGTGGAATGAGTTTTTCAGGAAAGTGATAAGGACCATAATTATTAGAACAATTAGTCGTCAGCATCGGCATGCCGTAAGTATGATGATAAGCGCGGACTAAATGATCGGAAGCAGCTTTAGATGCCGAGTATGGACTATTCGGTTCGTATGGGTTGGTTTCTTTAAATGCAGGATCATCAGCGGTTAAAGAACCATATACCTCATCTGTAGATACATGCAAGAATCTGAAGTCACGTTTAGCATCTTCATTTAATGCGCTCCAATAGGCACGTACTTCTTCTAACAAGTAAAAGGTGCCAACAATATTGGTTTGTATAAATTCACCAGGCGAGTGAATAGAACGATCGACATGGCTTTCTGCGGCAAAGTTAAGCACTGCTTTTGGTTGATGTTGCTTTAATAACGCTGCAACAGTCTCTTTATCACCGATGTCCGCTTGCACAAAAACATGATTTTCATCATCACTGATTTCTGCTAAATTTTCCAAATTACCCGCATAGGTTAATTTATCTAAGTTAATCACTTTGCCTAAACCAAGCATAACCCACGCATTCACAAAATTACTGCCAATAAAACCAGCTCCGCCCGTCACTACAATACAATTATCCATTATTTCTAAATCCGTTACCAAGAAGGCTTTTCTGTATCACCTAAGCCTGCTAAATAAGCCTCATGCGCAGCATGCTCTGCCTCATCTGCCATTAACACCTTTAATTTTACTTGACCCTCACTGACCACCATATTACTTTGTGAAGGCGCTTCATGTTCTAAGTCTATCATCAAGCTATCTTGACCTCGCGTTAGCGCCATATACACTTCCGCTAACAGCTCCGCATCTAATAATGCGCCATGTAGCGTACGTCTAGAGTTATCAATCCCAAAGTGTCGACATAAAGCATCCAAATTATTACGCTGTCCTGGCCGCGCATCTTTAGCCATTTTTAGGGTATCAGTAATGCTGTCACAGCACTTTTGCACGGGATCCAAACCCAAGCGACCTAACTCACTGTTGAGAAAACCAACATCAAAAGGGGCATTATGAATAATCACTTCTGCGCCCTTAATAAAAGCAAGAAAGTCATCAGCAATCGCCTCAAACAGCGGCTTATCTTGCAAAAACTCTAAGGTAATACCATGCACTTCTTGCGCGCCTGCATCAATTTCTCGTTCAGGATTAATATATTGATGATAGTGATGATTAGTTGGACGACGATTAATGGTTTCAACTGCAGCAATTTCAATAATGCGATGGCCTTGATCGGGGTAAAGCCCTGTCGTTTCCGTATCTAAAAATATTTGTCTCATTTTATTTAATTAGCCTTATTTAACACTTGCTCAACGCCTGCGTTAGCCAACACATCTGCTCGCTCATTGCCAAGATTGCCATCATGGCCTCTTACCCACAGCCATTCAATTTGATGCTGGCTAGCTAACATATCCAGTTGCTTCCATAAATCATCGTTTTTTACCGGCTTTTTGCCTGCAGTTTTCCAATTCTTCGCTTTCCAGCCAACCAGCCACTCTGTCATGCCTTTTTGTACATAAGATGAGTCGGTGTAGAGCTTCACTTTACTCGCTCGTTTTAAAGTCTCCAGCGCCTTGATAACCGCCATCATTTCCATTCGGTTATTGGTGGTATTTTCTTCACCGCCAAAAATTGATTTTTCATGACCATTATAATGAAACCAAGCGCCCCAGCCACCAACACCAGGATTTCCCTTACAGGCGCCATCGGTATAAATTTCAACTACTTCATTCATTGCTTGTGTTCTTTCATACTTTTCTGCTGCTTTTGTTTATTTTGATTCATGTTCTTATGACCACCAATCACCAAGCCAGATTGCAACAAACTGCGTTTCCATTTAGGCTTTAATAAAGTGATATTCACCACCCTTTTTTTAGCCACAATCACATATTGGCCGCCCATCATTGGCCACCATTTGCTACCCATTTTCTCGATACATGACAAGCGCTTTAACCATTTTTCGTTGTTAATAGGCACTTCATGCGATAAAAATTGCGCCTCAACAAACTCTAATCCAAGCAAAGCCAGCCAATCTTTAATACGTGATAAAGAAAAAAACTGGCCGTGCCATGGGTAACGGTGCGCTTTTATCATGCGTTTGTTTAGTCCCCAAAAACTCATGGGGTTAAACCCAGTCAAAATCACATAACCTTCTGGCACTAGCACTCTTGCTGCTTCTCTTAGCGTTTGATGCGGATTATCACTAAACTCTAAAACATGCGGCATACACAGTAAATCAATACTGCTTTCGGCAAAAGGTAAATAACTACTCTCACAATGAACATCGCCAGTGGTATTGCCTGTGGCAATAAGGTTAGGGATGCGAGATTGTTGCAAGCAATTAATCTGTGGCGAGCCAACTTGTACCGCATAAAAGCCAAAAACATCGCCAACTGCACGGTCATAAATCGCTTGTTCGCGCGATAACAGACGTTGACCTAAAGTCGTTTCAAACCAAATTTTTTGCGTAAATGGTTGCATTAATTAATTGACAAAAGTAGGAATCAATCCAATAGTTAACATTATATTTAAGATGTAAAACGCTAAAGGACTAATAGAAACCGCATGCAACACCAACCTTTACAGATTGAGCCGATTCCTGCCTTTGAAGATAATTATATATGGCTTTTGCACAATACGCGCGATGCAATTGTGATTGACCCAGGTGATGCAGCGCCAGTTTTTGCTTCATTAAAAACAAATTAACTGACACTAAGTGCTATTTTAATTACCCATCACCATGCTGACCATATTGGCGGCGTAGCATCCTTACTCGAGTCGTATTCAGTCCCTGTTTATGCGCCAAGCTATGAGCAGTTTCCATTCAACCATATTGCGGTAACTGAAGGAGAAATTATTGACTTAACGCAGTTTGATTTAAAATTTCAAGTCATGTGGTTACCAGGCCACACTTTAGGCCATATTGCTTTTGTGAATGAGGCTTATTTGTTTTGTGGCGATGTTTTATTCAGCGCAGGTTGCGGGCGTTTATTTGAAGGCACTCCTGCACAAATGTTGGCATCGCTCAATCGCTTAAAAAAACTACCTGCCGACACACAAGTGTATTGCACACATGAATATACTGGCAAGAATATTGATTTCGCGCTCACTTTAGAGCCTGAAAACCAAGCTTTATTTGATAGAAAACAGGCTGTTTCTCAATTAAGAAAAGACAACAAACCAAGCTTGCCGAGCACTATTGCATTAGAGTTAAGTACCAATCCATTTTTACGCTGCAATCAAAGTAGCATTATCCGTCATGCAGAGGTAACAGAAGCAGACGAATTAACCGTTTTTACAAAAATCAGATTGCTAAGAAATCATTATTAATCATAGCGATAAAATACAATCTTAAAGCAAATTTATTCTTGACTAGGAGAAATGAGCTAGCTAATATGTAGCCTACTTATTTCAAGAATTTTACCCAATGAATCGTAAAAAATCATTCTTAGCCGCAACCGCTCATTGGCGCAATCATTCAACGATTATTTCCAGTATTTTTCTATTAACAAGCAGTTTACTTTTCTCCTTACCATCAACAGCGGCAACCAATGCACGCGGGGTTGAAATTGCTTTCCTTTTAGACAATGTACTCAGTGAACCATTAATTACAGAATCAAGCCCTGTAGAAGAAAGTAACTTGTGGCTACGCATCGGGCAAGGCTATGCAATGATGAACACCGAATCGGCGTACTCGAAAAAGTTCGAAGACTTTTATGCCGCGCGTCCTGAATATGTCAATCAGATGATGGGTCGCACCGAGAAGTATTTGTTTTACGTAGTAGAAGAAGTTCAAAAACGCGGCATGCCAACTGAAATTGCTTTATTGCCGATGATAGAGAGTGCCTATAACCCGCAAGCGCAGTCACGCAGTCGTGCTGTTGGCATTTGGCAGTTCATTCCTTCAACAGGCAAATACTTCGGTTTAGAGCAAAACTGGTGGGCAGATCATCGCAGAGACGTTGTTTCATCGACACAAGCCGCTTTAGATTATTTAGAAAAATTACACACCATGTTCGGCAGCTGGGAATTAGCACTCGCGGCCTATAATGCAGGAGAAGGCACGGTTAGCCGTGCTATTGCGCGTAATGCAAGAGCTGGCCTACCAACTGATTATGACAGTCTCACGCTACCATTAGAGACAGAACAGTATGTGCCTAAATTGCAAGCGATTAAAAATATTGTGACTAATCCTGAACAATATGGTCTTAATATCAACACGATTCCTAATCAAGCTTACTTTGCTGAAATTGATCCTCCATTTCAAATTGATGCAAAATTAGCGGCTAGCCTTGCTGAAATTTCGGATGAAGAGTTTGCCTTATTAAACCCTAGCTATAAGCGCCCAATTATTGCCTCAAAAAATAATACGCATAAAATTCTACTACCCGTTTCTGCTATTGATACCTTTAGAATCAATTTGGCCAATAACGAAGAATCGTTAACTAAATGGTCTGTTTACAACGCTAAGCGCGGTGAAAACATTGCAAGTATTGCTAGCAAATTCAATATTTCATTAGATAGATTACGCAATATCAATAGCCTCTCTAATGACAATCACTTATCAAATCCATTGCACTTACTAGTACCTTCAACAGAGGACAGTGCTGATGAAATTAACGTTTCTCAACTAGCGACACAGAAAACACAATCACCAACCTTTGGTGCCAAAATTGTGCATGTCACGCATAAAATAAAGCGTGGAGAAACATTAAGTACAGTCGCCAGAAAATATGGAACTGACACGAGAACTTTAATGAAAGTAAACCGTCTTAAATCGTCTAAGATAAAAGCTGGGCAAATTATTAAAATTTCAACAACACCAGAGAGAGCTAAGACAAAAAGAATTTAATGTTTAATCAATTGCGCTTACATTAACAATTTTTTAGCTAACTACTGGATAAGCGCATACAATTGTTAACCATATGAATATCAATACACCTGCATCCATCGCCAACACTCCGCTTATTGATATTTTTAAATTCATCACAACCCTTTCTATCCTAAGTTGTTTTACGTTCGCTAGTTGTAGCCAACAGCCAGAAGCCAGCATTGACTACAACAAGTCTTACCCTAGCCAAGATGGCGGCACCATGATTAGTGCGATGACAGGTGAGCCTAGTGGTCTGATTTTTATGGTTGCTGGTGAGTCTGCCTCAGCAGCAATTGCATCCAATATATTCAATTCACTCTTAAAATATAACGGCAACCTAGATATTGAGGGCGATTTGGCTGAAAGCTGGCAAATTTCAGATGACCAAAAAACCATCACCTTTAAGCTTAAACCTAATCTTTTGTGGGCTGATGGCAAGCCGCTCACTAGTGCTGATGTATTATTTACATGGAAAACAGTAACCGATGAGAATACACGTAGTCCTTATGCTTCTGACTATCAATTAGTGTCCAATGCCGAGGCAACTGATGCGCTTACTTTCAAAGTGACTTACGGACAAGTGTATGCACCCGCATTAGACAGCTGGGCAAGCCTACATATTTTGCCAAAGCACTTATTAGCTGGTCAAGATATTCGCACTACATCCTTTGCGCGCAAGCCTGTCGGTAGCAACTATTATCAATTATCACAATGGAATCATGGAGAGAACCTTAAACTCACGCGCAACCCAAACTCCGTATTGGGTCAGGCCGCTATTGATCAGCTAGTCACACGAATTATTCCTGATAACTCTGCACAATTTTTAGAATTAATGGCAGACAATATCGATAGTATGGGTTTAGATCCAATTAAATATTCACGCATTATTCCAGCCAGACCAGAGTTAAAGAAAAACCTTAATTTATACAAAGAATTAGGAAATAGTTACACTTATCTAGGCTTTAATCTTAAGCATAAGCCATTTGATGATATTCGCGTTCGCAAAGCCATTAACTACGCGATTGATAAACAAGAGATTATTGACGGTGTGTATCTTGGCTTAGGAATCAATATTTCTTCACCTTACAAACCTGGCACGCGCTGGAGCAATCCAACGTTAAAACCCTATTCTTACGATCCAGAAAAGTCGCGTGCATTGCTCAAAGAAGCAGGCTTCACCAAAAATGCAAATGGCATTTTGGAGCGCGACGGTAAACCTTTTGCTTTTGAAATCATTACCAATCAAAACAAAGAACGTGAAAAGTCAGCTGTTATTATTCAGCGTAGATTAAAAGAAATTGGTATTGACGTTAAAATTAGAGCCATTGAGTGGGCCAGTTTTATTAGTCGATTTATCAACACAGGTGATTTTGATGTTGTCATCCTCGGCTGGGGTTTAGGCTTAGATCCTGACCAATATAATATTTGGCATTCCAGCCAACAAGCGCCTGGGCAGTTTAACTTTATTGGCTACAACAACCCTACTGTCGATAAGCTGCTTGAGCAAGGTCGAAGCGAACTTAACCCAGATAAACGCCAAGAAATCTATCATACGTTCACCGAACAATTACTCGCTGATAGCCCTATCGTTTATTTATCTGCAGGTTATGGACTCACCGCGATACATAAACGTATTGAAGGTATCGTCAATCCCATTCCACCTGCTGGCATAGGCTATGATTCGCATAAATGGTATATTCCTAAGCCGTATCGTAGAAATCAAATAAGCGCGAACTAACTATGTTGAAATACTCAATCAAACGTGTGTTATGGATGATTCCAATGCTGATTGGTATTAGTCTTATTTCTTTTTTTATCATGCACTTAGCACCGGGTGATATTACCAATAATGAAGCTGCTTTCAACCCAAAAGCGAGCGAAGAATCTCGCCAAAAACTACGTGAACTTTACAATTTAGATAAACCGATTATCGTGCAATATGGCTTGTGGCTAAAACGCATGGTGCAATTTGACTTCGGCAACTCATTTGCTACCCATCAAAAGCCTGTATTTTTAGGTACAACTGACACAGATGGCAACTATACAAAAGGCATGATAGAAGAAGCGCTGCCCATTACCTTGATGATTAATTTACTCGGTTTGGCCATTACGCTGACATTAGCCATACCGCTAGGTATTTTAGCCGCGCGCAAATATCAACGATGGCAGGATAAATCCATTACCCTATTTAACTTTATTGGCTTCTCCATTCCAGGCTTTTGGTTATCGCTATTATTGATGTATTGGCTAGGCGTTGCTAACAATTGGCTCCCTATTTCTGGCTTACACAGCCTAAACTACGAAAATTTAAGCACTTGGGATCAATTAAAAGACAGTATCAGCCACCTCATCATGCCTGTGATTATTCCTTCAGTCACAGGACTTGCTGGCATCACCTTATTTGTCAAAAACGGCATGTTAGATGTGCTTAATCAAGATTACATTACTACGGCGCGCGCCAAGGGACTTGGTGAACATACGGTTGTCTATACCCATGCTTTAAGAAATGCATTACTACCATTAATTACCATTATCGGATTATCGATTCCTGGCCTCATTGGTGGCTCTGTGATTGCTGAAACTATTTTTGCGATTCCAGGTATGGGCAAGTTATTTTATGATGCAGTTCTAATGCGAGACTTTCCTGTTGTCATGGGCGTCCTCACCATTGGCTCCGCCCTCACCTTGCTTGGCAACCTACTGGCTGATATCGCCTATGCATTGGCGGATCCACGTGTGAGACGTGGTGTAGCAAGAGGATAATATGCAGAAAAATATACTCGTAAAGGCACTTTCCAACCCGCTGGCTTTAGCAGGCTTTATCATCATCATGGTGATGTTTCTACTTGCTATGCTAGCGCCGTGGATAGCACCATACGATCCTGATGCATTTGATGTGAAAGCCATTTTATTAAGCCCTTCTTGGCAACATTGGATGGGTACTGACGGACTAGGTAGAGATGTGTTTAGCCGTATGTTGTTTGGTGGTCGCATTTCGTTACTTGTCGGTTTAGTTGCTGTTGGCATTTCCACAGCCATCGGCATCGTGCTAGGCGCATTAGCTGGCTACTATCGTGGCTGGGTCGATACTGTCATTATGCGTTTAGTAGACATTATGCTATCAATTCCTAGCTTCTTTTTAATCTTAGCGGTGATTGCTTTCCTTACCCCTTCAATTATCAATATTATGATTGTGATTGGCCTAACCTCATGGATGGGTGTTACGCGTTTAGTTCGCGCAGAGTTTCTGAGCTTGAGCAACCGTGAGTTTGTCCTAGCCTCTCGCACCTTAGGCGCTAAAGATATGCGTCTTATATTTATTCACTTATTACCCAATAGCCTAACGCCAATTATCGTCAGCGCGGTATTAGGCGTTGCAGGCGCTGTATTGTTAGAGTCAGGCTTAAGCTTTTTAGGGCTAGGCGTACAAGCGCCGCAAGCGTCATGGGGCAATATTCTGACTGATGGCAAAGAGTATATTCAATTTGCTTGGTGGTTGTCGCTTTACCCGGGTATGGCCATCTTATTAACCGTGTTAGGGTATAATCTACTCGGAGAAGGTTTACGCGACGCGCTTGATCCTAGAAGTCAATCTAGCTAATCAAGCTAGATAATTAAGAACCAAACGTGCGCAGATTCAATAATATTAAATAGGATTAACTATGGGATTTTTAGCAGGTAAAAAAATATTGATTGCTGGCTTACTCAGCAACCGCTCAATTGCATACGGTATTGCCGCTGCCATGAAACGCGAAGGCGCTGAATTAGCATTCACCTACCAAATGGAAAAACATCAAAAACGCGTTGCCGATTTAGCCGCCGATTTTGATTCGACCATCGTTCTACCTTGTGATGTTGCAGAAGATGCGCAAATTGAAGCATTATTCACAGAGTTAGCAAAACAGTGGGATGGTTTAGATGGCGTTGTTCACTCACTTGCTTTTGTGCCAAAAACAGCCTTAATGGGCGATTACTTAGATGCCGTTGACCGCGAAAATTTTCGCATTGCACATGACATCAGTTCATATAGTTTCTCTGCTTTAGCAAAAGCTGCTTACCCAATGATGGCAGGTCGCAACGGCAGCTTGTTAACACTTAGTTACCTAGGCGCGGAACGTACCATGCCAAATTACAACGTGATGGGCGTTGCGAAAGCCAGCTTAGAAGCAAATGTGCGTTATTTAGCGCAAAGCTTAGGCCCAAGAGGTATTCGCGTGAATGCCGTTTCTGCAGGCCCAATTAAAACATTAGCAGCTTCTGGCATTGGTGACTTTGATAAAATGATTGGCTTTAATGAGAAGCATGCAGCCATGCGTAGAAATGTCACTATTGACGAAGTAGGCAACGCTGCTGCGTTTTTATGTAGCGACCTAGCTTCTGGTATTACCGGAGAGATTACTTACGTTGACGGCGGCATGAATATCACTGCTGCAGGTCAAATAGATTAATATCTACGGTTAAAATAAAAAAGCTGGCAAAAGCCAGCTTTTTTATTAGCGTCAATCTTCTCAAGCTAAGGTTGCTGAGGGCTTTCCAATAGTTGACGACTAACCTCTACATCAGCTTTCGCCTTTAGCGATTTACCATAAGCAGCCACATATTCCTGAGCTAATGCAGCCTCATATTCTGCTTGCGCTCTTTGTTTCAGCGTCTCATCTTCTGTCAACGCATTTGATACACCGCTTACTTTTACCAATACATAAGCGCGATTGACATCAACAAAGCCATCATAAGCAGGCAACTTAGTCGTGTTCATCTTAAACACTTTGTCCATCACTGGCTCAGTCAAGCCTTGCGCATTCTTGCGATCAACCGTCACTTCAGAAATCCACTCTAAGGTTTCATCTTGTTCGCCCGCGTTTAATGTAGCAATAGCGGCTTTACCTTTCGCTTCAGCTAATTTCATTGCTTGCTCTAGTTTTAGTAAGGCCTCAATGCCCTGCTTTACATCATGAAATGTTTTTGGCGCTTCAGGCTGATACTCAGCAACACGTGCTGCAATCAAATTATTAGCTGAAACTTCTACCGCTTCTGTATTACGCTTTTCTTTGAGCACTTCATTAGAAAAGACCATATCCATTAACTTAGTATTATCTTTGAAATACTTAGCACCCTCTTCGTAACTTAACCAATCAGTTGTTTGGATAGTCAAATCAAATTTGTTAGCAACAGGCTGCAAACTGCCAGATTGCTCATACACTAGATTACTGAACTCTTCAGTTAATTCAGCATATTTAATTTGTGCTTTTTGGAAAATAAGCTCTGCTTTAATTTGTGGCTTTAAACTATCAAATGATGATGAAGTACCACTTACGCCGTCTAAACGAATAATGTGGTAGCCAAACTCTGATTCAACAACATCGCTAATTTGATTAACTTCCATATTGAACACGGCATCTTCAAAGGGCTTAACCATAGCGCCGCGACCAAAGCTACCTAAACTACCACCTTTTGCCGCTGAGCCTGGATCTTGTGAAAACTTAGCCGCCAACTCTTCAAATCGCTTAGGATCTGCTTTTAGCTGCGCTTCAATTTCAAGCGCTTTTTCTTTGGCTTGTTCTTTATCTGCATCCGTTGCACTCACACCAAAACCAAGCAAAATATGACTAGCTTCACGCTGTTCATCTCCTTGAAACTTGTCTAAATTTTGATCGTAAAAAGCTTTTACTTCTTCATCAGTCACAGTCACGCCATTAATTAAACTAGCCGCTGAAAGTAAAACAAACTCCATTTTTACTTTTTCAGGTACTCTAAACTTATCTTTATGTTTTTCGTAGTACGCTTTAACCTCTTTAGGTTCCACATTTACTTCAGAAATAAAAGCTGAAGCTTTAATCTCGGCTTTGCTCGCATTGCGCTTTTGATAGCTATATTGCACCGCGCTTTCAGCAAGTGACTTAGGTGCAAATGCTAAACTGGCCAAATCATCGCGCGCTTGCTGTACAACTAAATCATTCCGAATACTTGATTCTAGTTTAGAAGCTGTCAAACCATTTTGTTCTAATGTCTTTTGATAAACGGCTTCAGAAAACTGACCGTTTTCTTGAAATTCAGGCATCTTCAAAATGTGATCACTTAATTGTTTATCACCAATTTGAAAGTTTTCATCTACCGTTTCAGCATTCACCAAACGTCGCATAATCAAGCCATCTAAAATAGACTGTTTAAATGCAGGGCTATCAAAAACGGTAGGATCATATTGCTCTGATTGTGACTGCATACGCGTGCGAACAGACTCAAGCGTATTACTATATTCTTGCAATGAAATTTCATCACCATTAATTTTTGAAACAGGCACATTGGCGCCAGCACCACTCAAATATTGATCAATACCAAATAAAGCAAATGGAATGGTAATGGCAGCTAAAATTAATTTTGCCAACCAGCCTTTTGAATGATTACGGATGAGTTCTAACATAAGTCTACTTTCAATATTTTATTGCTACAGAAATAGCCATTTAGGCTAAAAATTAACTTGATAATATACCATAACTAAACGTTAGACGCACACTGATATTGGCTTGCTGCTTAGGGTAATTAAAATGATTGTATAAACGCAGAAACGCGAATAAAAAAGAGTGTTAAGAATCATCTTAACACTCTTTTTAGATGTTGGCGGAGCGGACGGGACTCGAACCCGCGACCCCC
>JAHZMC010000079.1 GCA_022599515.1 Betaproteobacteria bacterium
CCTTCTTTTCGTCATTTTATACGATAAAAAAGTGTCCTTTTTTTTCAACAGGGGTCATTTTAAAGGTTTCTTATTTTTTCGATAAACAGGTTATCACATCGTAGCTGGCAGTGTATTTTTTCTCGGATGAAACAACAAAAGTTTACATTGATTAACAATACCCAACAATCAAATACAAAACCAACTTGATAAACAGCAAGAGGAAAACATCAATTGTTAAAACAGCTCATACAACTCCAAACTATTTGGGAGTTTTCATGTTTTTTGTTAAATGCGGAGCGAGCACTTGTAACATTTGAGCGAATACTTTTGGATTGGCTGCCACAATATTACCTGTTTGTAACCAGCTTTCATTCCCTTCAAAATCACCGACAATGCCGCCAGCCTCTTGCACTAAGAGTGCGCCAGCGGCGATATCCCAAGCGGATAGATTGAGCTCAAAGAAGCCGTCAGAAAAACCTGCGGCGACATAAGCTAAATCAAGTGCGGCAGAACCTGGGCGACGAATCCCTGTTGTACTTTTAATCATGTCTTTAAACATATCCATATAAGTATCTAAATAAGAAAACTCACGGAATGGAAAGCCTGTTGAAATTAAGGCTTCTTGCAACTTAATGCGACTACCAACGCGAATACGTTTATCGTTTAAAAATGCACCGCGACCTTTTGTTGCAGTAAATAAATCGTTATGAACAGGGTCATAAATCACGGCTTGCGTAATCACACCTTTTTGTTGCAAAGCGATAGAAACGCAATATTGTGGAAAGCTATGCAAGAAATTAGTTGTGCCGTCTAATGGATCAATAATCCAAATATTTTCAGCAGTTTCATTAATATCGCCGCCCTCTTCACCTAAAAATCCATGGTCAGGATAAGCGCTTTTTAAGGTGTCAATAATGGCTTTTTCTGCGGCTTGGTCAACTTCACTCACAAAATCATTAAATGATTTTGTTTGGATTTTTAATTGCCCTAAATCACGTGAAGCAAAATTGATAATATCGCCAGCTTGGCGCGCCGCTTTGACGGCATTGGTTAACATCGGATGCATTTGGCTTAATCTTTTTATCTTGAACTAAAGGCGTATTTTAACATCATATTTTCAAGTTCATCGAATCGGTTTTGGTGTTTGATGCACCAGACCATCATAATTAAAACCAATTCGAACCACTAAACTTTAATTCAATCATATCAAAACGATTATCCATTTAAATAAGGACTGTAATATTGAAATTATTATTAGTCGCTTCCGCAGTTGCATCAACAGTTGCCTTACTCTCTTCATGCTCGCTTGAGAATACGTCGTTATCTATCAGAGAAGGCATGGGAACTAACCCACAGTTACCTGCACCGAATTTGGAAAAAATCCCTACCGTTAGCATAGCCAACGCCATTGGTTGGCAGTCGAACACTTCTCCAACCGTTAACGAAGGGCTATCAATCAATGCGTTTTCCACTGATTTAGATCACCCACGATGGCTGTATACACTGCCAAATGGTGATGTATTGGTTGCAGAAAGCAACGCGCCCGCCAAGCCCAATGCAAGCTTTAGTGTGCGAGGTTGGTTGATGAGTATGTTTATGAAAAAAGCAGGCGCTGGTGTTAAAAGTCCAGATCGCATCATGCTGTTGCGTGATACTGATAAAGACGGTGTTGCAGACTTAAAAACTGTTTTTGCTGAAAGTCTCACGTCACCATTTGGCATGACATTGGTAGAGAATACTCTATATATTGCGAATGCAGATGCGTTAGTCAAATATGAGTATCAAACTGGCATGACAGAGGTAGATGGTCAATATACTAAAGTCGTCGATTTGCCAGCTGGGATTAATCACCATTGGACAAAAAATGTAGTTGCACGCGAGGACGGCAAATTATTGGTGACGGTTGGCTCTAACAGTAATGTTGGCGAAAACGGTATGGATATTGAAAAGAACCGTGCGGCTATTTTAGAAATTGACCCACAAAATCAAACCAGCAAAGTATTTGCGTCTGGCTTAAGAAATCCTAATGGGATGGTATTAGAACCAAAAACTGGCGCGTTGTGGACAGTGGTTAATGAAAGAGATCAACTCGGTGGTGATTTAGTGCCTGATTATTTAACATCTGTTAAAGAAGGTGGTTTTTACGGTTGGCCCTACTATTATTATGGCCAAAACATTGATTCGCGCATTAAAAGTCCTAATCCGGCATTAATCAATTCGGTAATAAAACCAGATTACGCATTAGGCTCTCATACCGCTTCTTTAGGGCTATTGAACGCAAGTGACACTAATCTTGGTGAATCCTTTTCTGAAGGGCTGTTTGTTGCACAACATGGTTCTTGGAACCGCTCTCCAAAAAGTGGTTATAAAGTGATTTATGTTCCATTTAAAAATGGAATAGCAACTGGCGCGAGCATTGATGTTGTGACAGGCTTTCTTAATAAAGAGGAAGAAGCGCAAGGTCGTCCTGTTGGGTTGACTCACGACCAAACAGGCGCATTGTTAGTGGCAGATGATGTTGGCAACATGATATGGAGGGTGACAAAAAAAGAGTGATGATAGATATCACGAAAACAAACTGCGCCCTTTCAGAATCATCCTTGCTTAAGAGATTGAAGTGTCGGTATCTTTTACTATTTAGAATCTAGATTGCTTCACTGCGTTCGCAATGACGGTTATTTGTTATTGTGAGCGAAGCATGGCGATCCAGTTTTCAAGCATCATAATGGGTTACATGACTTAAATAACGAGGTGAACAGCCTTTCAAATAGACGTTTTATGTTTCCAAAGTTGCCGCTATTTGGACGGCTACATCTGGTGTAAAATAGCGCACTCGCTCCAACCATTTTCATAACATGCCTGAACAAATTCAAGAACCAGTGTTAAGTAATATTCGCATCGTACTTTGCCATACTAGCCATCCTGGCAATATTGGTTCAACTGCGCGAGCGATGAAAACGATGGGGCTTAGTCGATTATATTTGGTTAATCCAAAACACTTTCCTGACGGCCAAGCCAAATCATTAGCTGTTAGTGCAACAGATGTACTCGACAATGCCGTTGTAACCGCTTCACTAGAAGAAGCCATTGCAGACTGTCATTTTGTGATTGGCGTTAGTGGTAAAGAGCGTTCGCTCTCGCAAGAAGTGATGACTGTGCGTGAGGCTGCAATCAAAACCAGTGAGATTGCTAGTGGTCAACAAGTTGCTTTGGTGTTTGGTACAGAGCAAAGCGGTTTAACGACTGCAGAAGCAAATTGTTGCCATGTGTTAGCCACTATTCCTGCTAACCCTGAATACACTTCATTAAACTTAGCGCAAGCAGTGCAGATTATGTGTTACGAATGTCGCATCGCAGTGACGGGCGGGCAGATTCATTATGATGAAAAACCTGTCGAACTGGCTACCCAAGATGAGTTAGAGCGTTTTTATGACCATTTAAAAGAAGTGCTGACTTTGATTGGCTATCTCAACCCCAAAGCACCAAAGAAATTATTTGACCGACTTCGTCGCCTCTATGCACGGGCGCGATTAGAAAAAGAAGAAGTGAATTTATTGCGCGGCATTCTGACATTGACGCAAAAGCCTAAGAAGCACACCAAATACTAAATTGGTTTCAGCGCATCTAAATTAGCTAGGTTAATCTATTTAACGTCTGGATTGCTTCGTCACTTCGCTCCTCGCAAAGACAAGGTTATACTGCAGCTCTCCGGTATATCTTCGTAAAGTTATAAACAGTGTGTCATCGCGAGTAAAGCGCGGCGATCCAGTACAACTATTCAATAATGCATCCATCAATACTGTTTATACCCTTTGTTAAAGAGCTCTAGAGTAACTGAGTTAACTATTACTTTTTAACATCCAGCTTCATTGCCACTTTCACATCATCACCCTCTTTTTCTTCAGCTTTATCCAGAATAGAAACGCGTTCCAGACTAATCCCATTTGCCAGCAATGCCGCTTTAATGGCTTCCGCGCGCGCCAGTG
The DNA here is from genome assembly GCA_022599515.1 of Betaproteobacteria bacterium. Classification (GTDB taxonomy): domain Bacteria; phylum Pseudomonadota; class Gammaproteobacteria; order Burkholderiales; family Methylophilaceae. Next base: position 3,969 of record JAHZMC010000079.1, read on the forward strand.
CTAGCGCTTTTAAATCAGCCTCGGTCACTTCGATACTGTCAATCAAGCTAGCTTGTGCTTTTTCATAATGCCCTTCTTCGGGTGTTTGCAATTTTGAAACCAAACTTTTGAATAAGCCTTTATTGGTCAAGTCATTGTATAAAGCATCAACCGCATCTTGCACATCTTCATTTTCTAAATCAACTGGACCAGGCTTTTGACCAGCCTCTAATTTGACGCCCATTTCTTCAACTACTTGCTGGCGATAGGTATTCTGTTTAATCGCTTGCGTATCTAATGCAAGGTTATAACTTGGCACAATGCCTAACATTAATGCTTCACGTTTGGCTAATGCTTTGCTCACATTAGCCAACTTTTCCAACTCAGGCGGCGGCACTTCGCTCGTACCAGCAGTGAATAAAATACCGTCAAAATTTTCACCGTCCCCACCAAATAGCTTGCCTAACACTCTGAATGGAGCGGTGACGATTTTACTTAACACATTCTTAAATGCTTTCCAAAAGATACCGCCATAACTAAAGCTTGGGTCATCCAAACTAGCTGAAATGGGTAAATCCAAATCAATCAGCCCATCACTATCTTCCAAGATGGCAATCGCTAAATCTAAAGGCAAATCAGCGGCATCTGAACTCTCTACTTTTTCACCCAATTTGATTTTATTAATGACAAATTTATTTGTACCAGCCAACTGCTGCTGTTTAATTTTGTAGGCTAAATCAACCGATAATTTGCCAGCTTCAATGCGTCGACCTGCAAATTTACCTGAATAAGGCGTTAATCGACTCATATCCAAATTAGTAAACACTAATTTAATATCCATAAACTCAGTTGCGTTAAACGGCTGCAAAGATCCATTAATACGCGCACTACCATACTCATCCACTTTTCCGTCCAATTCTATTTGCGCTACTTTTGCCGCTTTAGTTGAAAAGCCATTAATTACACCATTTAAAGAATGAATGTTTGTGTCAAATTGTGGTGTTAAAGAAAGATCAGCAAATTCTAATTTAGCATCACTGATTTTAATCGCATCAATCTTCGCTGGGAAAGTATCATTAGAGGCTATTTCTGTTCCCGCAGGTTTCGCTTTTGGCGTAACAGCGGGCTTAGCCTCTGCTGTTAGCGTTGGCTTAATGAGGGAATCGTTAGCAACGGGCGTTGGCGCTACCGTCTTTTTAGCTGTTATTTCAACAACGGGCGGCGGTGTACTTGCTGACGAATTGCGCATTACACGCTTAAGGTTGATGCTTTTGTCTGGATTAATAATAAACTTGCCTGACGGTTTAATCACTTGCAACGTCGAGATAGCCAGCTGATTAGGCATCAACGATACTTTTAGCTTATCACTTCGCAAATGATCCCAGCTCAAAAATGGGTCTCCAGCCTCTTCAAGGATTGCCAACTGCTTCACATCAAACTTACCGTTAAAATCTAAGGCAAACTCTCGCTTCTGTTCTGCACGCAATTGGCCCGAAACATCTGCTGCACCACCATTTAACTTGAGTAAGGCGATCTGATTAAGGTATGGTGCAAATGGCTTAAGTGGAAGATTAGACAAACTTAAACCAATATCTGCCTTGAATGGAGAAGGCCATATTTGCCCCTTAGCACTAAATTTTCCACCTTGTTTGAAATTAAATGCGGCTTGAACAGGCAACGGTTTAGTCATATCCAGTGATGCATTTTGAATGTCCAAACTCGCATTTTCGATATTCATCACGATTGGCGTTGCCGCACTCCCATCTTGAATATGAATATTACCGCCATCCAACGCTACTTTCGACAAAGCAACTTGCCATGCCGGTGCACTAGATTCTGCAGCTTCTTCTGATACAACCGCAGATTTAGTACTAGTGGCTGCTGACTTAGTTTCTAATGCCTTAACCCAATTAAGCGTATTGTCCGCCTGTTTAATAACGGCCGTTTCAAGCCCAGAAAACAAAACGGATTGTGCATTGATTTTTTTCTCCGTTAACGCAATAACAATATCTGCAATGCTTGCTTTGTCTAACGTCGCCAATGGCTTAGCCGCTTGCTTTCTTACTGATGCTGTTTTGTTGCCATCAAACTGAATGTCAGACAATGCAACTTCTTTAATACCTAGTTGATTTTCTTTTAAATCAAAACTAAGCGCGTTGATATTGGTTTGTGGCACCGCTAATGAAAACTGTTGCTTTTGATTAACCGTTAATCCAGAAAACTGGAGGCTTGCTTGCGTAAATGCCAGTTGCGGTGTTTCTTGCATCGCAAAATCCAGTTGTGGCAAGTTAGCCGTACTACTTTTTAATGTTACATGCAAAGCATCTGGCTGAGCCAGACTCAAATCAGCCAATTTAAAATCAAGCTTATCAACACGTAATGTTGGCTGCTTACTGCTAACAAAGTGTATGGTTGGCGCACTGAGTCCAGCATAGCCTAATGCAACATCGCCACCTTCTACTAGCTTGCCCGCAACATCGCGCACGCTAAATGTAAAATGGTTAATGGCTAACGTAGGAATTGATTCGGGCAATGAAAAGTCATAATTAAAACTGGTTTGCACTTTACCCTCGTTAATGGCGATTGGTAAGGTCAATCCTTTTACCAACTGCAACACCTTGCCAATATTTACTCCATCCAATGCAACAACACCTTTTGATGCAACAGGGTTAACACTCATGTCACCCTTCAATTTTAAAATGCCACCCTGTTTAGCAAATGCGGCCGAGATTAAATAATCACCTCGGTCTTTAGGTAAGGTTGAAAAACCTTCTAAAGCAAAATTCAACGGGGTTAATGTGGTTTTAAAAGGCTCGACCCTGCTCGCATCCTCATATTGAATTTGGCCATCACTCACAACAATCTGCTCAATAATCACACTTGGAATAGTGTCGCTAGGCGGCGATTGATTTTCATTGAGCTTGGCAATTAATTCATCCCAATTAAGCTGACCATCTGATGCTGTCGCAAAATCAATTTGTGGCGCTAGAGCTGCAATTTGTTTAAATTTCCAAGCCAAACTAAACATGCCGCTTAACTCAAAATCGACTACTAGCTTTTTAAAATTAGCCAGCGGCTGGTCGCGTTTGGTCGTCAGATTGAAATCATTAATTGTGGCTGTTAATCCAAACGGATCAAACGTGACACGGCCTACAGTAGCTTTACTCGCTAGTGACTGCTCTGCAATACGCGGAATCAGCTTTTGAGCGATGGGATTAACCGCAAAGTAGGCAAACAGCAAATAGAAGGTGACAAGCCCAGCAGCAATTTTTGCTACTAGTTTGAATGATATCTTTTGACGTAACCCGTTAAGGTTGGTTTTCAACTGACTCAGCTTGATGTTCAGCTTGTTTTTTAATTGTGCAAACATAGTCTACAATAAAGTGATGTTTAAAATAATTATAATCGCTTAGTCAACTGATGGCGGTGTTTTTTGAAAACCATCCTCTCCGCTTACTTATCTTTTTTTAATTTCAACGCCCTGTTTCGATCAATAATATTTAACCTACTATTTTAGTCAGGAATTATTTTTTGTGGCATAATACCTCTTTACATTAATGCTTAAATTTCGCTCATGTTTGACCATTTAAAAGAAGACATTTCCATTGTGTTTGACCGTGACCCAGCGGCACGCACGCATTTTGAGGTACTGACAACCTATCCCGGTGTTCATGCCTTAATCTTGCATCGATTTAGTCATTGGCTATGGAAAACCAAACTGTATTGGTTAGGCCGATTATTTTCTCATCTTGGCCGATTTTTAACGGGTATTGAAATTCACCCAGGCGCAACCATTGGTCATCGCGTTTTTATTGATCACGGCATGGGCATCGTCATTGGCGAAACCGCCATTATTGGCGATGATTGCACCTTATATCATGGCGTTACATTAGGCGGCACTTCTTGGAATAAAGGCAAACGCCACCCAACTTTAGAAAATGGCGTTGTTATTGGCGCTGGGGCAAAAGTGCTAGGGCCCATTACTATTGGTAAAAATGCAAAAATTGGTTCAAATGCAGTGGTTGTTAG
>JAHZMC010000080.1 GCA_022599515.1 Betaproteobacteria bacterium
AATGGGCTGAGCATCAGAAATTGCCAGAGCAAGAGCGTGAAAAAATGCGTAAACAATCTGGTGAGGATTATTATGATCCTGAGCTAGACTAGACTTGTTTTTATTTGGATTGGTAAAATTGCCCACTCATTGATTTGGTGGGCTTTTTTATTACTGTTTTGGACAAAAATTATGAATAATCATGTTGGTTTAATCAATCGTTTTGCCGCCTGTATTTATGAGCTGTTATCCTTGATTGCGCTTTGGTTGCTGTGCACAGCAATTTTTATTACGCTGTTTGGTGATACAGATACGGTATTAAAACGGCTCTGCTTGCAGCTGTTTTTGTGGCTGACAACGGGGGCTTACTTTATTCGTTGTTGGGTTACAACAGGGCAAACGCTTGCAACACAAGCATGGAAGATAAGGCTGGTTAACCAGAGAAATCAGTCGTTAACGGTTTCTCAGGCAGTCCTGAGATATTGGTTAACAACGTTTTCTTTAGTAGGGTTTGGTATTGGATTTTTGTGGGCTTTTGTTGATAAAGAACGCATGTTTTTACATGACCGAATATTAAAAACACGGTTAATTAAAGTGAGTAAGTAATCATCGCGCTAGCGACGTTCAATCATCAGTATGAGCGTTAAGCCGCCAAGTAGGAATAGCAGTGTAGGACTAATAGCGCTCATTAATGGCGGCCAATCATTGAGCACGCCTAGGTGACTAAAGACGCGATTCATAATTTGATAAACGACGCCAAGTAATATACCAATAAATATTTTGGTGCTGGTACTAGAAGCGCGCTGCTGTAAAAAGCCAAAAGGTAGCGCTAAAATCACCATCACAATACAAGCTAGCGGATAGATAAGTTTTGCCCACAGCGCAACTTCATAACGCGTGGTTTTTTGTTTATTCTTAGTTAAGTGTGAAATAAACGCGTATAAATTCCAGGCCGACATTTTTTCTGGCGCAACCAGTAATACATTTAACAATTCGGGTCGAATAGCAGAGTCCCAATTCGCTTTATTGAAAAACTCGGTTTTGATTTGTTTTTTGTCAGTTTTGCTGGTTTCATTAAATTGTGTTTGAGTGACCTCACTTAATTTCCAGCGGCTATTTAAGTAGTCTGCTTTTTTTGCATTGCTTATGGATGTCAACTTGAAGCTGTCATTAAACTCATAAATGATGACATCTAACAACGTAGCATCTGGAAGCACAGTCGCTACATTAATAAAGCTTTTATCATCTTTGACCCATAAGCCAGATTTAAAGTCCTGTGCAACAACCGCATCGGTTGCTTGGATACGCATCCGTTGTGCTACTTTCTCACTAATCGGTGTGATGAGTTCGCCAATGAGAAAAGTAATGATGGTAAAAAGCAGACCGATTTTTGCTAAGTTAAAACCAATATTTGAGATGGAAAGACCACTGACGCGCATCACAATCAGCTCAGAGCTACGACCTAATGTGCCTAAGCTGACCATCATGCCAATCAGTACCGCGACTGGTGTTACTTCATAAATATGCCCTGGGATGCTGAGTAAAACAAAAGTCAGCATATTGGCAATATTGTAGTTGCCACGTCCAAGGTTCTCCAGCTCTTGAATAAAGTCAAAGAATGAGAACATGGCAATAAGGCCAAGCATAATCATTAAAATGCTTAGTGTGGACTCTTGCCATAAATAGCGATTAAGGATGCGCATCATTAACTCAACTTTTTCTCTTGAGGCGCTGAACGTTTAGGGATTAATTTAGTGATTGTTATCGGCAAAATAGGTAATAAATAATTACGACGATAAAACAAGTAAATTGCTAACAAGGCAAATAAACCATGCACGGGCCACAAACCAATAATCGGATGAATTTTGCTTTGCGTAATCCATGCTTCAAAAATGTTAAGCATATTGTTATAGATGATGAAAATAAAAACCGCGAGCATGACATTAAGCGAACGACCTGCTCGCGGGTCAACAAAGCTCAATGGAATGGCTAGTAAAACGAGAATAAAAGCGGATACAGGAATCGCTAATCTTGATTGAAGCTCTGCCTTACCTCTAGGGCTTTCACTCGAGATAAGGCTCATTGATGAAATAGTTTCCGTTTTCGCTACGGGTACGGCAACCTCTTTCGTTTCAAGGCGTAATGCATAGCGTTCAAATTCAGTAGATGACATTTCTGCTGAATTGGGCTTGCCTTGATAACGTCTGCCGTTCTCTAATAAAATAAAGCGATCGTCATTTTCAGCGGTATAACGACTCCCTTTGCTGGCAACAATAATGCCTGTTTTCTGATGCTGGGTTGATTGTATAAAGACATTTTTGACCACATTGCCGAGTTCATCAAAGCCTTCAACAAAATAAACACGCTCACCATTGTTGGACTCTTTAAACACGCCGGGACTGATGGAGGATGACTCGTCACGTGCTTTCAGTTGATTCTCATACTCGGTGACTTTTTGGTTTGCCCATGGCATGACAAAAAAACTGAGGACTGTAATGATGGTAATGACAGGTACCGCAAAATTAAGAATAGGGCGAATCCATTTGGTGATGCCTAAACCAGAGGTTAGCCAGATGACCATTTCGGAATCTCGATACCAGCGCGTTAAGGTGAGTAACACCGCCAAAAAAATGGATAAAGATAGTAGCGCTGGTAAAAAGCGAATTAAATTAAAGCCAAGTATCGTAGTGAGGGCGTCGTTAGGTATCCAACCTTTTGCTGCTTTTCCAACTAAAAAGCCTGCACGCTGAGCCACCACAATGCCAATTAGAATGACGAATAGTGCAGTCGCTGTGAAGATGAGCTCGTGCGATAATGATTTTTTAAAAATTTTCAATTGTGAGATTACACTTTTATTTCATAACAAAACACTGGATAATTAACTTAATATTTTCAGACAACAGTATAAGGTTTAATAGATGGAATTTAGCATAAAAATTGGGAATCCTGAAAAACAACGTAATGATTGTTTGATTGTTGGGGTATTTGAGAATAAAAAATTGTCGGCATCAGCTGAACTAATAGATGTTGCATCAGGCAATGCGATTAGTGCAGTGATTAAAGCAGGCGATATGAGTGGTGATTTGGCCGCTACTTTATTAATGCATCAATTGCCAAATGTGATGGCTAAGCGTGTGTTACTAGTTGGCCTAGGTAAACAAAGTGAGTTTGGCGTTAAACAATATTTAAAAGCAATACGTGCAGCCGTTAAAGCGCTGCCAAAAGTAGCGAAAGAGGCTGGATTTTATTTAACAGAGTTGCCAGTAACTGGAATGACGGTACAAGAAAAAACCGCGCAAATAGCAGAGATTATTTTAGACGCAACTTATCAAATCAATGCATTAAAATCCAAAAAAGCAGAAGCGATAGCCTTAAAAAAAGTAGCAATCTTTGTAGAGAAAGCGCAAGAAGCGGAAGCAAAAACTGCGTTAGCACAAGGTTTAGCGATTGCCGAAGGTGTGCGCATGGCGAAAGATTTAGGTAACTTGCCAGGTAATGTTTGCACGCCGACTTATTTAGGTAAGCAGGCAAAACAGCTCTCAAAAGACTATGGTTTTAAAGTCGAGGTATTAGATAAAGCGCAAATTGAAAAATTGGGTATGGGTGCATTCTTAGGCGTGGCGCAAGGGAGTGATGAACCGATGCGTTTAATTGTTTTACAGCATCAAAAAGGCAAAAAAGAGCAAAAACCAATTGCGCTGGTGGGTAAAGGCATTACCTTTGATACGGGTGGTATTTCACTCAAGCCAGGTTCTGAAATGGATGAGATGAAGTATGACATGTGCGGCGCCGCGAGTGTATTAGGCACGTTTAAAGCGATTGGTGAACTTGATTTGCCAATCAATGCCGTTGGTATTATTCCAACTTGCGACAATATGCCAAGTGGCAAAGCGCTAAAGCCAGGTGATATTGTGACCAGTATGTCTGGTCAAACAATTGAAGTGCTGAATACCGATGCAGAAGGTCGTTTGGTGTTATGCGATGCGCTGACTTATGCAGAAAAATTTGAGCCAAGCACGGTGGTTGATGTGGCGACATTAACAGGCGCTTGTGTGATTGCACTTGGACATCATGCTTCTGCTGTTTACAGTAGCCAAGATGCGCTGGCAGCGGAGTTAATTGCTGCTGGAGAAGCGGCACATGATAGAGCTTGGCATATGCCATTATGGGATGATTATCAACCGCAGCTTGATAGTAACTTTGCGGATATGGCGAATATTGGCGGTCGTGCTGGCGGTAGTATTACAGCGGCGTGTTTCTTATCGCGATTCACTAAGAAATATGATTGGGCGCATTTAGATATTGCAGGAACTGCGTGGAAATCTGGCAAAGCGAAAGGTGGCACGGGTCGCCCAGTACCGTTGCTAACGACATTCTTAATTAAACGCGCTGCTAATCATTAAGCTGGCTTTTTAAATGACGCGTGTGATTTTTTATTCCAATGTGCGTGATAAGCAAGCGGCATTAATGATTTTGGTGCGCAAAGCGCTAGCAAAAAGGCATTTAGTGACCTTGTTTGCTGAAAGCGAGCAAGCGGCACAAGCGTATAGTGATGTTTTATGGCAGCAAGATTCGACAAGCTTTTTGCCCAATGTGTTGGCATCACATGCTTTAGCAAACGAAACGCCAGTGGTGATTGATTGGCAAGATGAGCAGTTGTGTCAGGATGATATTTTGGTTAACCTGACTCAGCGCCAATTAACTGTTTTTAGTCGGTTCAAGCAATTGGTAGAGTTAGTTGGCGTCTATGAGCACGACAAAGCGTTAGCAAGAGAGCGTTTCAAATTTTATCGTGATAGAGGGTATGAAATTAAGCATTTTGATGAAGCGCAGTTAATTCATTAAATGATGATTTTTTAGAATAGGTAGAGCATATTTTGGCAGAAGATAAAATCCCAGTATTAACAGAAGTGTATAAACCAAAACCAGCTACAAAAGCAGAAGTTAATCACACTTCTGAAGTAAATGCTGATTTGGTGGCAAAAGTGACGGCGCAAGTGAGGCTGAGGCTAGAATCTGAAATTACAGAATTTGTGTTAGAAGGGCTGAAGTCTGAAATTAAAAAAGCACATAATAATGTAATTGACTCGACACAAAGTTTTGTTGATAAAACAAAAGCGGATCTCAAAACAGAGTTGCCGCAAATGTATCAAGAGAGCGTGAAGCTGGCGCAGGGTGATATTGAGGCATTGAAAAAAACAGTATTAGATGAAGTACTGATGGCAACGCGTAAAGATATGGCTGAATTCCAAGAAAGTATTGTTCGAGAATATCAGCAACAAATCAATGAAACACTAGACGCTATTGGTAAACGTGCCGAAGAGAGTGCATCAGAGCAAATCGGTGTTATGCATAGTCGCGTTGGTACCATGCAACAAGAAGCATTTACTAAGCTTAAACAAGAGTTTGTTGTAGAAAAAGAGACGATGTTAAGTGCCGCAACGGATGAAATCAAAACGACATTCTCAAGTCAAATAAATGATGGGCAAGAGAAGTTGAAAGAGAGTATTGAGGCGTCCTTAAATAAGGCGATACCAGATATGGAAAGTCGTTTGCGCGCGCAACTCGTGACCGAGTTGCAACAGCTGTTGCTTAAAGTGAAGTTTGTATTGCCTGAGTAATGGCTTACTCCACTAGCTTGGCGTAAGCTTCGGCGGTCAGCAAGCGTTCAGTATCATTAATGTCTGCAGGGGTGAACTTAAAAATCCATGACTGATATGGGTTGTCATTAATCGCCTCTGGCATATTAATTAACGCTTCATTCACTTCTGTTACAACGCCATTCATTGGTGCGTGTAAGTCGGAGCCTGTTTTGACAGACTCCACTAATCCGCACGATTGTTCAGCGGTTAATGTGTTACCAACTTTAGGCATTTCAAGATACACAATGTCACCAAGCAAATCTTGCGCATAGTCGGTAATGCCAGCAAGCCAATTGCCGTCATCGGTTTCTTGAACCCATAAATGCTCTGCTGTGTAATGTAAAACTGAGGGTAATTTCATCATTCAAATTTAAGTTAAGTGTTCAGTATTGATAAAAGATGCCGTTATTCTCTCATAAATACTGAATGCTAGGACAGCGCGAAACTGAAGTTGGCATGTCCATACCTGAATATTTTTTTATAAATACCGAATAACTGATTGACCAGTATATGTTTTATGCTAAGATTAGTTTACAATTTTGATTGTAACTAAGGGCTGCTTGTGAAGTTTTATTTCAAAAAATACATGCTATTTGTTGTTGCGCTCTCGCTTGTATCTTTGCCAATCGAGCTATTAGTTACGCAAGCATATGCGCAAGAAGGTGCTTCTAAATCAAAAAATATTAAAAAAGTCAGTTACCAGAAGAATCAAGCACGTAAAGATAAACTAAAAGCCAGTCAATTAGCATGGAGTGAACAGCGGGCAAAAGACTTGGGCGAGCATTATGACGGCAGTTCATTGCCACAACTCGCCTCCGATAAAGTGCTGGTGGTTAGTCAAAATACGGGTGAGATTAAGTATGCTAAAAATAGCACTATTGTTAGTCCAATTGCCTCTATCACTAAACTAATGACAGCGATGGTTGTGTTGGATGCACGACAACCGTTTGATGAAATCATTGATATTTCAGAACAAGATGTTGATACGATTAAAGGCACGAGCTCTCGACTAGGGTTAGGAACACAATTAAGTCGTGGCGATATGTTTAGATTGGCACTGATGTCGTCAGAAAATAGAGCTGCATTTTCATTGGCTCGCCATTATCCTGGTGGAAGAAGTGCATTTGTAAAAGCGATGAATGTAAAAGCGCTGGCACTTGGGCTCACTAATTCAAATTTTGCTGAGCCGACTGGCTTAATGTATCAAAATACATCAACAGCAGAAGATTTATACAAACTAGTTGCGGCATCTTATCAATATCCAGAAATCCGTAATGCAACAACAATGCCTTTTTATCACTTATCTATTGCAGGGCGTGCAAATCCTGTTGAGTTTAAAAATACCAACGTTTTGGTACGAGATGGCGAATGGGATATTGGGCTATCAAAAACGGGCTTTATTAACGAGGCTGGACGTTGTTTAGTCATGCAAACGACCATGGCTGGCGAGCCGATGATTATGATATTTTTGAATGCAGATGGAACCAATAAACGCACTGGTGATGCTAATCGTATCCGTAAATGGGTTGAATATAATCACGCGCATGAATTGATTGCCAATCAAGGTGTTGTGAATAAAAAAGTAGTGCATCCTAAGCTAGTGATGAGCGGACAAATTTATCAAAATTAACCGTAAATTACGTTGAATGGCTAGGCAATAAAAAAGTGGGCTGAACCCACTTTTTTATTGCTATTATTTTGTTGCCTTCTTAACAGGTGTTTTCTTGGTCACCGTTTTCTTTGCGGGTGCTTTCTTGGTCTTGGCCTTCTTCGGCGCCTTACCTTTCGCTGGAGTACCTTTTGCTTCTTTTTCTGTCAATAAGCCAATAGCCTCTTCGAAAGTCAATTCCTCAGGTGCAATGCTTTTTGGCAAAGTAGCACGTATTTTTTTATGTTGCACATAAGGACCATAGCGGCCATCAAATACTTCAACTCGCCCTTCGCCAGAAGGGTGCTCACCTAAGTCAGCAATTGGCGCAGGTCCCGTATTCGCTTGGGCAATTAGTTCAACAGCGGCAGCTTGATCGATAGTAAATACGCTTTGTGTTTTAGGAATCGATTTGAATTTGCCATCGTGATTTACATAAGGGCCAAAACGGCCAATATTAGCAACAATCTTTTTATTGGTTTCTGGATGCAGCCCTAAGTCGCGTGGTAATGATAACAACATATTCGCCACCTCAATATCCACATCGCTAATCGCAAACTCTTTAGGAACACTGACGCGTTTTGGCTTTTTCTTATCGCCTTCAACCGCAACGCCTAATTGGATATATGGACCATAAGGACCATTCATTAAGTAGATTTCTTTGGCTGTTTCTTTATCTGTTCCAATAACAACAGGGTCGGCACCAACTTCTGCTGCACCGTTAGCGCTGCGTTTGTAATCACATTTTGGTTCATCGTTATAGCCAGTACAACCAATAAACGTACCGTAGCGGCTCAGTTGTTTTTGCAACTGTTTGCCACATTTAGGGCACATCTCATCAATCAGTTCATTACCAGGGCGATCAACATCCGCCTTGCTGGTGACTTGATTATTAAAGCCTTGCCAAAATTCGTCCATGAGCGGCAGCCACTCTTGCGTACCTTCTGCAACGTTATCGAGAGCGTTTTCTAAATTAGCGGTAAAGTCATAATCCACATATTTAGTAAAATGTTCAGTTAAGAACTTATTCACCACGCGACCAACATCGGTTGGCGTAAATCGTTTTTTATCTAGCAACACATATTCGCGGTCTTGCAATGTACTAATAATGCTCGCATAAGTGGAAGGGCGGCCAATACCGTATTCTTCCAGCGTTTTAACTAAGCTAGCTTCACCATAGCGCGGCGGTGGTTCTGTAAAATGTTGATCACCATAAATCTTGTCAACATCCAATACTTCGCCTGTTTCTAAACGTGGCAGTTTTGCTTCGGCATCATCATCTTCTGCACTATCTGTGCCTTCTTTATACACGGCAATAAAGCCTGGAAATACTAGTGTTTGACCAGTTGCACGAAACAGATTGGCTTCAGAGCCAACACTTAAATCAACACTCACCGCATCAAAAATAGCGGGCGTCATTTGACAAGCCAGTGTGCGCTTCCAAATCATTTCATACAGCTTAAATTGCTCATCATTCAAATATTGGCGAACAGCGGTTGGCGTGCGTGAAACATCAGTAGGACGAACCGCTTCATGCGCCTCTTGTGCATTCTTGGCTTTTGTTTTGTATACAATTGGCGTTTTGGGTAAATAGTCCGCATCAAAATTCTTTTTAACGTGGTCACGAATCTCCGCAATTGCTTCATTCGCTAAACTAAATGAGTCAGTACGCATATAGGTAATTAAACCCACAGTGCCACTGCCGACATCAATACCCTCATACAACTGTTGCGCAATACGCATGGCGCGGCTAGTAGTAAAACCAAGCTTACGCACGGCTTCTTGTTGTAAAGTTGAAGTTGTAAATGGCGGCGCTGGGCTGCGTTTACGTTGCTTTTTCTCTACGCGAGAAACCGTTGTTTTACCTGCGCTAGCCAGTAATAGTTTGCCAACAATATCCGCCTGTTGGTCATGATTAATGACGGTAAATTGCTCAACTTTTTCACCATTTAATTGAATCAGTTTTGCATTAAAGCTGTGGTTATGTTTTAGCGCATCTAAATGAATGCTCCAATACTCTTGGCTTTGGAAGGCTTCAATTTCTAATTCGCGCTCTACGATTAATCTTAATGCTGGACTTTGCACACGACCAGCAGACAAGCCGCGACGAATTTTTTTCCATAATAATGGCGATAAATTAAAGCCGACTAAATAGTCTAATGCACGTCTTGCTTGTTGTGCATTAACCAAATCCATCGCAATATCGCGTGGGTTATCAATGGCATGCTGCACAGCGGTTTTAGTGATTTGGTTAAATTCAACGCGTTTGAGCAGTTTATTTTTAAGTAGATTTTTATCCGCTAAAATTTCTGCAATATGCCAAGAAATGGCTTCACCTTCACGGTCAGGATCGGTTGCGAGATAGATACTGTCAGCGGTTTTAACTGCTTTGGTGATCGCATCCATGTGTTTTTTATTGCGCTCAATAATGTCATATTTCATCGCAAACTGGTTATCAGGATCAACCGCGCCATTTTTTGGAATAAGGTCGCGCACATGACCATAAGAAGCCAACACTTCAAAATCATTTCCTAGATATTTCTTAAGTGTTTTGGCTTTTGACGGCGATTCAACAATGAGTAATTTAGACATTTATGTAAACTAAAATAGTTAGATATTATTGGATAAGTTGTTCAGATAATAGCAAGCAAAGGCGAATTTGCACAATCAATAACTAAATACAAGTAGAAAAAAGCGTGAAATTAAGCTTAATTATCGACTAACTACGGGTAAATTCGATGCGTTTTCCATCATCACTGGCAATATTGAGTGCCGCCCCCTCATTGGCAATGTCACCAAATAAAGGGTCTTCATCCGCTGCATTCGCTTGTGTCAGCCCCTTAAAGTCATATAAATTGGTATCGGCTAAATGAGAAGGCTCAATATTGCCAATCGCGCGGAAGATATTATTCACGCGCCCAGGTTGCTCACGCTCCCAAGCCGCCAACATCTCTTTTACTTTTACGCGCTGCAAATTCTCTTGGCTACCACACAAATTACACGGAATAATCGGAAACTCCATCCCGCGCGCATACGCCGCAATATCCTTCTCACTACAATAAGCCAATGGCCTAATCACAATATTCTGCTTATCGTTGGTAGATAACTTTGGCGGCATCGACTTCATCTTAGCGCCAAAAAACATATTCAAAAACAACGTTTCTACAATATCGTCACGGTGGTGCCCCAGCGCAATCTTATTTGCCCCCAGCTTTTTAGCAGTCGTATAAATAATTCCACGGCGCAAACGCGAGCAAAGGCTGCAAGTGGTCTTACCCTCAGGAATCTTCTCCTTCACCACAGAATAAGTGTCCGCCTCCACAATGCGATAATCCACACCCAGCGTTTCAAAATATTCAGGCAAAATATGCTCTGGGAACCCCGGCTGTTTTTGGTCCAAATTCATCGCAATAATCTTAAACGTAATCGGCGCGCGCTCTTGCAACGCCAACAACATCATCAGCATGGTAAAGCTATCCTTACCACCACTCATGCACACCAGCACCGTATCGCCATCTTCCACCATATTGTAATCACCAATCGCCTTACCAGTCGCGCTAATCAATTGATTGCGCAACTTTAAAAAGTTATTGCTGGCGTTGTCGGGATAATGTTTGGTTTTCATGGGTGGGGATTATAGCGTAAAAGGATGATTTTGGTTGTAAGTGTTTGAATGGAAATATGAAAATATAAAACTTTTGGCACTTGATGAATAAAGTTAAAATGGAAGGGTTGTGCTTATTAGAATTTAATTAAAATGTGGCTTAAAGCAACTAATCCTAATGATTAAAGAACAAGAAATAGAAGATGCTTTTATAGGCAAGCTTCAAGACCAAAAATATACTTATCGTAGAGATATCCGTGATAAAGCTTCGCTTGAGCAAAATTTCCGCAATAAGTTCGAAGCCCTCAATCGCGTCAAACTCACCGATGCTGAATTTGCTCGTCTGCGTGATGAAATTATCACGCCCGATGTGTTCCAAGCCGCTAAAACTTTGCGTGAGCAAAATTATTTTCAGCGCGAAGATGGTACGCCGCTGCATTACACGCTAGTTAATATTAAAGAGTGGTGCAAAAACGACTTTGAAGTTATCAATCAATTACGCATCAATACCGATAACAGCCACCACCGCTATGATGTGATTTTGCTTATCAACGGTGTGCCCGTGGTGCAAATTGAGCTCAAAACATTTGAGGTGATACCCCGAAAAGCCATTGAGCAAATTGTTCATTACAAAAATGACGCTGGCAATGGCTACACCAACAGCTTGCTATGCTTTATGTAGTTGTTTATTGTCAGCAACCAAAGCGATACCCTCTACATTCTCTATTCTAGAATTTAGAATGAAGCCGTTAGGTTTAGTTGGTGCCCTGCTTGAATGTGTATGCTTTTTCGATAAATCTATACATGTCGTTGATGATATATATGGTTTTTCTACAAATTAATCGATCGCCCACCATCCACTGCCAACACATGACCTGTAATAAAAGGCGCATCTGCTGCTAAAAATTTCACTGCTTTAGCAATATCGGTTGGGTCGCCAATGCGTTTGAGTAGGGTTTGTGAAATAACGCGTTGACGATAAACCTCGTCAAATTGCGGATTGTTCTCAGGCCATAGTACAGGGCCAGGGGCAACGGCATTCACTCGGACTTCTGGGCTGAGTTCTTGCGCGAGTGATTTGGTGAGTGTGACTAAACCAGCTTTGGCAACGCTATAAACTACATAGCCTTTTTTAGGCGACTCAATGTGCATATCGGTGATGTTGACAATGCAGCCATGACTTTTTTTCAGTGCTTTTGCTGCGGCTTGCGCAATAAACGTGGGCGCTTTTAAATTGCTCCCAATTAAATCATGCCAGTTTTCTTCGTTGATATTGCCGATTTCTGTTGGCTCATAGGTAGAGGCATTGTTAATTAAAATATCTAATTTACCAAAGCGCGCCGTCGTCTCTTTAACTAAACTGGTTGCGATAGCGGCGTTGAGTAAGTCGCCTTGAATAATGCTAACACTATCAGGGCGTTGCAGATTCAACTCCGCTTGTAAGGCTTTAGCAGCCTGTTTTGATGTGTTGTAATGAATCATTAAATTTGCGCCATGTGCATGCAGTTCACGACAAATGGCAGCGCCGACCCGTTTGGCTCCGCCGGTGATCAGGACAACTTTATTCTCTAAATTGGTGTTCAATTGCTTACTCGTTTTCGTTTGAAAAATATTATAATGACTTATGACTGCTTTACCTACCTCATCAGCCGAATCCCAGGACTATAGCCAACAATTATGTGATTTAGTTCAGAAAAAAATTGTAACTTCTGGTGGCTGGATTAGTTTTTCTGAATTGATGCAAATGGCTTTATACACGCCCGAGCTTGGCTATTATAGTGGCGGCTCGCAGAAATTCGGCACCATAAAAGATGGTGGTGGTGACTTTATTACTGCGCCGCAATTAACGCCATTATTCGCCCAAGCCCTTGCGCGGCAAGTAGCTCAAGTGGTTTCACTCACGCAAGGCGATGTGTTAGAGCTTGGTGCAGGCACAGGCTTACTCGCGGCTGATTTATTGTTGGCTTTGGAACGTTTAGGGCAGTTGCCTAATCAATACTATATCTTAGAAGTAAGTAATCACTTACGATTCATTCAGCAAGAAAACTTAAAAGAAAAGCTGCCTAGCGCATTGTTTGAAAAGGTTGTTTGGTTGGGTACGTTGCCAACCAACTTTGTTGGCATCATGTTGGGCAATGAAGTATTAGATGCGATTCCTGTTCATTTGCTGGTGAAGAAGAATGATGCTTTATTTGAGCGCGGCGTTACTTTTGATCAAAGTCTGACCTGGCGAGATAAGCCATTGGAAGAGGTGGCGCTGAACAATTTGATTGATGCAGATGCATTGCCGAATGATTATGTCACTGAGGTCTGTCCTGCCGCCAATGGGCTTATTCACAGCTTGGCAACTGCATTGCAGACAGGTGCAATTTTGATGATTGACTATGGTTTTTCAGCGTCTGAATATTATCATCCGCAGCGGAATGAAGGCACATTGATGTGCCATTATCAACATTATGCGCATAGCGACCCGTTGATTAATCTAGGATTGCAAGATATTACCGCGCACGTTAATTTTACTGCGATTGCTGAGGCTGGTTTGGCGCAAGGCTTAAGCTTGCATGGTTACTGCAATCAAGCGCAGTTTTTAATGAGTTGTGGCATTTTAGATTTGCTAGGCGCCGTTTCGCCAGATGATGCAGCGGTTTATATGCCAATGGCGGCCGCCGTGCAAAAATTATTATCGCCAGCAGAAATGGGTGATTTATTTAAAGTAATTTCGTTCACCAAAAACTTAGCCGAAAACGACGATTTGTTGTTACTCGGTTTTGTCAGTGGCGATAAGTCGCACACACTCTAGTATAATCTCGGCCATGACAGAATCGATAAAAAAGCATAGTAAACCTTTCACCGAGCAGGCGGAAGGTGAGTTACGTCCTATACGCAGTTTTGTGCTGCGCCAAGGTCGTTTGACCAAAGGACAAGAGCGCGCTTTAGAAACGGGCTGGCCTGTTTATGGCGTTGAATATCAGCCTAATCTATTGGATGTTAACCAAACATTTGGAAGAGAAAAGTCAAAAAAGATATTAGAAATCGGTTTTGGCATGGGAGACGCAACTGCAAAAATTGCACAAACCTTACCCGACCATGATTTTTTAGCAGTAGAAGTACATACGCCAGGCATTGGTGGGTTGCTAAAATTGATGCAAGAAGGCGATATTAGCAATATTCGCATCATTCAACATGACGCGGTAGAGGTGTTAAAAAACATGCTAGCTGATGCAAGTTTGGATGGCGTGCATATTTTCTTCCCTGATCCTTGGCATAAAAAACGCCATCATAAACGCCGATTAATTCAGGGAGAGTTTGTAAAGCTAATCTGCAGTAAGTTGAAAGTGGGCGCTTACATTCACGTAGCGACAGATTGGCAAGAGTATGCTGAGTGGGTGTTAGCAGTATTGAGCGAAGAACCTATGCTAAATAATACCGCGCAAGATTATGCAGAAAAGCCAAGTTATCGCCCGCTAACCAAATTTGAAAGTCGTGGTATCAAATTGGGTCACGGTGTTTGGGATTTAGTCTTCAAGCGAGTCTGACTGATTCGTGTCTGATTGAATCTTTTCAGATTGTTGAGGAAATAACCAACCGCCAATCATTTTTTCAGTTTCCTCTACGCCCAGCTTTTTAGAGCTAGAAAACAGTTGCACAGTGACATTGTCACCCCAAACTTGATTTAATTCTTTTCTCACTTTTAACAATGTCTGTATTGCTTCATTGCGTGAAAGTTTGTCCGATTTTGTGAGTAAGACATGCACAGGTTTTCCGCTGTGGCAAAACCAATCTAACATTTGTCTATCCAAAGGCGTCAGTGGGTGGCGGCTATCCATGACCAACACCAGTCCAAATAAACTCGTACGCTCAGTTAAATAGCTAGATAAAACACCTTGCCAATGCTTGCGCACACTTTCAGGTACTTTTGCATAACCATAGCCAGGTAAATCGACTAAAAATTTATCATCACCTTTTTCTGGGTTTAAGCAAAAAAAGTTAATGAGTTGTGTTCGGCCTGGCTGTTTACTGACATAGGCTAAACGATTGTGATTGGCTAAGGTGTTGAGTGCGCTGGATTTTCCTGCATTTGAGCGGCCTGCAAAAGCGATTTCAACACCATTTGGTGGCGGTAAGTCGCTCAGTTGATGGGCTGAAATATAGAAGGCAGCATTTTGAAACAGAGACATGATGTGATTTTATTTGTAATAGCGGCTAATGCCTAAGGTGCAAATGCTATCACGAACGGGTTAACTTTGATAAAATATGCCTTAAATTATTTAAATATCCGGAGCATGTATGCGTATCAGGGGTTTATCCTTATTAATTTCATTTTTAATGGTTTCTTTGATTGTTAGTGCGGAAGAAGCGCCTGCCGCCAATATGAGTGCGGCTGAGCAGGCGGCAACAACAGTTTGTGCAGCTTGTCATGGTGCTGATGGGAATGGTGTTATCGCATTGAATCCAAAATTAGCAGGCCAACATTCAGACTATTTAGCTAAACAATTGCACGATTTTAAAGCAGGCAAGCGGGCCAACGCGGTAATGAGTGGCATGGCTGCCAATTTGTCGGATGACGATATAAAAGGCTTGGCTAATTATTTTGCTAAGCAAACGCCTACACTGGGTAAAGCAAAGTCAAATGGCAATGGTTCTTTGGGAGAGAAGATATACCGAGGTGGAATTGCGGCGACGAATGTGCCTGCTTGTGCGGCTTGTCATGGTGCGAATGGCGAAGGTTTGCCAAAACGTTTCCCGCGTTTATCTGGGCAACATGCAGATTACACAGCCCAGCAACTCAAAACATTCCGCACGGGTGAGCGCGCTAATGCACCAATGATGCAAGTGATTTCAACTAAAATGACAGATGCTGAAATGCAAGCGGTTGCTGATTATATTCAAGGTTTGCGATAGTTAAACAATCACTTCGTATTAAGCAAAGTAGTATTTCAATACCATATTTTTTGGAGGGTTCGTCGATATAGTTTAAAAGCATTAGTAGTGAAAATATAATCAAAATAAAGCAGTAAAAAAAATAATAAAAAGGTGCGATATGAATAAAAATAAAGGCTTCACGCTTGTTGAGCTCGCGATTGTATTAGTGATTATTGGCTTGTTGTTAGGGTTTGTTCTGAATGGGCAGCCACTAATTGATAGTGCAAAAAGTCAAAAAAATGGCGCGAGATTTTCAAAATGTACAACTCTATATCAACGGATACCAAGATCGATTTAAAACCCTGCCGGGTGATGATCACAGTGCTGATGTACACGTCGGTGGGACTAATCCTGCTAATGGTGCGCGCAACGGCCTTATCGAGGGCGCATGGAATACGACGGAAAGCGCCGACGAATCCTGTGCGATCTGGCAGCATGTTCGCCTTGCTGGACTCTCGTCGGGAACGACCCTAATCAATTGCGCCGCTAATAATACTTATCAACCTAGAAATGCAGATGGTGGACTGATTGGCGTTCAGAGTGTTGCTGGTTTTACAGAAATAACAGACATGCGGGGCGCTTATATAGTGTGCTCTGATGCGATATTGGGTAGATTGGCAACGCAGATTGATACAACGCTAGATGATGGTGCAGGTAATTCAGGCGCAGTTAGAGTGGCGGTGCGAGGCGCAGTTGCAAGTGCTGGCGTTGCGGTGCCGGCTGATGGAACTGCTTATGTTGTATGCATGTCATTTTAAATAATATTGTTAGCGGAAGTGTTGTTTTTTTGTGACCTGCCGTTTTCAATTATAGTGAATATGAATTAGAATGCACTTCAATCTAAAAGTGTACTTTAAGCAATTTATATTCAATGACCCAAAATATCGTAGAAATTGACAACCTTTCATTTGGCTACAAAAATCGTACGCTGCATAAAGGCATTTCAATGTCTTTCCCGCGTGGGAAAGTTGTGGCTATCATGGGCGGCAGTGGTAGCGGTAAAACAACCCTACTGCGCTTAATTGGCGGTCAATTTAAACCTTCTGCAGGTGAAGTTAGAGTTGATGGGCAAGTCGTGCATCAGCAAAATCGTGAAGGCATCTATAAACTGCGCCGTAGAATGGGGATGTTGTTCCAACAAGGTGCGCTATTTACGGATCTTTCTGTGTATGACAATGTTGCCTTTCCAATGCGAGAGTTGACAGATTTACCAGAAAGTATGATTCATGATTTAGTGCTGATGAAGTTAAATGCTGTAGGTTTGCGCGGCGCACACAGCTTGATGCCAACTGAATTGTCAGGTGGTATGGCACGCAGGGTAGCTTTGGCACGTGCGATTGCACTTGATCCAGATATTATGATGTATGACGAACCATTCGCTGGTTTAGACCCAATTTCGATGGCAGTCATTTGTGATTTAATCCGCACATTAAACGATGCGCTTGGTATTACTTCTATTGTAGTGACGCATGATGTGGAAGAGACATTTTCTTTTGCGGATTATATTTATTTTGTAGCTGATGGCGTGGTAGCAGCTGAAGGTAGACCAGAAGATTTGCGTCAATCTACACTTCCGTTCATCCATCAGTTTGTGCATGGTGAAAAAGATGGTCCAGTGCCGTTTCATTATCCAGCTGCTGATTACAAGCTAGATTTGTTAGGATAAGTTAAAGAATGATACGTTCTAAGATTCTAATTCGTTTGGTTCGCTCTTTAAGCAAGCTTGGTAGTGATTTTATCGACAAAGTTTGGCGCTTAGGTGCTGGTGCGCGTTTGTTTGGTTTGATGCTCATTTCTTCAGGTGAAAGCTTCCGACGTTTTCGTTTGGTGGTACGTGAAGTGTATTTCACTGGTGTGATGTCCTTAGTGATTATCTCGGTATCTGCTTTTTTTGTGGGCATGGTATTGGCTTTGCAGGGATACAATACTTTGCAGAAATACGGATCATCCGAGGCAATCGGCGTGCTGGTTGCATTGGCCTTGGTGCGTGAATTAGGACCAGTGGTTACCGCATTGTTGTTTGCCGGCAGAGCAGGCACGGCAATTACAGCTGAAATAGGCTTGATGAAAGCAACTGAGCAATTGGCTGCGATGGAAATGATGGCAGTGAGTCCTATTTCGCGTGTGATTGCACCAAGATTCTGGGCGGGTGTGATTGCTTTGCCTATATTAGCTGCGCTATTTTCTATGATTGGTATTTTAGGCGGCTATTTGGTTGCTGTGCCGCTGATTGGTGTCGATTCTGGCGCATTCTGGTCGCAAATGCAGGCAAACGTTGATTGGCAGTTTGATATTGTGAATGGTGTGATCAAAAGTATTGTATTTGGTGTTGCGTGTACGATTATTGCTTTGTTTGAAGGCTATGACGCGCCACCAACAGCTGAAGGTGTTAGTCGCGCGACAACAAGAACGGTGGTGACATCGTCATTGGTTGTATTGGCGCTGGATTTTGTATTAACTTCGTTTATGATTGTGTAAGAATAAGGGTGGAGCCGAGATGGACAGAACAACGATAGATTTATGGGTAGGGATATTTGTTGCGCTAGGTGTCGCCGCACTGCTCGGCCTAGCCATGAAAGTGGGCAACTTAACGACTAGTAATATTGGTGAGACCTATATGGTTGAAGCTGCATTTGAGAATATTGGAGGTCTAAAGCCGCGTGCGCCAGTAAAAAGCGCTGGCGTGGTTGTTGGCCGCGTTGAGGGGATTCGATTTGACACGGTAACTTATGAAGCGATTGTTAGTTTAAATGTCGATAAAAGCTATCAATTCCCTGCAGATACGTTTGCTAATATTTATACGGCTGGTTTGTTGGGTGAGCAATATATTGGTTTAGAAGCAGGTGGTGACGAAGAAGTGTTGAAAAATGGCGATAAAATAGCCCATACACAAGATGCTGTAGTGCTTGAAAAGATGATTAGTCAGTTCTTGTATAATAAAGCATCGGAACCAGCACCAGCTACAGCAGTGCCAGCTGAATCAACCAAAACAGAGGATGATGCGTTAACTGAGAATCCTTTGGACGACTTGGTCAATTAAGAGCCGTCTCAAGGCTTTAAATATAATTAGGATATGAATATGTTGAAAAACTTTTTTATTGCGTTAAGTTTGTTTTGTTTTAGCAGTGTTGCCTTTGCGATTGAATCACCAGATGCATTAGTTAAACGTACTGCAGAAGATGTGTTGGAGATTGTTAAGTCGGATGCAGATATTCAAGCTGGTAATCAGGCTAAAATATTTGCATTAGCAGAAGAGAAGATTTTACCTAACTTTAACTTTGAGCGCGTATCACGCTTAGTATTAGGTAAAAACTGGACAAGAGCGACAGCTGAACAAAAAGCGAGTTTTCAAAAAGAGTTTCGCACCTTGCTGTTACGCACTTATGCGACTGCGCTATCTAAATATAAAGATCAGAAAATTGAGTTTTTGCCATTACGCATGGTGGATGACGCTAAAACAGCTTCAGTGAAAACAAAAATTATTCAAAGTGGTGGTCAGCCAATTGCAGTAGATTATTCTTTGGCGCAAGAAGACAATACATGGAAAGTGTATGACATTGTGATTGAGGGTGTTAGTTTGGTGACCAACTACCGTGGCCAATTTTCACAAGAAGTGCGTCAGAATGGTTTAGATAGTCTCATCAAAAAATTAGCGAGTAAAAACGCTAGTGCTGCTGGCAAATAATTGATTTAGAAGTTGATGATGACAGCAATTATTCAGAATGAAAAGCGTTGGGATATCACTGGTGATATTGGGATGGACAATGCAAATAGCTTATTGGTGTCAAGTAAGCGATTGACGTTGACTGATGAGGCAGTGATTGATTTTGCCAAAGTTGGAGAGGTTGATACGTCTACAGTCAGTTTAATGTTGGAGTGGCAACGTAGGGCAGTAGCGGAAAATAAGCAAATTACCTTTGTGAATTTACCTAAAAATCTCACTAGTTTGACGGCTTTATACGGCGTAACAGCACTAATTGAGTCGTAATATTATCTAGCACTTGGTATTACACATCTTGACCCCATCTGCTTAAGATGGGGTTTCATTTTATGAGCAGTTTATATAAGTCGTTTTATTTTTTTAGAAAGCTATCTTGACGGTTCCAGCAATCAAAATTGAGCATATTCAAAAGCACTTTGGTTCTCTACAGGCCTTAAAAGGGATTGATTTAACTGTGCAACAGGGTGAATTTTTTGGTTTGCTTGGCCCAAATGGCGCAGGAAAATCAACATTAATCAATATTCTTGCAGGTTTATTAAGACCAAGCACCGGTAATGCTGCCATTATGGGGCATGATGTTGTGACTGATTATCAGGCAGCAAGGCAGGCATTGGGCGTTGTGCCACAAGAGCTAGTGTTTGATCCTTTCTTTAATGTGCGTGAAATGCTACGTTTTCAAGCGGGTTATTTCGGTCGCGGTAAAGAAAATGATGCTTGGGTAGATGAGATTATTGAATCTCTTGGTTTGACTGATAAAGCACACACCAATATGCGTCGATTGTCTGGCGGTATGAAGCGACGTGCATTAATTGCCCAGGCTTTGGCACACAGACCGCCAGTCATCGTGTTGGATGAGCCGACTGCTGGTGTTGATGTTGAGCTAAGACAGTTGATGTGGGCTTTTATCAAAAAGCTCAACAAAGAGGGGCATACCATTATTCTGACTACCCATTATTTGGAAGAAGCCGAAGAGTTGTGTTCGCGTGTAGCAATGATGAAGCAAGGTGAAATAGTGGCTTTGGATACCACAGCAAACCTACTCAGTAAGTTTGCTGCTAAAAACCTTTGCATTACATTGAAATCAGGTGACTTGCCAGAGAGCTTGCGACCATTGCTTAAAAAAGTGGAAGGTGCAACCTTTTCATTAGCATTAACTGAACTGAACCAAGTAGAGTTTGCCTTAAGTGAATTGCGCAAAGTAAATGCTGAAATTGATGATATGCAATTAATCGAAGCGGATTTAGAAGATGTGTTTTTATCGTTAGTAGGTGGCGCATGAGTTTAATTAACGAACAAACAAGAGGCGTTTATACGCTATTTAAAAAAGAAGTCTTACGATTTTGGCGCGTTGCGTTCCAAACTATCGCATCGCCTGTTATTACCGCTTTACTCTATTTACTCATTTTTTCGCATGTATTGGAGGGGCGCGTGCAAGTGTATGACGATGTGCCTTATACCGCCTTTTTGATTCCAGGCTTAATCATGATGTCGCTATTACAAAATGCATTTGCTAATAGCTCTTCGAGCTTGGTTCAATCAAAAGTCATGGGCAATATTATTTTTGTGCTATTAACGCCATTAACCTACCTACAATTCTTTTTAGCTTTTCTAGCCGCGGCCATTGTGCGCGGCTTGATCGTCGGTTTGAGTATTTATTTGGTTGCACTTTTCTTTGTTGATTTGCCGCTTGTACATGTAGCTTGGGTGATTACCTTTGCTATTTTAGGCAGTGCTTTGCTGGGTGCATTTGGTATTATTGCGGGTATCTGGTCGGATCGATTCGACCAAATGGCAGCATTTCAAAATTTTGTGATTATGCCGCTGACTTTTTTATCTGGTGTTTTCTATTCAATTCATTCACTGCCGCCAATTTGGCAAACCATCTCTAAGTTTAATCCGTTCTTCTATATGATAGATGGCTTCCGATACGGTTTTTTTGGCAAAGGTGATATTTCTCCTTGGGTGAGTTTTTTCGTGGTTTCAACGTTTTTAGCCCTTTTGGTACTGTTGAGCTTAAAAATGCTAAAATCGGGTTATAAACTACGAGGCTAATTTAGAGGGTAAACGTGTTAAGTGCATCACAACTAGAAAGTTATATTACCGACCATTTGGCGTGTGATTACATCAAAGTCTTAGGAGATGATGGTACGCATTTTGAAGCGACTATCGTCAGCCCTGCATTTGAAGGCAAAAATATGATACAGCAGCATCAGCTGGTGTATGCAGCATTAGGAGATCGCATGCGTGCAGAAATACATGCACTTTCCATGCGAACATTGACGCCTGAAAAGTGGGCAGAAATAAACAAGTAATTGATTAATTAGGAAATAATATGGATATTCAAGCAAAAATTAAAGAAACAGTCACAAGCAATCCAGTGGTGCTTTATATGAAAGGCAACCCAAAATTCCCACAATGCGGTTTTTCAAACCTTGCTACGCAAGTGTTAGATGCTTGTGAGGCGAAATATATTGCAATCGACGTGCTGCAAGATCAAGCCATTCGTGAAGGCATTAAAGAATATGCAAACTGGCCAACGATTCCGCAACTATATGTGAGCGGCGAGTTCGTTGGTGGTTCTGACATCATTCGAGCAATGTATGAGAGCGGCGAATTGCAAACATTGTTAGCTGGTGCCAAGTAATTGGACAAGTTAATTATTGAAGGCGGTATACCGCTTCATGGTGAAATCACTGTATCTGGTGCAAAAAACGCGGCACTCCCTATTTTGTGTGCATCATTGTTGGCTGAAACGCCATTAGAGTTAACTAGTGTTGCAGCGTTGAAAGATATTGATACCACGCTCAAACTGCTTGATATTATGGGTGTTAAAGTCACGCGCGATGCAGATAAAGTTAAGCTGGATGCGAGTGAGGTCGGTTCTTTTGAGGCGACTTACGAAATGGTGAAAACCATGCGTGCTTCTATTCTAGTCTTGGGCCCTTTGTTGGCAAGATTTGGGAGTGCGCGCGTTTCATTGCCGGGCGGTTGTGCCATTGGGTCTCGTCCAGTTGATTTACATATTAAAGGCTTGCAGGCAATGGGTGCGGCGATTCATATTACGCATGGCTATATTCAAGCCAGCACACTGCATTTGCCAAATCGGCGCTTGCAAGGTGCGCGTTATTATATGGATATGGTCACGGTCACTGGTACAGAAAATCTCATGATGGCAGCGGCGCTCGCGTCAGGAACGACCATATTAGAAAATGCGGCAAAAGAGCCTGAAGTGTTTGATTTGGCAGTCTGTTTAAATAAAATGGGCGCCAAGATTAAAGGTGCTGGCACCGATGTAATTACCATCGAAGGTGTCGAAAAGCTGAATGGTGCAAGCCATAATATTGTCTGCGATCGAATTGAAGCAGGTACTTATATGGTTGCCGCAGCGATGACTGGTGGCGAAGTTAAACTGAACAATGTGCAAGCCGATTTGCTAGATGCTGTGATTGATAAATTACGTGAAGCGGGCGCTGAAGTCACGATTGACGGAGAAACAATTACGGTTAAGAGTGATGGAAAATTAAACGCCGTTAATATCCGTACCGCACCGCATCCTGCCTTTCCAACCGATATGCAAGCGCAATTTATGGCCATGAATGCAATGGCAGAAGGTGTTTCTAAAGTGACTGAAACGATTTTTGAAAATCGCTTTATGCATGTGCAAGAGTTGCAGCGCTTGGGGGCTGATATCAGCATTGATGGTAATACGGCTTTAGTCCAAGGCGTATCACATTTGGATGGTGCTACGGTGATGGCAACCGACTTGCGCGCTTCGG
The DNA here is from genome assembly GCA_022599515.1 of Betaproteobacteria bacterium. Lineage (GTDB taxonomy): Bacteria > Pseudomonadota > Gammaproteobacteria > Burkholderiales > Methylophilaceae. The sequence continues at coordinate 23,294 of JAHZMC010000080.1, forward strand.
CAAGCTTAGTGTTGGCTGGTTTGGTGGCAAGAGGTGAGACTGTCATTGAACGCATTTATCACTTAGACCGCGGTTACGAGTTTTTGGAAGCTAAGCTGACTGCATTAGGCGCCAAGGTTAAAAGAGCGCATTAATTAGAGATTATATATGATTACGATTGCTTTATCTAAAGGCAGAATATTTGACGAAACCGCACCGTTATTAGCGGCGGCAGGCATACATTCAACAGAAGAGCCTGGTTCTTCGAGAAAACTAATCTTAGGAACGAATCGCGAAGATGTGCGTCTGATTATTGTGCGCGCATCTGATGTGCCAACTTATGTGCAATATGGTGCTGCTGATATTGGGATTGCAGGTAAAGATGTATTAGATGAGCATGGTGGTGATGGTTTGTATCAACCGTTAGATTTGCAAATTGCTAAGTGCAAAATGATGGTTGCTGTACGTAAAGGCTTTGATTATGAAGCGGTGATTCGTCAAGGTGCACGACTAAAAGTAGTCACTAAGTATGTTAAAACTGCTCGTGAGCATTTTGCTGAAAAAGGCATGCACGTTGATTTGATTAAGCTTTATGGCTCAATGGAGTTAGGTCCTTTAGTTGGGCTAGCGGATGCGATTGTGGATTTAGTCAGCACTGGTGGCACATTGAAAGCCAATAATTTAGAAGCCGTTGAGCATGTGGGTGATGTTAGTTCACGCTTAATTGTCAATCAAGCATCATTAAAGTTAAAGCGTTCTGCATTGCAACCCATATTGGATGATTTTACGCGTGCAGTTGCCATGAATGTAGACACAAACAAATAGGTAAAGTATGAAGATTCGACGTTTATCGACAAAAGATAAAGATTTTGATGCCTCGTTGAAAGCGTTATTGGCTTTTGAGACGGCACAAGATGATAAAATTGATGTGGTCGTAGCCGATATTTTAAAAGACGTTAAAAGTCGGGGGGATGCGGCTGTCTTGGATTATACCAATCGCTTTGATAAAACAAGTGCTAGCAGTCTTGCTGAGCTTGAAATTGGCCAAGCAGAATTGCAAGCAGCATTAAATTCATTACCAGAAAGCCAGCGTGAAGCGCTACAAGCTGCGGCAGATCGCGTGCGACAATATCACGAAAAACAAGTGATGCAATCATGGAGTTATACCGAAGTGGATGGTACTTTGCTTGGTCAGCAAGTGACGCCTTTAGATCGCGTTGGATTGTATGTGCCAGGCGGAAAAGCGGCTTATCCTTCCAGTGTGTTGATGAACGCTATTCCAGCAAAAGTAGCTGGCGTTAAAGAATTAATCATGGTGGTACCAACGCCAAATGGTGAGAGAAATGCGTTGGTTTTAGCCGCTGCAGCTATTGCTGGCGTTGATCGTGTGTTTTGTATTGGTGGTGCACAAGCGGTTGGTGCATTAGCTTACGGTACGGAAACTGTGCCACAAGTGGATAAAGTCACAGGGCCAGGTAATGCTTATGTTGCAGCGGCAAAACGCCGTGTATTTGGCGTAGTTGGCATTGATATGGTGGCAGGGCCATCTGAAATTTTAGTGATTTGCGATGGTAAAACAGATCCAGATTGGATTGCCATGGACTTGTTTAGTCAAGCTGAGCATGACGAATTAGCGCAATCTATTTTACTGTCGCCAGATGCAGACTTCTTGGATAAAGTGGAAGCGAGCATGCAGAAGCTAGTGCAAGCAATGCCACGTAAAGACATTATTAGCACCTCGATTACAGATAGAGGTGCGCTGATTTTAGTCGAGAGCTTAGATGAAGCGATTGAAATTAGTAATTACATCGCGCCAGAGCATTTGGAATTATCGGTTGAAGACCCATTAGGCATGAGTAAAAAAATTAAACACGCTGGTGCTATTTTTATGGGGCGTGACACTTGTGAAGCTTTAGGTGATTACTGTGCAGGT
>JAHZMC010000081.1 GCA_022599515.1 Betaproteobacteria bacterium
CTGCCACCAGGACTGTTAATCCGCAGAATAACGCCTTTGGTACCTTTGTTATCGTATGCATCAGCCAAACTATCGATAAACGACTCTGCATTCACCTCACCACCGGGCATAATAACGCCCGCAACATCAATCAACGCAGTGTGTTCACCAACGGCAGATTTCCCTTCTTTTACGACCCAACCCAGCGCGTAAGCTAGGATGACGAACAAGTAGATAAATGTTAATACTTTAAAGAAAATACCCCATCGTCTAGCTGCTTTTTGCTCTTTTAAACTAGACATCGCTAACTTTTCAATCACATCCTTCTGCCAGCGACTATCTTGAGCATTGTTTTCTTCTGCCATCTTTCGTTTTCCTGTGTAAATTCTAGAGTCTTGCTTTTGTTAATTAATCAAGGTGAATGAACACTTGATCGCTTTCTTCTGTCACTTTTAATACTTGCAACTGTTTCCCTTTGCAAGGCCCAAAAGCGCAATGTCCTGTATCTGGTACATAACAGGCGCCATGGGTTGCACAAATGATAAAGTCTTTTTCTCTTGTAAAAAACTCACCCTCATTCCAATCTAATTCAACTGGCATATGCGCACATTGATTGACATAAGCATGCGGTTTACCATCAAATCGGATAACAAATCCTGTGGCATGCTCACCTAAATGCGGTAAATCAAATCGCAAACCGTGCGACTTTTCTTGCAATTCACTGCTGTCAAAGACTATCGTTTTACTAGGCATTGCGCAATAACCATTCACTTAGTTCAACAAACGTATTAAAAATTCCTTTAGGGTCAAACTTTAATAATTGTTCGCTGCTGTGTGCGCCAAAAGTTACCGCTAGCGATTGCACACCTGCATTTTGCGCCATTTGCAAATCATAGCTACTATCTCCTATCATCAACGTACGTTCAGGTGTTGCAACTAACATATCCATTAGTTCGTCTAGCATTTGTGGATGTGGCTTAGAAAAACACTCATCAACAGTGCGTGTTGCCTGAAAGTATTTTGCCAACTCTAAACGTGCCAAATCCGAATTAAGTCCACGCCGCCCTTTTCCTGTTGCAACCGCTTGCTTATGTCCGCGTCTTGCTAGCTCGGCAATCAACGCTGCAGCGCCTTCAAATAAGGGAATAGCTTGCTCGCCTGCATAATAATTAATCGCATATTGCTTAGCCAACGCTTGCGCTTGTTCATCTGGAATACTGCCAAACAATGTTTGAATTGATTCACGCAAACCCAAACCGATGACATTACGCGCTTTTTGCAAGGCTAGCGCTGGCAAACCAACTTGCTCGGCTGATGTTACTAGTGCGCTCGCAATCATGCTGGTAGAGTCAGCTAATGTTCCATCCCAATCCCATACAATCAAATCAAATTGTTTTTTGTTACTATTAATCAATGTATTTCTTTCTTTTTTAATCCAATTGCTTTTTATAACGACTTCTTACTGAGCGATTGCATAAATTGCTCTAACGGTTTAGGTAGAGGTGCAATTAAATGTAAACGCTCATCCGTGATTGGATGGTTTAACTTTGTCTCAATAGAGTGCAAAAACATACGCTTCAGACCTTGCTTTTGCAATGCTTTATTCAACTCAAAATCACCGTATTTATCATCACCAACAATCGGAAAACCTAAGTGCGCAAGCTGCACTCTTAATTGATGCGTACGGCCTGTAATTAATTTTGCCTCTAGCAAACTAAAACCGTCAAAAGACTGTTTAAGATAAAAAATAGTCTCTGAAACCTGCGACTCATTAAACTTATCTTTTGCTTTATCCGTCACCACATTCACGCGGCGCTCACCACTCGGCAGCACATATTTCTGCAAGTCCAATGTCACATGTTTCTTTACGTCTTTCCACTCGCCAGCAACCAACACTGCATAACGCTTATCCGTTTTATTCTCTCGAATCGCTTGGTGTAATGCAACCAATGCTGAACGTCTTTTTGCTAATAACAATACACCAGAGGTCTCTCTATCCAGCCGGTGCACCAACTCTAAAAACTTGGCTTTTGGTCGCTCCAAGCGCAACTGTTCAATCACGCCACGACTAACACCACTGCCACCATGCACAGCAAATCCAGCAGGCTTATTAAGCACTAACATTGCATCATCTTCAAAAACAATCGCGTCTGCAAATTTAGAGACTGCCGGCGTTTCATCGCCAGACACCTGCTTCGCAGAGACACGCATGGGCGGCACACGCACCACATCATTCATCTGTAATTTGCGTGACGCATCTACGCGCCCTTTATTCACGCGCACTTCACCACTACGTAAAATGCGATAGATATGACTTTTAGGCACGCCTTTGAGAATTTTAGTTAAAAAATTATCAACACGCTGCCCTTCACTCGCTTCATCCACTAATATTTGTGCAGCAGCGTGCTCACTTACTTGTGCCATATTTTTTGCTTAAAATCTCAATTGCGCCTATACTCTAGTGTCGTTCAAATTTAGACAAAAACTATTTTAACGATACTCATTTATTTTAATGAGTTTAAAAGAACATTTGGCTAATACCGCTCGCCATATTTAAGTAGCGATAAAATAAAATTGCGCTCTAGCCGCCGCAGATAAAAAGTACAAAGTGCGACTAAAGCTACTGAAGACACGATTTTAACGAATTTATAACGATAACAGGCATCATTTTAATCTATTTAACTGACATATTAATTAATCATTCCGTGTTGACCGCAACAAAATAGTGGATAACCAAGGGCGCACATTAACGCCAAAACGATTATTTAGCATAAGTAATAACAAGCTTATGTCAGCTAAAGTAAATCAAAATAATAACCCCTGCTTCATCTTAGCATTTGTTAATGACACACAACGTGTGCCACCCTCTTCAGAGCTTTAATCCTGACTTCATCATCTGCCTGCTAAGCGCGGGAGTATCCAATGAAACGCATGTTATTTAATGCAACGCAGTC